>JAXDLK010000247.1:0-17630 GCA_034666665.1 Candidatus Binatota bacterium
TTCGGGATCGACCCTGTATTTGCGGGGAATGCCGCGTCACCTCGTTCGCGAGGCCAAAGCGGCTGCAGCCCGGCGAGGGACCACGCTCGCAGCGTTCGTGGCGGAGACGCTCGAACGCACGCTTCAGAACGCCGCCGAAGCGGACCCTCAGACGACTACGACCTGCAGGGCGACATGGAGTGGTACGCGAAAAACCGCGCCCGCCTCCTGCGGCAGTACGAGAACGAGTACGTCGCGATCGTCGACCGGAATGTGATCGACCACGACCGTAGCTTCGAGGCTCTGGCATCGCGCGTGTTCCAGCGCGTCGGGGTTCGCTCGGTGTTCATGCCGCGCGTGCGGGCGGTCGAGCAGCGGGTGCGCGTGCGATCGCCGCACCGCCGATCGGCGTGACTCGACGCTTCGTCTACGACGAGAGCGCGGACCCTCCCGCCCCTGTGCTCCCGCTGCTCCTCGCCGCACCCGAGAGCGAAGAGTCAGTGCTCGTCACGGCGCTCGTCGATACCGGCGCGGACTGCACTCTGGTGCCGGCCGACGTGGTGCGCCGTCTGCGCCTTCCCGTCGTCGATCGGCTGCTGGTGGAAGGGCTCGGCGGGGCCACCCGCCGAGCCCCCGTTCACCTCGCGCTCGTTCGTGTCGCGGGAGATCGCTGCCTCGCCCGGGTGGTTGCGTTCGAACGAGAGGCGATCCTCGGGCGCGACCTCCTCAACCGGCTGACGCTCTCTCTCGACGGTCCTCGACTGCGGGGACGTTTCACACATTGAGCGCATTTCCACCGGGGCCCTCACCCGAGCGCGGGATCTCCGGAATGCGCTCAATGTGCGAAACGTCCCCCTCTCAACCCTGGACCCAGCGCTCGTAGATCTTCGGCAGCTCGGCCGGCAGCGCCTCGACCTCGTCGATCACCATGTAGCGCGAGGTCTCGCAGATCTGCCGCAGGTAGTCGTGTCCGGTCTTGTCGACCGTGATGCAGAAGGCCGTGATCCCCGCCGCCTGACACTCCTGGAACGCCTTCATCGTGTCGCGGATGCCGTAGACGTTCGAGCGGCGATCGGTGCCGTAATCGAAATCCTGGGGAAAGCCGTCGGACAGGAGAAGGATGTGCTTCGACCGCGACGGCAGGT
Organism: Candidatus Binatota bacterium; assembly: GCA_034666665.1. GTDB lineage: Bacteria > Desulfobacterota > Binatia > JACPRU01 > JACPRU01 > JAXDLK01. The sequence continues at coordinate 1,125 of JAXDLK010000247.1, forward strand.
TCGCCATCTTCGCGCGCGCGTGGCGGAGCGCCGCGCCCATGCGCGTCGAGCGGCGGGGCTCGATGCCACCGATCCGGCTGCGTACGGACGACGTGAGGCCCTCGTTGAAGTGCTTCACGCGGTAGAACTCGACGCCCAGGCGGCCCTCGCCCGAGAAGCCGTAGATCGCGTACTGATCGCCGATCTCGTCGAGCGCCTCCGCCATGATCACCAGCGCTTCCTTCGTCACGTCGATGATGCGCCGCGGATGAGAAGGCGGCCGCGGTGTGGCCACCCAGCCGTCCTCCTCCTCTCGGCCGGGGCCTCGCTCGGGCGGTACCAGCGGCTCGTCCGTCGACGCGCTCATGTCGAGCAGGAACAGCGTGGCCACGTCGCGTTCCTCGCGCCGGCGCGCGACGTAGAACCGGGGCGACGGCGAGCGGCGCGCGGCGAGCTCCGCCCGCGCGTTGACGACCGCGTTCAGGTCGAAGTCCTCACCGTCCTCGAGACCCCGGATCCGCTGGTATCGTTCCGGGCGGATGCGCTGGAACTGGCGCCGCACGTCGGGAAGTAGGTCCGCATGCCGAGCGAGCGCCTGCTGGAAGAACTCGCCCGAGTCCCCCGCAAGCACCATCTCCTTCAGACGGCACCAGCGACTGCGATAGTCGCCGATCTCGTAGTCCCATTCGTCGTACTCGAACTCGAGCACGGCCGCCCGCCCTCGCAGGGCCGCTGCTGCTGCGTCCGCGGCCGCTTGTCCCCGGACGTCCTCCGGCGGCGCCGAGCGCTTCGGTAACCAGCTGCCGCTGAGAAAGACGCCCGCGCTGTCGGCCGCGCGACCGGCGCCCACCTTGAGGATCGCTCCCGCCTCGAGCAGCCGGCGGAGCTCCTCGGCCGAGAGCGGCGTACCGCCGACTTCCTCGTCCGTCTCCTCGACCGCCGCCGGATCGACGTCGACGATCTCCGTCGCCTGCGCCCCTGCGGCGTCGAGCGCCGCCTCCTCCGCCTCCATGTCGAGCGGCGCCTCGCCCGTGAGTCTCTCGAAGAAGAGCTCCTCGTAGGTGGTCTGCGGTCCGAACCCGGAGATCGCGACCGACTCGGCGAAGCGCTCGCGCAGGAGGATCGCGGCGGCGAGGGCGTCTTCCACGGTCGCCACCGGGGACCGCAGAGTGTCGGCGACGAGCGCGAGCAGATCTCCGGACACCTCGCGCGGCGCCAGCCGAAGAAGCCGCTCGACGGAGGCTCCGGCGCCGAGCAAGAACAGCAGCACGTCGGCACCCGCATGACGTCCCGACGCGACGGCGTGCTCCTCGAGACGGAGCGCCAGGCGGCGGAGCTCGGCCGCGTAGCCGCGGAAGGCAGCGCTCAGGCGCGTGTCGAGGCGCGCCCCCTCGCACGCGGCGAAGACGCCGATCAGCGGATCGGCTTCGGGCAACGATTCCAAGAGCCCGCGGAGCCCGTCGCCGACCACGTGCGCCGCGAGCGGCTCGGCGAGCTCGCGCGGCAAGCGCTCCCACGCTCGCGGCAAGGACAGATCGTAGGTGCCATAGAGGAGGCGCCCGACCGCGTTCACGGTCACGAGCTTCAGGAGCAGGAAGTTGTCCTCCCACGAGTCGAAGAGGCTCACGGTCGCCGGCACGGCGACGCTCGACCTGTCGAGGCTCTCGAGATCGAAGAACGCGCGGAGCGAAGCGCCGCCGGCCCCGCGGATCTGCAGGCTTCGCGCGGAGAGCATGCGGGCGAGAGAGCGGAGCACGCCCTCGACCTCGTCGATCCGCGCGGTGGGCGAGGACTCGCGGAGCGAGACCAGACCGCTACGGGATTCGAGCGCGAAGAAGGCGCGCCCCGCTCCCTCGTTCTCCGCCGCGAGCCGCTCGCCGTGATCGATCCAGCGCGCGATGCCCTCGATGTCGGTCTCCTCCCGCGCCCGCGGCAGCGATCGGAGGAGCGGAGCCAGCACGCGCGGAAAGCGGGCTGCCGCGCGGGCCACCCGGGCGAGCACCGGTGCCCGCTCCGCCGCCGGGATCGAGCGTACGATCGCGCCGGCGAGCGGCAGGAGCTTCAGGCATTCGTCCGGGTCGCGCGGCGCCGCCGCGGCCAGCGCCGCGAGCAGAGGCTCCCGCTCGGCGTGGCCGAGCGCGGCGACCACCGCGGGAATCCGCGCGAAGAGCTCCCGCGCGGTCCTCGGAGCACCACGGGCGACGCCGAGCGCGAGGTCGAAGAGCGGGCGGCGCTCGCCGGGCGCGAGGTCCGCGAACCCGCTCGGCAGGCGGCGGAAGAAATCCTGATCCAGATCGCGCCCGGTCTGCACGCTCCGGCCGAGCGTCGCCCAGAGCGCGACCTCGTGCTCCTCGAGCGCGGGCAGCACCTGCGGGCCCGCCTCGAAGAACGCCGCGGCGAGGAACTCGCCCCGCCACCCCGCTCCGGTCGCGAGCTCCACGCCTGCTCGCGCCCACACCTCGATCTGCGGCAGGGCTCTCGCTCCGGAACCACGGAGGAGCGACGCCGTGCCTTCGAGGAACTCCGCCGAGAGCCGCCGCGACACCCGTTGCACCTCCGCGGCGAGCTCGATCCAACGGTCCGCCGCGGCTCCGGCGAGAGCGACGGCGCGCGGTTCGAGCGCGAAGAACGCGGCGACCGTCTCGCGGCTGACGAGCCCGGCGCCGCCGAGCGCCACGACGCGCGCCGCCCACGCGGCGAACGCCTCGGCACCGAGCGCCGCACGCGCCTCGGGCGCGCGAAGGGAATATGCCTGCGCGAGCGTCTGACCGTGAGCGGCGATCCGCTCGCCGAACGCGAGCACGTCGCCGCGCTCGGTCTTCGAGAGACGCTCGAGGACGCCGAGCGCCTGCTCCCCGCCTTCGGCTCGCTCGAGGTGGAGAGCCGCGAGCCAGGCGGGGCTGCGGAAGCTGCTCACGGGAAGACGGTCGAGACCAGCTCTTCGATCGCGCGCTGCGTCTCGGGATCGTCCGTGAGGGCGCGCGTGATCGCCACGGAACAGGCGACGCGCGGTGCGAGCCCGCGCGCGACCAGCTGCGCCGCGTAGATCAGCAGGCGAGTGCTGACGCCTTCCTCGAGTCCGCTCGCCTTGAGATTTCGCACGCGCTCCCCGAGCCCGGCGAGCTCGAGCGCGAGGTCGGCATCGATCCCGCCCTCGTGCGCGACGATCTCCGCCTCCTTGTCGCGCGGCGGGTAATGGAACTCGATCGCCACGAAGCGCTGCCGCGTGGACGGCTTCAGATCCTTCAGCACGCTCTGGTACCCGGGGTTGTAGGAGATCACCAGACGGAAATCGGGGTGCGCGTCGAGGATCTCGCCGCGCTTGTCGATCGGCAGGATGCGGCGGTGATCGGTGAGCGGATGGATCAGCACGATCGTGTCCTTCCGCGCCTCGACGACCTCGTCGAGGTAACAGACCGCGCCGGTCTTGACCGCCTGCGTGAGCGGCCCGTCGATCCACACCGTCTCGTCCCCCTTGATGAGATAGCGGCCGACGAGATCGCTGCCGGTGAGGTCCTCGTGGCAGGCGACGGTCACGAGGCTCGGCGCGCCCTCCACTTCCGGACCGCGCAGCCGGTGCACCGCGTGCTGGAGGAAGCGGGTCTTGCCGCACCCCGTCGGCCCCTTCAGGAGCACGGGCAAGCGGCAATCGTACGCCGCCTGGAAGATCTCGAGCTCCTCCCCGATCGGGAGATAGAACGGCTCCTCCTGGCGGATCACCCCCGAGTGCTTAGCTGCAGGGGTCGTCTCATTCAACGCGCGGGCGGAGCCGCCGCGTTCGGCGACGATGCGCCGGTGCCGTTCGGCGGACTCGACGCGGCGGCGCCGGCCTTCGCGGTCACGGTGGCCATCACGCGGCCGCTCGCGGCGTCGACGAGCTCGAGCTTCGGCGTTCCCTTCTCCCCGGTCGCCTCCGCGGCGACGGCGAGCTCCGACGCGAGGCGGTCGACGAACCGCGTGCGGATCGCTTCGGGCATCTTGTCCATCGGGAACGAATCGAGGAGCACGCGCCCGTCCGTCTTCGTACTCCACTCGAAGCGCGTGATCTTCGGACCGACGATCTCGTGCCCACGGAGGCTTCGCTCGATGCGCTCCTGGAACGAGCCGGCGCCCGCGGCGCTCTGGACCGCGGGCGTCCGTCCGCTCGCCTGATCGATCGCGCTCTGGATCTGCGATTTCGTTCGCTCGTCCGGAGCGAGCTCCTTCGCCTTCTCGAGCGCCGCGATCGACTTCGCCGTGTCGCCCTTCTCGCGATAGGCGATGCCGAGGTTGAAGTACGCTTGATAGAAGCGCGGATCGAGGCCGAGCGCCTTCTCGTACTCGGCGATCGCGCGGTCCGGCTGATGGCTGTAGAGGTACATCGTGCCGAGATCGGTGCGGACGCTCACGTCGTCGGGCTTCGCCTCGAGGTACTGCGCGTAGCGCTCGATCGCCTTCGGGTATTCCTCGCGATCGAAGTGAACGTTGCCGAGCCCGCGGATCCCCTCGGGACTTTTCGGATCGAGCTCGAGGACGTGGCGGTACGAGGCCTCTGCCTTGTCGAGGTAGCTCCGGTCGATCTGACCTGCGCGGTACTGCACCTGCGCGAGGTTCTTCCAGACCTGTGCGTCCTTCGGTGCCGCGGCCGCCTGCGCCTCGAGGCCGCCCAGGTACTTCTTCACCTCGTCCGGCATCTGGATGGGCGGGTGGTCCGGCGGCATCGTCGACGCGGCGGTCTCCGGAGTGCGGCTCGCCGGCTCCTTGGGCGCGAGCGGCAGACGCGCGGGCGCGCTCTCGGGTCGCAGCACGAGGAACCAGAGCGTGAGGCCGACCGCGAGGAACGCGGACAGGACGATCAGGCCGGCGAGATCGGAATGCTCTGAACGGCGGGGTGCGCTCGCGCGACCGGCCGACGCCGCCGCCGGCGGGCTCGCTGCCGCGACGACGCGGCGGAGCGAAGTGCCACAAGAGATGCAGAAGTTCGCGCCGGCAGCGGTCGCCTGTCCGCATGACGGGCAGAACCGTATTTGGGCGGACATCTGGGATGGGGCCTCGGACGGTGGCTGAGGCGGGAGCCTGGCTTCACTCATTCGGCGCCGTCTTCACGAGCCGGCGCGTGAAGGCACACGGGAGACATCCCGAGCAGAGAAGGAGAACCGAGGATGCTGGCGCTTACGCGGCGGCTTTCTTCCGCGAGCCCTCGGAATCCTCGGCGGCTCCGAAGCAGCTGATCCTGCACTGGAGCGGATCCTCGTGGCTGCAGATCTTCTTCCGCCGGGTACCCGGGACCGGTTGCATCACCTTCTCGCAACGCGGGCAGCGCGTCTGAGTGATCGCGCCGAACTGCCAAGCACACGCCGCGCACAGGAAGGTTTGCAACACCACAGCTTCCATCCGGGTACTCCTTTCGCGTTCAGAGAACCTGAACTCGTTCCGGGAGTCAATAGAAACTCCGGCTCCCTGTGATCGCGATCTCGCTCACGCGAAGCTCATTCTAACCTTCGCTCTGCGCGTAGAGAAGCACGACCGATCGTAACGACGAGCTCGATGGATGAAAGGTGCGGCACGGCACGAACGAGCGCAGCAGGACGTGCGATCGAGCCGCTCGGACGTGCGGTAGATCGGTGACTGTATCGGTGAAGGGAACGCGCGCTTCGATCACGCATCGTCCCCGCTCTGATCGACGACGGGCCATCGATGACGCCGCAGTCCGAGCTGCGCGTCCATCACGGATCCTTCCGACGAACGACCCGCCGCCACCCGGCGCCGGCCGACGTATCCGGCAGGGGCAAGCGACAAGGCGGCACGATCGACACGCGTCGCCGCGGCAAAATATCGACGTGAGTGCCTGCGGATCGCCGCAGGCAAACGTGAAAAGGTCCGCTGTGTCTCCGGAATCCCTGCCGCGAGGAACGCGGCACGGGCGTTGCTCTGTCGTTCTTCGCCATGAACGTCACCGACACAAAGTCGTTGATCAGCGGCGTCGCACCCGGTGCGGCCGCACGCTGGTCTTCCGCAGCTCTCCTCCTGATCGCCGCCAGTCTATCGGCCGCCGCCCACGTGGCGCTGCGGATCGCGAGCGCACCGTTCGGCGAAGCTCGCGTGTTCGCCGCCCTCGCGGCCCGCGAAACGTGGATCCCGCTCGGAGCGCTCGCGCTCTTCTATACCGTGGCCACCGTTCACCTCCGGCTCACCGGGCGCTACGAGCGCCGTCTCGCGGAAGAGCAGAAGAAGCGCTTCGACGCCGAGCACCGAGCGATCGAGCAGACGCGCCTCACACGCGCGCTGTCGTCGCTCCTCGGCGAGACGCAGACGTCGTTCGACCCCGAGCGGCGGATCGGCCGCTTCGCCGCCCTCCTCCACGGCCATCTGAAGTCGCAGGCGACGCTGGTGCTGATCGCCGACGAATCTCGTCACTCGTTCCGCGTGCTCGAGGCGGTCGGCGAGGACGGCTCGCGGCAGAACGGCGCCCGCGCGGCGACCGTGCCGCTGCCGGAGCTCTCGCGCGACGGCATCGTGCGCCTGTCGTTCGAGGCCGGCGCGGCCGGTCTCCTCGCGCCGCTGCTCCGCGAGCGCTTCGGGGCGAGCGTCGGCTTCGCCGCACCGATCCTGCGCGGGAAGACGCTCGCCGGCGCCCTCATCGCCGGTTACCGCGATCCCATGGCCGAGCTGCCGGACAGCGACCGCGAGCTCCTGCTCGCGGCGGGAACGCTTTCCGCGTCGCTGTTCGAAAGTCGCCATCTCGACCAACAGCTCCGGTCGGTCACTCGCTCCAACTCCGGCCTCGTCCGCACCGTCTGGCATGCGCTCGCCACACCGCTCCACGTGGTGCTCGGCCACTGCGATCTCCTGCGCGAGAGCTCGATGTCGAAGGTGTACGGCGATCAGCTCGACCGCATGAAGCAGTCCGCGATCCAGCTCGCGGAGCACATCGACTCGGTCGTCACGCTCGCGAGGCTCGAGGGCGACGGCGAGCTCGTGCACTGGCGCGAGGTCGACATGACGGGATTCCTCCGCGATCTCGGCAACAGCATTCCGGGCTACTGGCGAAAGGAGAGCGTGAAGCTCCGCTGGAGCGCGGATGCGGGACGGAACGTCCGCACGGACCCAGACAAGCTCAAGTTCTTGCTCCGTCACCTGATCCGCAACGCGCTCAAGTTCACGCAGCACGGCGAGGTGGCGGTGTCGATGTCGATCGCTCCCGGTACGCTGCAGTTCACGATTCGCGATACCGGCCCCGGCATTCCGTCGGAGGTCAAGCAGGGCATCGTGCAGATGCTCGACACGAGCACGCCGCCCGGCTCGCCTGCTCCCGGCGGCGTCGGGCTCGGCCTCTACCTCGCCTGTCGCATGGTGCGCGAGCTCTGGGGCGACATTCGCTTCGACAGCGAAGGCGGCAAGGGCAGCTCGGTCCACGTCGTGCTGCCGATCGAGGAAGCGCCGCGCGAGCTCGCGCTCGCGGACGAGGAGCCGCCCCCGCTGCTGACCGCGGACGGGTGAGGGCCTCGGCTTCCGCGCTCGCGGCGGCTCGGTTATACCGGGCGAGATGGCGGTCGATCGGTCGAGCCTCGCGCCCCGCGGGGTGATTTCGGTCATCGGGCGCGACCAGAAGGGCATCGTCGCCCGCATCTCCACGTACCTGGCTTCGCGCGGGGTCAACATCGAGGACATTCAGCAACGCGTCGTCGAGGGTCTCTTCATCATGACCATGCTGGTCGACCTCGCCGACGTGGACACCACGCTCGACGAGATCATCCTCGGGCTGAAGAAGATCGGCGGCGACATCGGGCTCGAGGTCACGCTCAGGCTCCACGGCGGCCGCGAGCGCAAGCGGTTCGCGATGCTGGTCAGCCGCGAGCCCCACTGCCTGCAGACGCTCCTCCGCGACCATCGCTCCGGCCAGCTGAGCGGCGACCCGGTGCTCGTGCTCAGCAACCACGAGACCTTGCGCGAGATCGCCGAGGAAGCGGGGCTGCCGTTCTTCTGGCATCCGGCGAACGACAAGCGCGCGCACGAGGCGTTTCTCCTCGAGAAGCTCCGCGAGTCGCACGCCGACCTCGTGGTGCTCGCGCGCTACATGCAGATCCTGACGCCGGAGTTCGTCGCGCGCTTCCCGCACCAGATCATCAACATCCATCCCTCGCTGCTGCCGCATCACCCGGGGGCGAACGCCTACAAGCAGGCGTGGGAAGAAGGCGTCCGCGTCTCCGGGTGCACCGCGCACTTGGTGACCGAGCTCCTCGATCAGGGGCCGATCATCCTGCAGGACGTGTTTCCGATCCGCGTCGGCGAGGACACGCTCGAGGACGTGCGCACGAAGGGCCGTGCGCTCGAGGGCGAGGTGCTGTCGCAGGCGGTGCAGCTCTTTCTCAACGATCAGCTGATCGTCAAGGACAACAAGGTGATCTTCCGCCCGGGGCGGCTGCAGCGGTGAGGATCGCCGGGACGCTGGCGGTCGCGCTGCTGCTCTCGTTCGCCGCGGGATGCAGCCTGCACCTCTGGGCAGGATCGCTCGACGAGCCGTACGAGCTCCGCGTACCGCCGGACGCGGAGCCGACGCCGACGCCGGCGCCGCCGACCCCCTGAACGCTCCAGGCGAATTTCGCCCGTACGTTCCGGCAGGCACGTCCATGCCGGAGCTGACGCTTCGCGCGGTCACGCTCGGCGCCGTTCTTTCGCTCACGTTCGGCATGGTGAACGCGTACCTCGGGTTGCGGATCGGCCTCACGGTTTCGGCCTCGATCCCCTCCGCGGTGCTCTCGATGGCGATCCTCCGCGGCGTCCTCCGCCGCGGCACGGTGCTCGAGAACAACGTCGTCCACACGATCGCGTCGGCCGGGGAATCGCTCGCGGCCGGCGTGGTCTTCACCGTGCCGGCGCTGGTCTTCCTCGATCTCGCACCGAGCACGTTCGAGATCTTCCTCCTCGGCGCGACCGCCGGCCTCCTCGGCATCCTGATGATGATCCCGCTCCGGCGCTCGCTCACGGTCGAGCGTCACGCGGAGCTGCCGTTTCCGGAAGGGACCGCCTGCGCCATGGTGCTGGTCGCCGGCGACCGCGGCGGCGCGACGGCGCGACCGGTCGTCGCCGGGATCGCCGCCGGCGCGCTTTACACGTTCGCTGGCAAGGGATTGCACCTCTGGAACGACGCCGTCTTCTGGAGCTTCGCCGCTCTTCACAAGGCGTCGATCGGCTTCGAGCTGTCGCCGATGTTCCTCGGCGTCGGTTACCTGATCGGTCCGCGCATCGCCGGCGTGATGCTCTCCGGCGGGCTCGTCGCGTGGATCGGATTGATCCCGTTCTTCGACGTCGTCGGCTCGCGGTTCCCCGGGGTTCCCGCCGACGTGCATGCGCTTCCGGCGATGGAGATCTGGCGGCAGGTGGTGCGCTACGTCGGCGCCGGCGCCGTCGCCGCGGGTGGTGTGGTGTCGCTCGCCCGCGCGCTTCCGGCGATGCGCCACTCGGTCGCGACCCTGGCCGCCGGCGTGCGCGCGCGCGCGAACACGGCGGAGCGTACCGACCGCGACCTTCCGGGGCCGCTGGTCGTCGGCGGCATCGTCGGCCTCTCGGTCTGGATCTGGCTCTCCCCGTGGTTCCACCTCGGTCTCCTCGAAGCGCTGCTCGCGGTGGCGTTCACATTCTTCTTCGTCGTCGTGTCCGCGGAGATGGTCGGGCTGATCGGAACCACGTCGCAACCGGTGTCCGGCATGACGATCACCGCGTTACTGGTCACCGCGTTCGCGATCCTCGCCTCCGGAAAGACCGGAAACGCAGGTGCGGCCGCCGCCATCCGGGTGGCGGCGATCGTCGCGATCGCCATCGCGCTCGCCGGCGACATGAGCCAGGACCTGAAGACCGGGGCGCTTCTCGGCGCGACGCCACGCGCGCTGCAGATCGGCGAGACGGTCGGGGTCCTCATTGCAGCGCTCCGCGCGGGCTGGGTGCTCTTCCTGCTGCACGGCGCCTACGGCATCGGATCGGCGACGCTGCCGGCGCCGCAGGCCAAGCTGATGTCGACGCTCGTCACCGGGGTGATGGAAGGAAACCTCCCGTGGGCGCTCCTCTTCCTCGGCGCGGGCATCGCGCTGGCGGTCGAGCTCGCCGGAGTCTCCAGCCTTCCCTTTGCGATCGGCCTCTACCTGCCGATCACGACCTCGGCTCCGCTGATCGTCGGCGGCATCGCCGCCGCGTGGATCGGGCGGAAGGAATCGGTGACGCTGCTCGCGTCCGGACTCGTCGCCGGTGACGCGCTCATGGGCATCGGCGTCGCCGCCCTCGTCGTCAGCGGTCTCGCCGGCTCGATCGCGCTGCGCACGCCGGGGCAGGGGTTCGCCGAGGACGCGCTCGCGATCTTGCCGTTCGCCTTGCTCGTCGCCGGCTTCGTCGCCTTCGCATCCCGGAGGGAAGACCCCGGGTTGCGGCGCCCCTAGCGCGTCTGCCACAATCGCAAGCACGCATTCCTCTTTGGCCGGAGCCCGCGAGGGCACCGGGTAGTGGTTCGGCTCCGTGGCAACATCGGCACACACGGAACGTGAGTTCGCTTCGGTCGTGCAGGGCCCGCGCCGGAGCCGGCGCGCAACCGTGCTCGATCCGACGCCGTTCGGGTTCCTCGCGGGCAGCTTGCCGCTCACGGTCGCGGCGGCGCTGATCTTCTCGCGGGCGGTGACCGCCGGCGCGGGCGCCCCGTCGCTCGCGTCCGCGCTTCCCGCGGTCGTGATCGGTCTCGTGGTGGCCGGGTTCGCCGCAGTGCTCCTCGGCCGCAAGCGGCGCGATGCGGAGCGGAGCTGGGCCGCGCTGCGAGCGATCGCCGACGCCGACGACGACCCCGTGGTGTCGTCCGACGATCGCGGAACGATCACCTACCTGAACGCCGCGGCGGAGCGCTTGTTCGGCTATTCGCCGGCCGAAGCGATCGGCGCACCCCTCGACATGCTGTTCTCCGAGCCGTTGCCGGAAGGCCTCCGCCCGCCGATCGCCGGCGCGCCGGGCCGCGGTCGCGAGATCATCCACGTGACGGCGCGGCGGAAGGACGGTGCGCCGGTGTCGGCGGACGTCTGCGTCGGCTGCTGGAAGACGCGCGGCGGCGCATTCTTCACCGCGGTGCTCGGCAACCGGCACGAGCGGCGCCAGGCTCAGGAAGCGCTCCGGCTGAGCGGTGAACGCCTCGAGCTCGCGCTGAGCGCCGCGGGGATCGGAACTTGGACGTGGACGCCCTCCGGCGCGATCGTCTGGGACGAGCGCATGTACGAGATCTCCGCCCGCTCTCCCGAGGCGGGTCCATTCTCCTACGAGGAGTTCATGCGCGTCCTCCATCCCGAGGACGTCGAGCGCGTGCGCGCGGCGCTCGATCGCGCGCTCTCCGCAGGAGAGGACTACGACATCGACTATCGCGTGATCCGGCCCGACGGCAGCATCGGGCACATGATCTCCCGCGCCAAGGTGCGCCGCGACCCGGAGGGCGGACCGCTGGTCTTCACCGGCATCACGCTCGACGTCAGCGCTCACAAGCAGGCCGACGCCATGGCGGAACAGGCGCGGGAGCTCGCGCGATCGAACGCCGAGCTCGAGCAGTTCGCCTACATCGTCTCGCACGACCTGCAGGAGCCGCTCCGCACCGTCAGCAGTTACACGCAGCTCCTCGCCCGGCGGTACCGCGGCAAGCTCGACCAGAACGCCGACGAGTTCATCGAGTTCGCCGTCAGCGGCGCCGCACGCATGCAGCGTCTGATCCGGGACCTGCTCGAGTACTCGAGAGTGAGCTCCCGGGTGGTGGAGCCGGCGCCGACCGACTGCGCGCTCGCCGCACGCGAAGCGGTCTAGAACCTCCGGGGCGCGATCGAAGACGCCGCCGCCGAGATCGTCATCGGCGACCTGCCGGTCGTCGTCGGCGACCGCCCGCAGCTCGTGCAGCTCTTCCAGAACCTGATCGGCAACGCGATCAAGTTCGCGAGCGACCGCCCGCCGAAGATCGAGATCTCGTCGGAGACGACCGCTTCGCACCACCGCTTCTGCTGTCGCGACAACGGCATCGGCATCGCGCCCGAGGACGCGGATCGGATCTTTGCCGTCTTCCAGCGGCTACACACCGGCCGGGAGGTGCCCGGAACGGGCATCGGCCTCGCGATCTGCAAGAAGGTGGTCGAGCGACACGGAGGACGGATGTGGGTGGAGTCGCGTCCCGGCGAAGGGGCGACGTTCTGCTTCACCCTGCCGAAGGCCCCGGCTGCCCCCACTCGCCTCGAATCAGCCGCTCACCCTCCGGGCACTGACGAGTTCCAATTCCGCTCTCCGATCCCCGGAGACGCTGGCCGGCAATGACCTCTTCCGGCTTCCCTCTTCCATCCTGGAGGCGCGCGGCGAGCCGGCGAGCAAGCATCCTGCGCCCCGAGCTCTTCTGGGCGAGGGCGAGGGTGGCCTGCAATGACCGCTTCCAATTCCCCTCTCCCATCCTGGGAGAGGGTGGCCGAAGGCCGGGTGAGGGCGCCGGGTGACGGCGCCAGGTGGAGGGTCTCGCCGGGTAAGGAGATGGGGTGACGGATGAAGGCGGCCGTGCTCGAGACCGGTGGCACCCTCGCCACGCGGGAGGTCCCTCCACCCCGCCTCGAAGGCGGCGACCTTCTCCTCCGGGTCGACGCCTGCGGCGTCTGCGGGTCCGATCTCCACATGATCCACTCTCTGCCGCCCGGCTCGATCATGGGCCACGAGTTCACGGGCGAGGTGATCGAGGTCGGCGAAGGCGTCGAGAAGTGGCGATCCGGGGACCGCGTGGTCGCCCTGCCCTTCTTCGCGTGCTGGAAATGCGAGCACTGCGCCTCGGGGAACGGCATGTTCTGTACAGGCCTCCGCGGCATCGGCCTCGGTGATCTCCCGGGCGCCTACGCGGAGCTGGTACGCGTTCAGCCGGAGAGCTGTTTACGGATTCCCGTCGGCATGGACTCGCGCCTGGCGGCGCTCACCGAGCCGCTCGCGGTCGGGCTCCACGGCGTTCGCCGGTCGCGGCTCGCGAGCGGCGATACCTGCGTGATCTTCGGCGCGGGTCCGATCGGCCTCGCGACGCTTCTCTCGGCTCGCGCCCTCGGGGCGAATGCGATCGTCTCCGACCGCTCCGCCGGCCGCCGTGAAATCGCGGCACGGCTCGGCGCGACCGCGACCGTGGATCCGCGGAAGGACGACCTCGCCGATGCGGCGCGGGCACTCGCCGCCGACGGTCCGTCGGTCGTATTCGAATGCGTCGGCGTGAAGGGCCTCCTCCAGGACGCGATGAGCCTCGCGCCGCTCCATGCCGAGATCGTGGTGCTCGGCGTCTGCATGGGAACCGACGAGATCTTCCCGATCAGCGGGATCTTGAAGGAGCTCGATGTCCGCTTCGCCATCGGCTACACGAAGGCCGAGTTCGCCGAGGCGCTGTCGGCCCTCGAGTCCGGCGGAGCCGCGGCCGCGGCGATGATCACCGACGTCGTCGACCTGGACGGCGCGCCGGATGCCTTCCGCGAGCTCCTCGCTCCGAGCACACAGTGCAAGGTGCTGATCGCGCCCTGACCAATGACGCTTTCCGATTCCCCTCTCCCATCCTGGGAGAGGGTGGCCTGCAATGACCGCTTCCAATTCCCCTCTCCCATCCTGGGAGAGGGTGGCCGAAGGCCGGGTGAGGGTCTGGCCGGGTGAGGGTCTGCCGGGTGGAGGGCATCCCCCCAAAATGAGAAGAGCCCCCGGGGGGATGTCCCCGCGGGGGCTCTTCGATCCGCTTTCGATACGGCGCGCCCCGAAGGCTACGCCTTCGCGACGTTGGAGGCCTGAAGTCCCTTCGGCCCCTGGATCACGTCGAACGACACCCGCTGCCCCTCTTCGAGGCTGCGGAAGCCGTCGCCCGAGATCGCGCTGTAGTGGACGAACACGTCTTGCCCGTCATCCTGAGTGATGAAGCCGTAGCCTTTTTGCTTGTTGAACCATTTCACCAATCCCTGAGCCACCTGCTTCACTCTCCTTTCCTTCGTCTGTTCTGAGGGAAAGCTCGGCTTCGGGTTGCGGGCCAGAACGCAAATGTTCTGCGAACACTGTGCTGAAGCTTCTCCCCACACGCATTGGCGCGGCTGTTAGCACAGCGTGTTCAGTCTCGGCAAATGATTTGGGACCCCCCTTGACGCCGCGGGTTCTTCCTTGACCAGCATTTCAAGCACATGATTAAAGCGAACGATTGAACGGACCGGGGTGTCGGGGCCGTGGTCCCTCCGCCACGGAGGTGGACTTGTCCGAGATCCTTTACGAGAAGCAGGGGCGGATCGCCCTCGTCACCATCAACCGCCCGGAGCGGCGAAATGCCCTCAACCGGGCGGCGTTCGGCCAGCTCGCCGACGCCTGGATGGACTTCGAGCGCGACCCGGAGCTCTGGGTCGCGGTGGTGACCGGCGCCGGCGACGCGTTCTGCGCCGGCGGTGACCTGAAGGAGGCGATCCAGTTCTTCGCCGACAACGCGGAGGACCTCGCCTCGGGCCGCCAGACCGCCGGGGCCGCCGGGTATCACCCGATGTCGCCGCTGATCGCCATGCTCCGGGAAGTCGAGATCTACAAGCCGATCATCGCCGCGGTGAACGGCATCTGCGTCGCCGGCGGCATGGAGATGCTGCTCGGAACCGACATCCGCATCGCCTCGGAGCGAGCGACGTTCGGGATCTACGAGCCGCGGCGCGGGCTCTTCCCCGGAGGCGGCACGACGGTCCGACTGCCGCGCCAGATCCCCTACTGCATGGCGATGGAGGTGCTCCTCACCGCCGATCCGATCTCCGCGGAGCTCGCGTACGAGATGGGGATCGTCAACCGGGTCGTCGCTCACGAAGAGGTCCTGCCCGCGGCGATGCGCTTCGCGGAGACCATCTGCAAGAACGGCCCGGTCGCCGTCCGCGCCGTCAAGGAGTGCGTCCAGCGGAACCTCCGGCTGCCGCTGAAGGAGGCCTTCGACCTCGAGCTCGAGTTCTCGGCGCGGGTGTTCTCGAGCGACGACGCGCAGGAAGGCCTGGCCTCGTTCCGCGAGAAGCGGCCACCGGTGTGGAAGGGGCGTTGATGATGGCGACCGTCTACTACGACGAGGACGCGAGCCTGGAGCCGCTCCGCGGCCGCACCGTCGCGGTCATCGGTTACGGCAATCAAGGCCGCGCCCAGGCGCTCAACCTGCGCGACTCGGGGATCGACGTTGTCGTCGGCAACCTCGAGGACTCCTACGCCGCGACCGCGCGCGCCGACCGGTTCGAGCCGCTGCCGATCGAGCAGGTCGCGGCGCGCGCCGACGTCTTGCTGCTCTTGCTCCCGGACGAGGTCCAGCCCGAGGTGTACGCGAGCTCGATCGCGCCGCACCTGAGAGGCGGAGGGGCGCTCTGCTTCGCGCACGGCTACAACATCGCGTTCGGTCTCATCGAGGCCGCCGCCGAGCTCGACGTCTTCATGGTGGCGCCGCGGATGATCGGTGCCGGCGTCCGCGAGCGCTACGTCTCCGGAGGAGGCTTTCCGAGCTTCGTCGGCGTACACCGGGACGCCACGGGCCACGCGAAGGAGCGCATGCTGGCGATCGCACGTGGAATCGGCTCGACGCGCGCCGGCTGTCTGGAGATCGGCTTCCAGGACGAGGCGACCCTCGACCTCTTCACCGAACAGGCGTTCGGTCCCGCCTTCGGAGCCGCGATGCGCGCGGCCCTCGAGACGCTGGTCGAAGCCGGCTACCCGCCGGAGGCCGTCGTGCTCGAGCTCTACCTCTCGGGCGAGCTCTCGACCTCGCTCGCGAAGGCGGCGGAGCTCGGCATGATCGCCCAGTGGGAGCTCCACTCGCACACCAGCCAGTACGGCACGATGACCCGGAGCGCACGATTCGCCGACCTCGACCTGAAGGGTCGCATGCGCGAGATCCTCGGCGAGATCCGCTCGGGCGCGTTCGCGCGCGAGTGGCAGGCGGAGCAGGCGGCGGGGCTCCCTCTCTTTCGCCAGGCGAAGGAGATGCTGCGCCATCTCCCGCTCGCGGAGTGGGAGGCCATGGCTCGGAAAGCGTTCCGCCGAGACCGCGACGGATGAGCTCCGCGGCCGATCCTCCCGCCGTCGGGCTGACGGCGGGTCGCTGGCCGGTGCCGCCGCTCGGCCGGCGGTTGAGAACGCTCGTTCTCGAGAATCACCGGCTGACGATGGCGAACCTGACGGACGCCTTCGCCGATCTCTACGAGAACCGGCCGCTCTTCTTCCTCGACCGCGCGATCGACTACTCCTTCTTCCGCGGCAGCGAGATCAGCTATCGGACGCTCGCGCGGTTCGCGCGACGTGTGTCCTCCGCGCTCACCCGCCTCGGCGTCCGCCGCGGCGACCGCGTCGGCCTGGCGACGCGAAACCGCGTGGAGATGGCGTTCGTCGAGTTCGGCGCGCAGCGGATCGGCGCCGTCGCCGTTCCGATCAACGCCATGCTCAAGGCCGAGGAGATCCAGACCTTGACGGCCGATTCGGGCTGCCGCGTGCTCGTCACCGACCGCGCGGTCTTCGACGAGAACGTCAAGGAGCGCTCCCGCATCCCGTCGG
>JAXDLK010000248.1:0-5223 GCA_034666665.1 Candidatus Binatota bacterium
TCGTCGCGACCATCGGATATGTCGCGGCCTGCGAGCGGCTTTAGCGGATGATTCTCGAGTACTGCCTCGGCGGCGCCGTCGCGCTCGGCATCCTCGGGTACCTGGTCTACGTGCTCCTGCATCCCGAGCGCTTCTGAGGCACTTCGATGACTGCGAACGGAGTCCTGCAAATCTCTACGGTGCTCGGGCTCGTGCTCGTTCTCGTGAAGCCCCTCGGCACGTACATGGCGAGGGTCTTCGCGCGCGAGCGGACGTTCCTGGATCCCGTCCTCCTTCCCATCGAGCGGGTGATTTACCGCTCGAGCGGGGTACGTCCCGATGTGGAGCAGCATTGGACGACCTATACGGTGGCCATGCTGCTCTTCAACTCGATCGGGCTCCTGTTCTTGTACGGAATGCAGCGGCTACAGCACTGGCTGCCGCTGAACCCTCGAGCGCTCGGCCCGATCTCCGCGGACTCGTCGTTCAACACTGCCGTCAGCTTCACGTCCAATACCGACTGGCAGTCCTACGTCCCCGAAACGACGATGAGCTACTTCGTGCAGATGGTCGGGCTCACGTTTCACAACTTCGTCTCGGCGGCGACCGGCATCGCGCTTGCCATCGCATTGGTGCGCGCCTTCGCGCGGAGCGAAGGAAAGACGATCGGCAACTTCTGGGTGGACCTGGTGCGCGCGACGCTCTGGGTGCTCTTGCCGGCCTCGATCCTGCTGACGCCCGTTCTCGTATGGCAGGGCGTTCCCCAGAACCTGAATCCGTACACCGTCGTGAAGACCGTCGAGGGCGCCGAGCAGACGATCGCCCAGGGACCCGTCGCTTCACAGGAGGTGATCAAGGAGCTCGGCACGAACGGCGGCGGTTTCTTCAACGCGAACTCCGCCCACCCGTACGAGAACCCGACGTCGCTCACGGACCTGATCGAGATGGTTGCTCTCCTCGGCGTCAGCGCCGCGCTCACGTACACCTTCGGGATCATGGTGCGCGACACGCGCCAAGGCTGGGCGATTCTCGGGGCGATGCTGACCATCCTCGTCGCCGGTGTGGCGCTCGCGTACTGGGCCGAGAGCTCCGGCAACCCGGCGTTCGCGCGCCTGGGAGTCGATCCCGCCGGCGGCAACATGGAAGGGAAGGAGGTCCGCTTCGGCGTCGCGAACTCCGCCCTCTGGGCAGTGGCGACGACGGGCACGTCCTGCGGCGCCGTCAACTCGATGCACGACAGCTTCACGCCGCTCGGCGGGCTCGTCCCGCTCGTGAACATCCAGCTCGGCGAGGTCGTGATCGGCGGCACGGGCGCCGGACTGTACGGCATGCTGCTCTTCGCCGTGCTCGCGGTCTTCATCGCCGGCCTCATGGTCGGGCGCACGCCCGAGTACCTCGGCAAGAAGATCGAGGCGAAGGAGGTGACGATGGCCGTGCTGGCGATCCTGATCCTCGAGTTCTCGGTCCTCGGCTTCACCGCGCTCGCCAGCATCCTGCCCGCCGGCCTCGCCGGTCCGCTCGGCAAGGGCCCGCACGGCTTCAGCGAGATCCTCTACGCGTACTCGTCCGGCACCGGCAACAACGGCAGCGCCTTCGCGGGGATCTCGGCGAACACGCCCTTCTACAACCTGACGATCGGATTCGCGATGCTCTTCGGACGCTTCCTCATGATCGTGCCCACGATCGCGATCGCCGGCTCGCTGGTCAGGAAGAAGCTCGTCCCGGCGTCGAGCGGCACCTTCCCGACCGCGACGCCGCTCTTCGTGGCGCTTCTCGTCGGGACCATCCTGATCGTCGGCGGGCTCACGTTCTTCCCGGCGCTGGCGCTCGGACCGATCGTGGATCACCTGTTGATGGTCGCTGGGAAGACCGTCTGAGGGTCTGGTTCTCATGTCGAAACCGAGCTCCTCCATCTTCGATCCGGCGCTCCTCCGGCCCGCGATGCTCGAATCGGCCCGCAAGCTCGATCCGCGGACGCTCGTCCGAAACCCCGTCATGTTCGTGGTCGAGATCGTTTCGACGGCGACCACCGTGATCTTCGTGCGCGATCTCTTCGGCGGGGAGCTCGCCGCTGCCGCCTTCACGGGTCAGCTCGCCGCCTGGCTCTGGTTTACGGTTGCCTTCGCCAATTTCGCCGAGGCCGTGGCCGAAGGACGCGGCAAGGCGCAGGCCGAAACCTTGCGACGGACTCGGACCGAGACGATCGCCAAGCGTCTGCGGGCGATCGACGATCCGACACCCGAAGCGGTTCCGGCGGCGAAGCTGCGGCGTGGAGATCTCGTGCTCGTCGAGGCGGAGGATGTGATCCCCGGCGACGGCGACGTGATCGAGGGCGTGGCATCGGTCGACGAGTCGGCGATCACCGGGGAATCCGCTCCCGTCATCCGCGAGAGCGGCGGAGACCGTTCCGCTGTGACCGGCGGAACCCGCGTCCTCTCCGACTGGATCAAGGTGCGCATCACGTCGAACCCGGGCGAGACCTTCCTCGACCGCATGATCGCACTCGTCGAGGGCGCCAGGCGCCAGAAGACGCCGAACGAGATCGCGCTCTCGATCCTCCTCGTCGGCATGACGATCATCTTCGTCTTCGTCACCGTATCGGTCGAGCTCTTCGCGCTGCATGCGGGAGCTCCAGTGCCCGTCGCGGTCCTGATCGCGCTCTTCGTCACCCTGATCCCGACGACGATCGGCGGTCTCCTGTCGGCGATCGGCATCGCGGGAATGGATCGGCTCGTGAAGTACAACGTGCTCGCGATGTCCGGCCGGGCCGTCGAGGCGGCGGGTGACGTCGACACGCTCCTCCTCGACAAGACGGGGACGATCACGCTCGGGAACCGCATGGCGAGCGAGCTTCTGCCGTTGCTCGGCGTCGAGGAGCGCGAGCTCGCGGACGCCGCGCAGCTCGCCTCACTGTCGGACGAGACCCCGGAAGGCCGCTCGATCGTCGTGCTCGCGAAGGAGCGCTACGGCCTCCGCGGCCGCGCCGTATCGGAGCTCGGCGGGCGCTTCGTGCCGTTCTCGGCGCAGACGCGAATGAGCGGCGTCGATCTCGACGGCACGCAGGTCCGGAAGGGCGCGGTCGATGCCGTGGTCGCCTTCGCCGGGAGCAAGAACGGGCGATCCTACGAGCCGCCGCCGGACCTCTCGAGGATCTCCGACCGGATCGCGCGCTCCGGCGGCACGCCGCTCGCGGTCGCGAGAGATGAGAGAATCCTCGGAGTCATTCATCTGAAGGACGTGGTGAAGGGAGGGATCCGCGAGCGCTTCGCCGAGCTCCGGACGATGGGGATCCGCACCGTGATGATCACCGGAGACAACCCGCTCACGGCCGCCGCGATCGCCGCCGAGGCCGGCGTCGACGACTTCCTCGCGCAGGCGACACCGGAGAACAAGCTGGCACTGATCCGGCACGAACAGTCGAGCGGCAAGCTCGTCGCCATGTGCGGCGACGGCACGAACGACGCGCCGGCTCTCGCCCAGGCCGACGTCGGCGTCGCGATGAACACCGGCACCTCCGCGGCGAAGGAGGCGGGCAACATGGTCGACCTCGACTCCAATCCCACCAAGCTGATCGAGATCGTCGAGATCGGGAAACAGCTCCTGATCACCCGCGGCTCCCTCACCACCTTCTCGATCGCCAACGACGTCGCGAAGTACTTCGCGATCATTCCGGCGATGTTCGCGGCGACCGATCCGGAGCTGAACGCGCTGAACGTCATGCGCCTGGCGTCGCCCAAGAGCGCCATTCTCTCGGCGATCATCTTCAACGCGCTCATCATCGTCGCGCTCATTCCGCTCGCGCTCCGCGGCGTCGAGTTCCGACCGGTCGGCGCCGCCGCGATCCTGCGGCGAAACCTCCTCGTCTACGGCGTCGGTGGCATCATCGTTCCGTTCGCCGGCATCAAGGCGATCGATCTGATCGTGGCCGCGCTCGGGCTCGCCTGAGCGGCACAAGGAGTCGTCGCATGCTCTCGGAGCTCCGTCCCGCAATCCTCATGACCCTCGTCCTGACGGCGATCACCGGCATCATTTATCCGCTCGCGATGACCGGGCTCGCGGCGATGCTGTTTCCGCATCAGGCGAACGGCAGCTTGATCGTCCGGGACGGCCGGGTCGTCGGCTCGGAGCTGATCGGCCAGAGCTTCACGGGTCCCGGGTACTTCCGCCCCCGGCCGTCGGCCGCCGGCAACGGCTACGACGCCGCCGCCTCGAGCGGATCGAACCTCGGCCCGATCGACGCGCGGCTCCTCTCGCGCGTCGGCGACGCCGTGAAGGATCTTCAGGCCGAGAACTCGACCGTGAGCATCCCCGTCGACCTCGTCACCACCTCGGGAAGTGGACTCGATCCCCACCTCTCCCCGGCGGCCGCGGAGTTCCAGGTCGCCCGCGTGGCGGCGGCCCGCGGGCTCGGCGAAGACGAGGTACGCGATCTCGTGCAGGCGCACACGGAAGGCCGCCAGTACGGCCTCCTGGGCGATCCACGGGTGAACGTGTTGCGTCTCAACCTCTTGCTCGACGACCTCGGCAAGCCCTGAGGCACGGCGTCCGGCACCCGAGAGAGGAGAGAGGCGGAATGCAAAGACCGATGGTGGCCGCCTGGTGACGCTGCGACCCCGGATCAAGGACGCGCTCTGGATGGCGGCCGGTGCAGGGGTGATGCTCCTGATGGTGCTGCCAGCGCTGTACTTCGGCACGGACGAAGAGAGCGCGCGCCGACACGACTCGAGGGCACGGAGCATCGAGCTGGTGGACCGGATGCGACTCTCCTTGGCTTCGGCCTCGGAGGCGGAAAAGAGCGCGGTGCTGTCGAAGGCTGACGAGGATTCAGAAGCTCACGCCGGCCAGGCGCGTGCGGCGGTTGCGGACGTCGAGCGGGTCCGCAAGGATCTGCTGAATCTGCTGGCCAAGAGTGGAACGCAGAAACAGAGAGACGCTCTCGAACAATTCGCCGGCGCCTTCGTGGAATTCCGGAAAGTCGACGACGAGATCCTCGCGCTCGCGGTCCGGAACACGAACTTGAAGGCTTACAGCCTGGCCTTCGGTCCGGCCGCCGTGGCGCTCGAGGAGATGGATGCCGCTCTTTCCCGTCTCGCGACGACGAGCGCCCCCTCGCCGCGGGGCCAACAGGTGAACCTGCTGGTGTTCGGCGCGAGGACCGCCGCGCTTCGAATCCAGGTCTTGCTCGCACCCCACATTGCAGAGGAAACGGACGAGCGGATGGACGATCTCGAAGCGCGAATGGCT
>JAXDLK010000249.1:0-3717 GCA_034666665.1 Candidatus Binatota bacterium
ACCGCTCTCGCTCCTGTACCTGGGGCGGTTTCTCCACAGCGGCCAGATGCGGTCGCTGGTGCTGATGGCCTGCGCATTCGCGCTTCAGGTGTACACCTCGATCTACCTCGCGGCGCTGGCCGCCACCGCGCTCGTGCTGCAGGCGATTCTCGCGGCGGTGACGGGTCGCTCACGGAGAACGATCCGCGAGCTGGCGATCGGTGCGGTCGTTGCCGGTGGCGTGATCGCGGTCCTCTGCTCTCCGTTGCTCGCCGCCTTCCTGGACGTCCGGCGCACGTGGGAGCCTGCGCGACCACTCGGTGAGAACCTCCTCTACTCGGCGTCTCCGCTGGCATATCTCTCGGCATTTCCCAGGAGCGTCGTCTGGGGAAAGGTGCTCGCCGTTTTTCGCGATCCGCTCGCACCCCAGGAGAAGCAACTGTTTCCCGGAATCGTGCCGCTGGGGCTCGCGGCCTACGCATTGTGGAGGGAGCGGGATGCCTGGATCGTGCGGTACGGTCTACTGCTCGCGGCGGTCGGCGTCGTACTGTCGCTCGGACCTCATCTCATGTGGCGGGGCGAGGACACAGGCTTGCCTCTCCCGTACCGCGCGGCGTACGAATGGCTGCCGCCCGTCCGCGCGCTCCGTGTGCCGGCGCGATGGGGGCTGCTCGCGAGCCTCGGCCTGTCCCTTGCCGCCGCCGCCGGCGTCTCGCGGCTCCGTGGCGGGATCTCCCTGCTCGTCCTCGTGCTCGCGCTGGTCGAAGCGCGCATCCACCCGTTTCCCCTCAACCGCGCGCCTGCGATCGACCGAGCCGTGGATCGCTTCCTCGCCGGAGCCAGCGACGGACCCATCGTCGAGCTGCCGCTCGGCGATACCGCGCAAGCCCGCGACCGTCTCGAGCCGCCGCGTCTCTATGCCAGCACCCGGCATTGGCGAAGGCTCGCCAACGGCTACTCCGGTTACACGCCAGCGCCGTACCACGCGCTCGCGGCGATCACGCGCTCGCGCTCGCCGGAGGACGTGTTGCCGGTGCTTGCCGCCTGGAATATCCGCACCGTCGTGCTGCACCTGAAGCAAATGAAGGACGACGAGCGGTCGCGGTGGAGCGCGCCGGTCGCCGGAGCCTCCGAGGTCTTCTCGGACGGGGACACTCGGGTGCTCGAGCTGCACACGCAGAGCGAGCCGAACCGGCCCGTGCCCGCGGAGCTCGATGCGGCCGGCCGACTCGCTGCCGGCACGCGCGAGGATGTCGTCGCGGTGCTGCGTTCGGAGCACCCGACCGCGGTGCCGCCGGCGCTCTTCGGATGGCACCCGGGACGCGCGCGGTGGTCGCGGAACGGCGCATCGACCGAGCTCTGGGCGAAGTACTATTGCCCGCCGGTGATCTACGAGGGGATGCCGGTGAAGCTACTCTTCCTGCAGACGCCGGACGCGGCAGGCCACTATCGCCTGGAGCTGAAGACGTCCTGCTTCGACGTCGCGACCGAGATCGAAGTTGGCATGGGCGACACGCGACGGGCTGCCGCCAAGTGAGCCTCCCGCCGGTGCGCGGGACGGTCGTGGTTCCGACGCGGAACCGCCGCGCGGCGCTCGACCGGCTGCTCGAGTCGTTGGACGCGCAAACCCTGCCGCGGGCCGAGTTCGAGGTGATCGTCGTCGACGATGCGTCCGAAGACGATACGCCGTCGATGCTCGAACGGTACCGAGCGCGTGCCCAGGGGCCGTTCGTCGGCATCCGCCTGCCGGGGCGGAGCGGACCCGCCGCCGCCCGCAACGCGGGATGGCGCCGTGCACTCGGACCGGTGATCGCGTTCACCGACGACGATTGCGCTGCCGACGCTGGATGGCTCGAGGCGGGGCTCGCCTGCTTCGCCGCTGGTGTGGGGTTGGTGCTCGGTGCGACGCGGGCAGGGGACCCTCACCCGGCCTTCGGCCACCCTCTCCCTGGAAGGGAGAGGGGTTCCCACACGGCGGCGGCGCATTTCTCGCGCACGATGGAGGTGAGCGACGAGGACTGGCATTACCCGACCTGCAACGTCTTCTATCTTCGCGCGGCGCTCGAGAGCGTCGGCGGCTTCGACGAGCGCTTCCGCTACGCCTGCGGCGAGGATACCGACCTGGCCTGGCGGGTGAAGAAGCGAGGCCACGCTTCGCGCTTCTGCGCCGGGGCCGTAATCGTCCACGAGGTGCGGCCGCCCGACTTTGTCCTCTTCCTGAAAGAGCGCCGGCGCTTCGCCGACCAGGTGCTGCTGGTGAAGCGGCACCCCGCGCTCCGCCGCTTCTATTATCGCCGCTACTTCTACCGCAGGAGCCACCTCCACGTCGTGGCGGCGATCGTCGTCGCCGGCCTGGCCCTCCATTCGACGGCGGCGATGCTGTTGTTGCCCGCAATCTGGGTCGATCGCCTGCGGCGGTCGAACCTCGGCCGCGACTGGCGGAGCCGCGCTCGGTCCGCCGTGCAGCTCCTGGTGGCCGACTACTGGGAGTTCTCGGTATTCTGCTACGCCAATCTGCGCTACCGCTCGATTCTGCTGTAGGTCACCACGGAGATGACGACGACCGCCGAGAGCTCGACACCATCGCCGACCGGCCGTGCGGGCGCGGCCGGTGAACGTGTCGCGCCGGCCTCGGATTCGTTCGCCGCGGTCGTCAAAGCGGACGACGGTTTCGTCGCGACGTTCGTCTCCGCGCCGATCGCCAACTGGATGCTCCGCCGGATCGCGCACACCGGCATCACGCCGAACGCCGTTACCGCCGCATCGGCCGTCTGCGCGGTGCTCGCAGCGCTCTCGTTCGCGACCGCCGGGCGTCCCGCGCTCTGCCTCGGAGCCCTGCTGCTCCAGCTCGCGTTCGTGCTCGACTGTCTCGACGGACAGCTCGCCCGCCATCGCCGGCAGACGAGCCCGCTCGGCGCCTGGTTCGACCTCATCACCGACCGTCTGGCGGACCTGCTCATCTTCGCCGGCATCGCCTTCGGCTGCGCGCGGGGGACGGGCAGCATCGCACCGTTCGTGTGGAGCTATGCGGCGCTCGGGGTCGTCTTCTACCGGCACTTCGATTCCATGCTGCTCGAGCGCTTGCTCGGCGACGACTATCGTTCGCTCCTGCGCGACCCGCTGCAATCGAGAACGGACGCCGCGAAGGTCCGCGTGATCGCGGGCGCGCGAGCGGACAGCGAGGGCAGGTGGGGAGCGTTCGGCCGGCTCCTCGAGCGTCTGGCTCCGAAGGGGACGCACGAGCCGAGCCGTGGCGTCTTCTGGGTCAAGCGGGCGATGCGATTCGATGGTGGCGAGCGGTACCTGCTGATCTCGCTCCTCGCCGCAGCCGACCGTCTCGAATGGGCGTTTCCGGTGATCGTCGTTTGGGGAGGGATCGTCCATCCGCTGACGACGCTCCGCCGCTGGATGCTGTTCGGAACCCTCACCCGGGAGAGTCCCTCACCCGGCGCTTGCGCGCCACCCCCTTCGCAGAAGAGCTCGGGCGGCCAAGATACTCCTCGCCAGCTCGGAGTGACCGGCTCGCAGAAGAGCTCAGGGGCGTAGATGCTGCTCGCCAGCTCGCAGCACGCCTCCCCGGAGGTCTCGATCGTCGTCTGCACGCGCAACCGGGCTCGCGCGCTCGAGCGATGCCTGTCCGCGGTCGCGAGGCAGCGGGCCGGACTCCCGTTCGAGACCATCGTCATCGACAACGGCTCGACCGACGACACGCGCGCCGTCGTCGGCGATGCCTCTCGG
>JAXDLK010000250.1:0-7166 GCA_034666665.1 Candidatus Binatota bacterium
CATCAACCCGAAGAGGAGAGCTCAGCATGCCGAACTCGAGTAGCCGTGAAATCGTCCAGCGCTGGTTCGACTTGATCGCCGAGGGCGATGCCCAGGGCGCGTTCGCGCTCTTCAGCGAAGACGTGAGCTACGACCTGAAGGGCTCGACGCCGGTCTCGGGCGTCTATCGCGGGCTGAAGCAGATCGTCGAAGACTTCTTCACGCCGTGGCGAAAGCAGATCGACGGCGATCTGGTCCTGAAGGTCGACGAGCTGATCGGCGACGGCGAGCGCGTCGTCGCGCTCGCGCGAGGCAAGGCACGGACCGTTCACGGCCTTCCCTACGACAACGACTATGCGTTCGTCTTCCGCGTCCGCGACGGCAAGATCTCGGAAGTCATCGAGTTCCTCGATACCGCTCTCGTGGAGACCGCGGCCTACGGCAAGAAGCTCGTCTGACGCGACGATCGCCGTGCCGGAACGCGGTCGCGAGTCCTGCAAGGAGACTCCGCAGCCCGTCGCGCCGATCGTCGATCGCAACCGCTGCGAAGCGAAGGCCGCCTGCGTGCGGGTCTGCCCCTACGGCGTGTTCGAGCTGCGGGCTCTCGGCGACGACGACAAAGCCGCGATGTCACTCGTCATACGTTTGAAGGCGTTGTTCCACGGGAACCGCCAGGCATTCGTCGTCCGGCCCGAGGCCTGCCACGCGTGCGGGCTCTGCGTGACTGCGTGTCCGGAGCAGGCGATCCGTCTCGCTCCGTACCCGCCGGCATCGTGAGGGAAGAGCCGGTGGAGACGCCGAAACAGGGCCCACCCGAAGGATGGATGGGTGCACGTACTGAGCGGCGTATTTCCATCGCCCCCGCGACCGTGGACGACGTGCCGCTGCTTCTCCGGCTGATCACCGCGCTGGCGACGTACGAGCAGCTGACCCACAGGCTCACCGCGACCGAGGAGCGGCTGCGCGAGGCCTTCTTCGGCGAGCGGCCGCTCGCCGAAGCGATCATCGCGCGTGCCGGAGACGACGCCGTCGGGCTCGCCGTCTACTTCACGACCTTCTCGACGTTCGCCGCAGAGCCGGGCGTGCACCTCGAAGACCTGTTCGTCGAACCGGACTGGCGGAGTCACGGCGTAGGCCGCCGATTGCTCGCGCACGTCGCCGGGCTCGCCGTGAGACGCGGCTGCCACACGGTGAGCTGGTCGGTGCTCGACTGGAACGAGACGGCGATCCGCTTCTACCGGCACCTCGGCGCGGAGCCCGTGGCGGAGTGGTCGAGCTTTCACCTCGCCGGTGACGCGCTCCGCCGGCTCGGTGAGGAAGAGGCATGAAGATCATCGCCCGCGATCGCGTGCTGGCGCACTCGGCGAACGCGCCCCTGATCTCGCACTTCGCGGGCAGCGGACGGCGGCCGGGGCTCCCTCCCGTCGCGCGTCCGGAAGACGTCGAGCATCCCTACTACACCCTCGGGACGCATCCGGATCTGGTCGCGCGTCTGTGGGACGAGCTCGCAAAGGACCTCCCCACCGAGTGCCGGGCCGTTTTCTTGGGCGTGCCGGCGCTGATCCACCCGACGACCGGGGTCGTGTTCGCGTTCGCGGGCGGGACGCACACCTATGCGCTACGGCTTCCGCAACCGGCGCGCGAGGAGGCACTCCAAGCCGGCGCTGTACGGATCCACACCTATGCCTCACAGCCGGCGCTGGACGTCGGCGCCTTCGGGGAGGAATGGGTGCTCGGGGGTTGGCTCCGCGGTGAAGAGGCGTGGTGCTCGGCGGCATACGGAGCTGCCGGCAGCGCCGACATCGGCTGACCGCGCCGATCTCGGTGGTCGTCACAACGAGTCGATGTCGATGGTGAGCGGCCGGCGGACTCGATAGAGATTCCTCCGCAGGGGAGAAGCATCGATGGCGGAGAACGCGAAGAAGACCATTGCGACGGTGATCCCCGCGATGCGCTACCGGGACGCTGCGTCGGCGATCGAGTGGTTGTGCCGCGCGTTCGGGTTCGAGCAGCACTTGGTGGTGCCCGGCGACGACGCGACGATCGTTCACGCGCAGCTCACCTTCGGGAACGGCATGATCATGCTCGGCTCCGCCCGCGACGACGAATTTGGACGCCTGGTGCAGCCGCCGCGCGAGCCGGGATGGGTCGGCACGCAGAGCCCGTACGTCGTCGTCGAGGACGCCGACGCGCAGTACGCGCGCGCAGTCCAGGCGGGCGCGGAGATCGTCGTCGAGATCAAGGACGAGGACTACGGCGGCCGCGGCTTCTCCTGTCGCGACCCGGAAGGCCACGTGTGGAACTTCGGCACCTACGATCCGTGGGCGGAAACCGGGTTCGAATGATGGAGGGGGGACGGCAATGACGTCGGAGGGCCACGTCACGCCCGATCGAGCGATGCTCGACGCGCTCTCGTTCCTGGTCGGGCGCTTTCGCGGCGCGGGCAGCTTCATCGGCTGCCGCACCCTCGTCGACAAGGAGTCGACCGGCAGCTGGGAAGTCTCCCGCTGCTTCCTCGCGCTGCGCATGGCGGCGACCTACCGCATCGGCGAGAGCGAGACCGACGCGCACGAGGCGCTCGTGCTCGCCGGCGTGAACCCGCACACCCGCGTGATCGAGGCGCGCGCCTACCTCGACAGCGGGGGGACGTGGGACTACCGACTGGACCTCGACGGCGTTCGCGTCTCCTTCGACGACCGCGTGCCGCACGAGGTGAAGGCCGCGCGTGCGCGTAAGCTCCTGGTTCCTACCGCGGATGGTTACGACGAGATCCTCGAGATCGACCGCGGAGATGGCCGCCTCGAGCCCTATTCCGTGCTCGAGATGAAGCGCGTCTGAGAATCCGCCGCGTTCCTCCGACGTCATGGGTCGCCCCGACCGCCGTGGCACGCTTCCGCACCGCGCCCAGATCCGCGACGGCGACCTCGATCTCGACGTTCCGCGGCATCGTCAGCTCGTCAGCGGCCGCGCGAAGCTGAGCTCGTGCCCGTCGGGGTCGCTCAGATGGAAGTAGCGCTCGCCCCATTCCGCGTCGCGCGGCGCGGTGGAGGGCGACAGGCCGAGCGCGCGCGCCCGGTCCCAGACCGCGTCGACGTCCGACACGTGGAAGATGACGCGGCCCCACCACGGGATCGGTGACCCCGCCGGTCGACCGACCAGGTTGAGATAGCTCGACCCGACGGCGAACGTCGTGAACGCCGCACCTTCACCGCCGTGCCGGAGCTCGAACCCGAGGCCGCGGTAGAACCGAACCGATCGCGCCATGTCGCTCGTTCCGAGCGTCACCGCGCTCAGCGATTCGATCACAGGGACGAGAGCCTCCGGCGTCGGCCGGCGAGCGGGAAGGCCTCGTCGATGCGACGGATCTCGTCGTCGGTGAGCACGAGCGCCGCCGCGGCGGCGTTCTCCTCGACGTGGGAGACACGCGACGCCTTGGGGATCGCGAACAGCGAGGATCGGCGGACGAGGAACCGCAGCACCACCGCGCGCGACGACACGCCGTGATCGCTCGCGATCTTTTCGAGCACTCCGATCCCCGCGCTGCGCGCGGCGGGGAAGCGTCCCTGGCCGAACGGACTGTAGCCGACCACTGCCACTCCGTGCCGCTCGCACCAGGGCACCAGCTCGTTCTCGATCGTGCGGTCGAGCAGGTGATGGAGCACCTGATTGCAGGCGATGCGCCCGTCCCCCGCGATCGCACGCGCCTCCTCGAGGTCGTCGACGTCGAAGTTGCTGACGCCCCAGAAGCGGGTCTTCCCCTGCTCTACCAGCCGCTCGAACGCGCGAACCGTCTCCTCGAGCGGCGTCTTCCCGCGCCAGTGGAGCAGGTACACGTCCAGGCACTCGGTCCGCAGCCGGGCGAGGCTCTGCTCGCACGCGCGGAGCGTCCCGGAATACGTGGCGTTCGACGGCAGCACCTTCGAAACCAGGAAGACCTGGTCGCGAAGGCCGGCAATCGCTTCGCCGACGAGGTCCTCGACCCGACCTCCGCCGTACATCTCGGCGGTGTCGACGTGAGTGAGGCCCAGGTCGAGGCCGCGGCGGATCGCCCGGACGGCCTCGGCGCGGGAGTCGTTCTCCATCTTCCAGGTGCCCTGGCCCACCGCCGGCACCCGCCGCCCCGTCCAGCCGAACGCGCGCTCGTCCATCATTCGGCCGTGGCGGTGACGGCGATCGTGCTCTCGCCCTCGCCGCTCGTCTTCGACGTCCCGAGCACCCTCGTCGTCAGCTCGTGGAGCTTCGTCCGGGTGCCGCCGATCACGACCGTCTCGCCGTCCGCGACCGTGAGCTCGGTCGCCGCGTCGGTGAACTCGATCGCCCCCGAATGGTCCGGCGAGAAGTAACGGATCGCCGGCATGATCCGCAGCCGGATGCGGCGGCCGCCGAGGAGCGACGCCTCGACGTCGAGCGCGCTGCCGACGCTCTCGAAGCGCACGCCGCTCCGCAGAAGCTCGGCGCCCCGGGCAGCGTCGTAGAAGTACTCGATGTCGCGCTCGGGAACCCGGGTGGCGACGGTGAGGGTCGACTTGCCGCCGTCCTGGACGACGGTGAAGAGACGGCTCGAGCGGTGCGTGCGTCGCTCCGTGCTCATCAGGCTCATGCCCCCCGGCACCTGCAGGCGTCCCCCGAGGACGACGGCGCCGGCAGCCCCCTCGACCGCGTCCCGGTCGACAGACTCGGCCTGGCGGAACTCCATCTCCACTCGGATCCGCCGTTCGGAGCCGGCGGCGGCGTCTGCCGCAGGGAGCATCAGGCCGAGAGCGATCGCGACGACGGTCCTCGCTGCGGAGGCACGCCTCCAGAACGGCGGACGGCGCCGATGGAATCCGCCGTTCCCCCTCCCCTGCGGCCCGGCCAGGAGCTCGGCCGCGGCGCTGCTCGCGCGTCCTCGGGAGTGGGGCGGTGCTTTCGCCGCCGACGCTCGCGGATCCGCTGACGGCCGAGCCCCTAGGCGAGCCGTGCGCTGTGCTCTCTTCACGGAACCCCTCCTCGTCGGGGTGGCATGATCGGCCCCTCTTGCGGGTTTTGCCAGCTCGAGCGGCGTAGGGCGAGGAGGGCATGCCGGAGACGCTCGATCTCCGCCTCGTCCAGGGCCAGAGCGAGCGGCGCGAGACGCTCCGGCGAGAGCGCTGCGGCGGAGATCGGCACCGCACGCTCCAGAGCTTGGATCACCCGCTCGTCGATCCGCCCGAGCGCCGGCCGGATCGTCTTTGCCAGGTCGATCTCGGTCTCGGCGCCCGTGCTTCGCTGCTGCACGGTCTTTGCCAGATCGATTTGTACGAAGAAGAGCCCGCGGACCGCCTCGACGTCGAGCGCGTGACGAGCGGCCGAGTCGGCCGCTCGTGCGATCACGGCGGCCTCGCGGGGGCGGTCCTCGACCGGCGCGTGGTGCGCGCGCTTCCACGCCGCGACGAGCGGCATCATCTCGAGCCGGCGTGCGAGAAGATCCACCACGTGATCGACGTCGTCGCGCGGCATCGGACCGCCGAGCCACCGCCCGCGAAGCGCGCGGAGCTCTCCCTCGTGCTCGCCGATCCATCGATCGATCGCCGTCCCGAGCGTCGCCGGCGCCGTCGGCGATACCCAGTAGACCTTGCGATAGCGCGGCGGCTCACACGCGAGCTTCCATTCCGGCCTGCGGACGTGGACGGCCTCGAAGGTGTCGGTGACGAGCGCATCGACGTCGCCGCGGGCGAGATACCCTGCCAGCAATGGATTGTCCGGGACGGCGACCACCTCCGCGTCCGGCAAGCGCTTCCGCGCCCATGACTCGAGAAAGCCGCCGCGGTTGACGGCCACGCGCCGCGGATCCGCGGCGCCGACGATGCACGGCGCACCGGCTGCGACGGCACGCGTCGCATAGCCGGAGACCTCGCGCTCGGGGCGCCACGTCACCCCGCTCATCACGACGTCGAAATCGCCACGGGCGAGCCTCTGCGGGAGCTCCGGCCAGCGAAACCGCACCCACACGACCTCCCTTCCGAGAGCCGCCGCCAGCCGCTCCGCGACATCGACGTCGAAGCCGCGACCGCTCTTCGAGAACGGCGGATAATCGGCGCTGGTCCCCACCCGCAGCGGGTTCGCCGCGGCGGCGGAGAGCACGAGGCCAAGCACCACGGCCGCGGCGCCGGTGAGTTGTTGCGCGGGGCGGGTCAGGATATTGATGGCCCGCAGGAGCCGCGGGCGCGGAGTCGCGCGGACGGAGAAGGAGGACGTTCCCATTCCGAAGCGAGTATTCGTAGGCAATCTGAGCTTCCGAACCACGAAGGACGAGCTCGCCACGGCGTTCGCGCCGGCGGGTAACGTGATCAGCGTGTACGTCGGAACCGACCGCGAGACTGGCCGCTCGCGCGGGTTCGCGTTCGTCGAGTTCGGCGAGGAGGAAGAGGCGGCCCGCGCGATCGAGCTCTTCAACGAGAAGGAGATCGACGGCCGAAAGCTGCGTGTGAATCCGGCCGAGGATCGCCCGCGCGGCGAGCGGCCGCCCGGCCGCGGCCCGGCACCTTCCGCGCGGCCATGGACCCCTTCCCCAGCGGCACCCGCCGCCGAGGCCGAAGGAGGCGGCGATGCCTTCGGTGCCGGTCGCTTCGGCACCCCGTTCCGGAAGCCGAAGGGGAGCCGTCGCGGCCTTCGCGGTCGCAAGCGCAGCCTCTACTAGTTCCCTCGTTCCCTCAATCTGCTCGCGCCTTCTGGAACGCCGGCCGCTCGGCGAGCCGCTTGACGTACGCTTCGAGGTTCGGCGAGCCGTCGAGCAGCTTCATCGCCCGCGACCAGTCGAGGATCGAGCCCACCATCACGTCGGCCGCCGTCAGGCCGTCGCCCACCAGGTAGCGTTTGCCGTCGAGGGCGCGCTCGAGCACCTCTCTCACCTCCCCGAACTTGTTCCGGCCCTCGTCCGCCGCAGCGGGTGAGCGCTTGTCCTCGGACAACATCATCGTGTTCAGGAACACCTGCAGGACCGGCGGCTCCAGCGTGGCCATCGAATAGACGATCCACTGGTAGTACGGACCCCGCGCCGACGAACCCGCGGGTGGCGCGAGACGCTTCTCCGGGTACTTGTCGGCGAGGTACGCGCAGATCGCGGCGGACTCGAACATCGTGACGTCACCGTCCACGAGCGCCGGTACGGCACCGTGGGGATGGATCTTCAGGTAGTCGGGCCGCTTGTGCTCGCCCTTGGAAAGATC
>JAXDLK010000251.1:0-3374 GCA_034666665.1 Candidatus Binatota bacterium
CTTCACCGGGCCGGCTGGTGCGGCATCACCTGGCCGGTCGAGCACGGCGGTCGCGGGGCGACGCCCTTCGAGCACGCGATCTACAACGAGGAGATGGCACGCGCGCAGGCGCCGGAGCCGATCAACCGGGTCGGCCTGAACAACGTGGGGCCGACGCTCATCCGCTGGGGGACGGACGAGCAGCAGCGCCGCTGGCTCGGGCGGATCCTCTCGGCCGAGGACATCTGGTGCCAGCTCTTCAGCGAGCCCGACGCCGGCTCCGACTTGGCTGCGCTCAGGACCCGCGCCGAGCGCGACGGTGACGCGTACCGGCTGACGGGGCAGAAGGTCTGGACGAGCTACGCGCATTTCTCGCGCTGGGCGATCTGCCTCGCGCGCACCGATGCCGTGGCCGCGAAGCACGCCGGGATCACCTACTTCGTGGTCGACATGACCGCGTCCGGCATCACGATTCGCCCGCTCCGCCAGCTGACGGGGAGCGCCGAGTTCAACGAGGTGTTCCTCGACGCGGTCGCGGTGCCGCGCGATCAGGTGATCGGCCGCGAGAACGACGGCTGGACCGTGGCCGTTTCGACGCTCGCTCACGAGCGCGGGACCGGCTACCTGTTCAAGGAGCAGGTGAAGGCCCGGATCGCGGTCGAGCGGCTGATCGAGCGCGTGCGGCGCCGGCGCGATGGCGCCGACCCTGTTCACCCACTGCTTCGCCAGGAAGTGGCTCGAGCGTTCATCGGCGTCGAGGTCCTGCGGACTTTGAACCTCGACACGCTGAGCCGTCTCGCGCGAGGTCACGAGCCCGGAGCCGAGTCGAGCCTCAAGAAGGAATTCTGGTCGCGGCTGACACAGCAGCTGCACGACACGGCGATGGCGATCGACGGCACGGCCTCGCAGCTCGCCGCCGGCGACACACGGGCGATCGACGGCGGTCGATGGCCGGCGGCCTATCTCTTCAGCCGCGCCGCCACGATCGCCGGCGGCACGTCCGAGATCCAGCTCGACGTGATCGCGCGACGCCTGCTCGGCCTGCCGCGGCGCTGAACGCGGCGCGGACGATTCCGGTGCACGAGGGCCTGTTCGGCGTGGCGATGAGGCCCGCTCCACCAGGTCTGTGAAACATGATATGCAAGCATCCATGACGCGCATGTCCGTGCGAGACGTTCGACTCAAATGGCCAGAGGCGGAGCGCAAGCTCGCCGCGACCGGGGAGATCGTCATCACCCGGGATTCGAAGCCGGTGGCACGGCTCCTCCCTTACACCCCGGAGCCCCGCACGCCTCGGACCCGCTTCGATCCCGCGGCGCACCTGCGGTGGCTGCAAAAAGTTTGGCGGGGAAAGTCGCTCGGCGTCTCGACCGGAGCCTTACTCGATCGCGATCGCACCGACTGAGGCTCGCGACGGTTGGCCCTCTACGTCGACACGAGTTGTTTCCTGAAGCTCTTCTTCCCCGAACCGGAGACCGCGCGCATCGCGGAGCTGATTTCCGCCGAAACCCGCGTCGTCGTCTCGACGCTGGTCCGCCTGGAGACGTTCGGCCACTTGTACGGTCGCATCGAGGGTGGCCTCCTCTCCAAAAGCTTTGGCGCCGTTTTACTCCGCCAGATCGACCAGACGCTCCAGGCCGACCCCTACGAGATCGTGAGCTGCCCGCCCAGCATGATCGAGGTCGCCGAAGCCCAAGTCCGACCGCTCACGAAGGGCGCCCACTGCCGTACGCTCGATCGGTTGCACCTGGCGACCATGCAGGTTCTGGGGTTGCAGCGCCTACTGACGAACGACGATCGCCAGGCGGCGGCCGGCCGCGTGCTCGGCTTCGAGGTGAGCCTGCCACGCTGAGGTCCGCAAGTTCCACGACAACTTGTCGGAGGATCGCGAGGACCGCTTCTGAGCCATGCACTACTGGAATGCTTCGGCGATCGTACCCCTCTGTGTCGAGGAGCATTCGAGTTCGGAGCTCCGCGCGCTCGCAAAAGCGGAGCGGATCGTGACGTGGAGCCTGAGCACGGTCGAGGTGAGGTCCGCAATCGAGCGGCGAACCCGCGAAGGAGCGCTCGCGCCCGACGCCTACGAACGTGCCCCTCCGGGCATCCATGATTCTCGATCCTGTGCCGGCGCGCGTACACAGGGCTTCGCAGCCGCGCTACCAAATCGCCGACCATCTGCTATCGCTTCGAGGGACGAACGCCACCGCGGAGGCCGCCGAGGATGTCGCAGAAGCGAGGGAACAGGGCGTCGCGCGCCGGGGATGAGATCGCTCCGCTCGAGGACGATCCCCTCTGGTTCAAGGACGCGGTCATCTACGAGGTGCACGTCCGCACGTTCCACGACAGCGACGGCGACGGGGTCGGCGATTTCCAGGGTCTGACGGAGAAGCTCGACTACCTCCAAGACCTGGGCGTCACGGCGATCTGGCTGCTGCCGTTCTCGCCCTCTCCGCTGAAGGACGAGGGCTACGACACCTCGGACTACACGGGGGTGCATCCGCTCTACGGCAACGTCGCCGACTTCCGCACCTTCCTGCGCGAGGCGCACCGGCGCGGTCTCCGGGTCATCACCGAGCTGGTCGTGAACCACACCTCGGATCAGCACGACTGGTTCCAGCGCTCGCGCCGCGCGGCGCCGGGGTCGTCCTGGCGGAACTACTACGTCTGGAGCGACACACCGGAGCGCTACAAGGAAGCGCGCATCATCTTCAAGGACTTCGAGTCGTCGAACTGGTCCTGGGACCCGGTCGCCAAGGCGTACTTCTGGCACCGCTTCTATTCGCATCAGCCGGACCTCAACTACGACGATCCGGGCGTGCGCAAAGCCGTGCTCGGGGTGCTCGATTTCTGGATGGGGATGGGTGTCGACGGCGTCCGCCTCGACGCCGTGCCGTACCTCTTCGAGCGCGACGGCACGGACTGCGAGAACCTGCCGGAGACGCACGCGTTCCTGAAGGAGATGCGGCGTCACATCGATGCGAAGTTCCCGAACCGCCTCTTCCTCGCGGAAGCGAACCAGTGGCCCGAGGACTCGGTCGCCTACTTCGGCGCCGGCGACGAGTGCCACATGAACTTCCACTTCCCGCTGATGCCGCGGCTCTTCATGGCGATCCGCATGGAGGACCGCTTCCCGGTGATCGACATCCTGCAGCAGACGCCGCCGATCCCGGACAACTGCCAGTGGGCGATGTTTCTCCGCAACCACGACGAGCTCACGCTCGAGATGGTGACCGACGACGAGCGCGATTACATGTACCGCGCGTACGCCCACGACCCGCAGGCGCGCGTGAACCTCGGCATCCGACGCCGCCTGGCACCGCTCCTCGGCAACGACCGCAAGCGGATCGAGCTCATGTCCGGGCTCCTCTACTCGCTCCCCGGAACGCCGGTCATCT
>JAXDLK010000252.1:0-2716 GCA_034666665.1 Candidatus Binatota bacterium
CTGGCGGAGCGCGGGGTGACGATCTTCCTCTCGACGCACAGCCTCGAGGTCGCGGAGAGCCTCTGCGACCGGATCGGCATCCTGCAGCGCGGCCGGCTGATCGGCGTCGGCACGCTGGAGGAGCTTCGCCGTCAGGCCGGACGATCCGGCGGACTCGAGGACGTCTTCCTGAAGCTCACCGGGGCGGAGGACATGGCCGACGTGATCCAGGCGCTGCGGGCGTGACCACCGCGTTCCCGCTCCTCCGCCCGCGAGTCCTCGCGGTCAGGAACCGCTGGCGAAGGACGACGCAGACGGACCACCTCCGGTTCGCAGGCCTCGGCCTCCTCGCCGTCGTTTTCTGGATCGGCATCTTCCTCTTCTTCGCGCGGGTGCTGGTTTACTTCCAAGCCATCCCCGAGCTCGGACCGGTGCTGGCGGAGCGCATGCTCGGCATGATCCTGCTCACGTTCTTCTCGATCCTGCTCTTCTCGAACGTGGTGACGGCGCTGTCGGTCTTCTATCTCTCCGCCGATCTCGGCTTCCTGCTGGCCGCACCGCTGCCCGCCGGCCGTCTCCACGTCGCGCGGTTCCTCGAGACGCTCTGGGACTCGTCGTGGATGATCCTCCTCTTCGGGCTGCCGGTGCTGCTCGCCTATGGCGTGGCACACGATGCGGGTCCGCTCTTCTACCTCGCGAGCCTCGCGGTGCTGCCGCCGTTCGTCGTCATCCCGACCGCCGTCGGAGCCTCGGTCACGATGCTCCTCGTGCGGAGCTTCCCCGCCCGCCGCACGAAGGACGTGTTCGTGCTCCTCACCGTGATCGCGGTCGCCGTGCTCTACGTCTTCCTGCGATCGCTGCAGCCCGAGCGCCTCGTGCGGCCGGAGGAGTTCACGAGCTTCGTCGATTTCCTCGCCGCGGTACAGGCGCCGACGTCGCTCTACCTGCCGAGCACCTGGGCGGCCGAGACGCTGATCCCCTTCCTGGTGCCGCGCGAGGACCAGTCCCCCCTCTTCTACTACGCCGCGCTGGCGAGCACGGCCGCCGCCGCGTTCGTCGTCTTCCAGATGACGGCCGAGCGGGCGTACCTCGACGGCTGGTCGCGCGCGCAGGAGGGACGGCGAGCGCGCCTCAGCCGCCTGCCGTTCTGGGACCGCATCACGGCGCGCGTTCCGGGAGTATCGCGCGTCGCGCGCGCGCTCGTGCTCAAGGACGCGAAAACGTTCTTCCGGGACACGGCGCAGTGGTCGCAGCTCGTCCTGCTCGGGGCGCTGGTCGTCGTCTACGTCTACAACTTCCGGGTCATGCCGAAGGGCGGCGGCGCCCTCGTGTCGCAGCTCTTCCTCTCGCAAGCGCTCGCGTTCCTGAACCTCGCGCTGGCCGGCTTCGTGGTCGCGTCGGTCGCGGTGCGGTTCGTCTTTCCGGCCGTCAGCCTCGAGGGCAAGTCGTTCTGGCTGCTGAAGACCGCGCCGATCCGGCTCCGGTCGCTCTGGTGGGCGAAGTTCTGGAGCGGATCGCTGCCTCTCCTGGCCCTCGGCCTCCTGCTGATCGCGAGCAGCAACCGGGTGCTGCAGGTGGATGGGCGGACGATGGTGATCTCGCTCGCGACGCTCGCGCTGATGACCTTGGCGATCACCGCCCTCGGCCTCTGCTTCGGCGTCTTCCACCCGCGCTTCGATTACGAGAACGTCGCCCAGATCCCGTCGAGCGTGGGCGGGGTCCTCTACATGATCAGCGCGATCACGTTCATCGGCGCCAACGTGGCGCTCGAGGCCTGGCCGCAGTTCCGCATCCTGTTCGCAGGTTTCCGTGGGCGCGCGCTCACCTCCGGCGAATGGGCAGGCATCATCGTCTCGTACGGGCTCGTCGTGCTGCTCGACATCGGCGTTCTCGTGGTCGCCTGCCGGTTCGGCATTCGCCGGTTGGAAGCGCTCGAGCCGTAAGCGCAGTCCGCAAGCGCTTCGCGGTGTGAATCGCGGAAGCAGGGCCGAATCCGTAGTATCGTGCCAAGTCCCATGGCGACTCCCGATCCCGCGACGAGAGAGGATCTGATCGAGCGCTACGTTCGACTCGCCGAGACCGCGTGCGCGAACGCCGACGCGCTTCGCGGCCTGGCCTTGGCCTCGCTGTCGTCGGAGCCGCGCGCCCTAGAGCTCATCGAAGCGGTCGACGCGGCCGAGGCTCACGCGAAGGAGGGCCGCTTCGCCGAGACGGTGAGCGCTCTTCTCGAAGTCGCCGCCGAGCTCCGGGCGATCGCCGAGCGGCTGGAGATCGACGCGTGCGGCGAGATCCCCCGGGCCAAGGCCCGGGCGTGGAGAACGGTGGCGGAAGTCGGGCTCGCGGATGCCTTGGGGATGAATGCCGAGGCACAGAAGAGCGACGACTTTCTCCGCGCGGAGATGGCGTTCTCGCAGGGCGAGAGCCATTTCCAGGCGAGCCAGTTCGACAGCGCGACCATCTGCTTCCATCGGGCGGCCGTGCGTGTGGGCGAGCTGGCGAAAAAGATCGACACCTCCTCGCCCGCGGAGCGGCTGCAAGCGCTGCGCGTGCGCCGGGCTCGTCTCGTCGACAGCGTTCGCCTGCTGCCGGCCAGGGGCTTCAGCGAGACGCAGCGCGACGCGGCGCTCGCTGCAATTCGCCGCTGCGACACCGCGCTCGAGGCACAGGACCTGGTTCAGGCCGCCGCCGCACTCGACCAAGGGATGGGATTCCTCCGCGCGTGGGACCTTCAGCCGCT
>JAXDLK010000253.1:0-4433 GCA_034666665.1 Candidatus Binatota bacterium
TTTGCGCCGACGATCGTGCAGGAGACGCGCGCGGAGCGCTTCCCGCGCGACTACATCGCGGCCGCCGACTTCGACGGCGACCGCGACGGAAGGAACAACTACGAGAGCCTCCTCGCGACCTACGGCACCGCGGGCGCAGGGCCGCCGGCTGTCGTGTATTTCACCGTGCAGGAGACGACGACGCACTTCTTCGCGCACTACTTCCCGTACATGCCGATCGACGACAAATCGGGAAACGGCCACGAGCACGACACCGAGAGCGTGCTGCTCGTGATCCGGAAAGCCCCGGCGCCCGCGGTCGAGGCGATGGAGACCCGCTGGCACAGCGAGTGGAAGACGTACGCCGGCGGTCTGGCGGTGCTGCCCGGCACCGACTCGCAGCACGCGGGCGTGCCCGAGGGAGTCGTTCAGACGGACGCGCTCGCCGGCGGGAACGGCCATCCGCTCGTGATGCGGCAGCGCGTGGGCCACGGGCTCTGCGGCGGAAACGTGCTGCCGGGCGACCCTGCGTACCCCGAGAGCAGTGCGACGCCCGAAACCGAGTGGGTGGCGCTCGCGGTCGACTCGGGGCAGCTGGTCTGCGGCGGAGAGCCGATCGAACCGTACGGGAGCCACGTCGTCTATCGTTTTGCGACCGGCACTGCGGAGTCGCCGAAGCCCGGAGCGCTCGTGCAGACCGTCGGCTACGAGCTTCGAGAAATCCTCACGACGCTCTGGCTCGAGCGGACGAACGAGACGCTCTTCTCGACGCCGATGACCTACACGGGCTCGGTCGCGAACGGCTGCGCACCTACGCCGCTCCTCCGGAGCTTCCGCGGCGACTGCAACCTGGAGTTCTGCACGCCGGCCGGCACGCGGTGCGCAAGCCTCGACTGCCGCGGCACGTGCGGCCAGCCCGGCCTCGGCTGCGGCGAGGATCCCCCGTCGATCTGGGGGCAGAGCTCCGATCCCGCGACCGCGGCCGGAAAGCCCGCCGTGCCACGTCCGCCGAACGGAGAGCAATTCTTCG
Organism: Candidatus Binatota bacterium; assembly: GCA_034666665.1. Lineage (GTDB taxonomy): Bacteria > Desulfobacterota > Binatia > JACPRU01 > JACPRU01 > JAXDLK01. The sequence goes on from JAXDLK010000253.1 coordinate 1,010, forward strand.
ACCCGGCCGGGACGATGTCCCGCCGGCTTTCCTTCGTGGCAGGCATCGCGACGACATACGTCCACAATCCCTATCTCGGAATCGTCGACGGCGTCGTTCGCTGCCCGCAGTAGCGGAGGTGGCGAGTCGCCGATGACGCGTAGGGCGGCTCGCCCTGCGGAATCAAACGGAGCTCGTCCGCTACGCGTTGAAGCGCGGCCTCTCCAGGTCGATCGAGGACCGAGGGTTACGGCCAGACTGCTGGCATTTCGCGACCGGGTTCGGCGTGAGCCGTGGGCCGTCGTTCATGACGTCTTCTGTCGGTCGAACGTCCGATCGATCCGCTCGAAGCGGCGGCGGATCGATTTCCGGCTCTCCTCGTGCGGCAGGATGTAGAGCCCGTTCGTGATGATCGAGTCGACGACCATCGCGGCGACGTCGTCGACCTCGAGGACGCGGCCGGCGAGGCTCTGGTTGTCTTCCGTCTGATCGAGCACACGCGGTGAGGCGTCCGGGCCGCCGAGCTCGCGCGGCCGGTTCCGCTCCGACTGCCCGATGTTCGTCGCCACCCGCATCGGGCACAGCACCGAGACGCCGATGTTCTCCTGCCGGAGCTCGCGCTGCAGTACCTCGGCCAGCGCCACCACCCCGTACTTCGCGACGCAGTAGGCACCGAGACCTTCGTTCGGCACGAGGCCGGCGAACGACGACGTGAACAAGACATGGCCACCCTGCCGCTGTGCGATCATTCGCGGCAGAAACACCTCGACCCCGTGGATCGGCCCCCACAAATCGACGCGCAGGACCCACTCCCAGTCGGCGTGCTTCATGTCGACGATCGGTCCGCCGACGGCGACGCCGGCGTTGTTGAAGAGGATGTGGACCGCGCCCATACGGCGGAAAGCCTCATCGGCAGCCCGTTCGACGTCGGCCAGGTTCCCGACGTCACACACGACGCCTTCGGCGGTCGCGCCGCTTCTGGTGAGCGTGGCCACGGCATCCTCCAGCGCGCGAGCCTCGACATCCGCCAAGAACAGTCTCACGCCGCGGGCGGCCAGAACCTTCGCGGTAGCGAGTCCGATTCCGCTCGCGCCACCCGTGATGACGGCGGCTTTCCCCTCCAGGTTTTCCATGTGTCCGTGTCCTCCTCCGTCGAAAGTACCGGAGAGCACACCGTCGAGATCCTCGTCAACGGCGTGCCGACCTTCCAAGCTTCGTTCGGAACCCTGCTGAATCCGCAACTAACGATCGACTTTCGCGGCGGCTTCCGGCACCCTGTCCCACACAACATTGAAGTAGGCGGTCGGTCACTTCGGCGCGGTTGCCACGCCGGCGCAGCTCATCGCGCTGGCTCCGGTGATGGCGCCCGAAGACAGGGGGGTCAATGGGGACGACGCGTCGAACCGTCGGAGCCGTGCTTGCATTCGGGGCGCTCGGAGCGAGCGTCGCCGCGGCCGAGCTTCCTCTCCTCGGCAGCAGCCATGCCAAGCACGCCTGGGCGAGCTACTGCGAGGGTAAGGCCGACGACGCCCCGCTTCCCGCGGACCCGCGAACGCTCGTCCGGCCGGGAGCGCTCGAGGGCGCCGCCGTCTTCTTCAACGGGTACTGGGAGGACTGTCACGTCAACGCTCCGGCGGCGGAGCGGCAGGCCACGACGTGCGGCGAGTTCCGGGCGCGCCGCGATCGGGGCTACGACTTCCTGGTCGATCTCCTGCCGAGCTCTCCCGTCTCGGCGCAGTCGTACGCCGACACGTGGACGAAGTGGGGGCTCGACGAGCGGCCGGACAACTTCGACGAGCTCTACACGCTCCGCTACGGTCTGAACGAGGCGCCGTTCGACAATCCGTACCCGCTGCCCGGCCAGGATCCGAACGCGACGAACGGCGGCTCCGGTCGTCTGCCGCTCGGCCTTCGTCAGATGAAGGACGCAAGCGGCCACTGGAACGGTCAGATCGGCTCGGCGCCGTGCTTCCAGTGCCACGGCGGCCAGATCGGCCAGAGGAAATACGGCGATCCCGGGCTTCCGGTGACGAGCCTCGGCCTCGGAAACAACAATTACGACTCGATCATCAGCGGTCGCGACAGCTCCTTTTACGCTCAACGCAAGGAGCTCGCCGTGCTGCCGACCTACGATCTCAACACGGTCTTCAACCTCGGCATCAAGCAGCGGGGCCAGAACAACGCGGTCGGCGCGTTCGAGCTGCTGATGACGATCCTCGACGTCGACAGCCTCGGCTTCAACCCGAACCCCGCGAAGACGATGGTCGCGAACGGCGCGCAAGGCGTCGTCGATCAGTCCCACCCGCTCGCGCACACGCAGGACACGCCCGCCTGGTGGAATTACGGCCACCGCCCGCGAAAGTTCTTCGACGCGGGTGTCTCCTCCGACAGCACGCGGATCATCATGGCCGCCGGTCCCGGCGACGACATCTTCAGCCTCGACGGCAAGGGGTATCGCGACAAGGTCGAGAAGTACGACCAGGACATCGAGGCGTTCTTGCTGTCGCTCACCTCGCCCGAGTATCCGCGCGCGATCGACGCCGCGCTCGCCGAGCGCGGCGCGGTGCTCTTCCACACGAAGGACCTCTGGAAGGAGGCGGGCAACGCCGAGAAGCCGAAGCCGCTCGGCGGCAACGGCTCCTGCGCGGGATGCCACGGCGCGTATTCGCCGCGGTACGTGAACGATCCCGCGTTCCTGCCGGACCCGCGCCTCGAGGGCGTCGCCGCGCACATCGTGCCGCTCGAGGTGATCGGCACCGATCCGGCGCGCTCCGACATGCTGACACCGACCCTCCGGCTCGGCTGGGACTACACGTACTGGGCCTATCCGGACGGCGAGCCCGGCTTCGTTCCGCCCGAGGAGAAGGCGTACCCCGTGGAGGTCGCGGACGACATGACGCCGCTCCGCACGAAGGGCGTATGCGGCTGGGAGAAGACGGTGATCGGCTATCAGGCGCCGCCGCTCTACGGCACCTGGGCGACCGCGCCGTACTTCCACAACGGCTCGGTCCCGACGATCGAGCAGGTGCTGGATTCGTCGAAGCGTCCGGCGATCTGGCGGCGGCAGCTGCAAACGATCGGCCCCGTGACGGGCTTCGATCAGCGGCTCTCGGCGTACGACTTCGAGCGGCTCGGCTGGAAGCACGAGGCGCTCGCGTGCCAGGACATCCCCGGCACCGAGCTCCTGAACTGCAACCCGGTGGACGACCAGGGGCCCTCGCTCTTCCAGCTCGCGCAGAGCTTTCTCAACCGGACGATCGCGCTCGCCGGCGTGGTGGCGGTGAACGACCCGGCGGAGAACGGTGTCGACAAGCGGCTCGTCTACGACACGCGAATCCTCGGCAACGACAACGGCGGCCACGACTTCACCGACGTGCTGACGGAGGCCGAGCGCCAGGCGATCCTCGAGTACCTGAAGACCCTCTGAGGCGCGCTCGAACACGGA
>JAXDLK010000254.1:0-17449 GCA_034666665.1 Candidatus Binatota bacterium
GACCTGTCCGCGAAACTCCGCAGGAGGCTCGACGGTCGGGCGCGCGTAATCCGGTCCGACCTCCAGGTGCGCGAGCTTGCCGATCGCGGAGCACCCCGCGAAGAGCACCGCCGCTGCGACGGCGGCCAGCGACGCCCCTACCCTCATCGGCCTCCTCCTCCGGCGGCTGCCGGCATGCTCGCCGGCTCGGGCGCGGGGTCCACCGCGGCCTTCCGCGTCCCGCGAGAGAGCCGCTCGACGACCACGAAGAGGACGGGAATCAGGAAGATCGCGAACGCCGTCGAGAAGATCATGCCGGTGATCGTCACCGTGCCGATCAGCCGCCGGGCCTCTCCGCCCGCGCCGAGCGCCGTCCACAGCGGGAACAGGCCGAGGATGAAGGCGAACGACGTCATGAGAATCGGGCGCAGTCGCAGGCGGGCGCCGTTCAGAGCCGCGTCGACGACGGAAGCCCCCTTGTCGATCTCCGCCTTGGCGAACTCGACGATGAGGATGGCGTTCTTCGCCGAGAGCCCGATCAACATGATGAGCCCGATCTGTGCGTACACGTCGTTGTCGAGCTGGCGCGCCCAGAGGCCGAAGAACGCGCCGCACACCGCGACCGGAGTCGAGAGCAGAACGCTGAACGGCAGCGACCAGCTCTCGTACAGAGCCGCGAGGATGAGGAACACGAAGATGATCGAGAGCACGAAGACTCCCGCCGCCCCGCCGGCGACGGCCTGCTGATACGTCATTCCGTTCCAGGCGTACGCCATGTCACGAGGCAGCACCTGGCTCGCGATCTCCGCGACCGCCGCCATCGCTTGACCGGTGCTGTAGCCCGGCGCAGGCGTGGCGAAGACCTCGATGGCCCGGTAGCCGTTGAACCGCGTGGTGAACTCCGGGCCTGATGCCTTCTGCATGTCGACCAGCGTCGACAACGGGACCATCGCCCCTCCACGATTGCGGACGAAGAACTGCCCGACGTCCTTCGCGTCGCTACGGTACCGCGGCTCGGCCTCCACGAAGACCTTCCAGACTCGCCCGAAGCGGTTGAACTGGTTCACGTAGTAGCCGCCGAGAAGCGTCTGAAGCGTGCCGTAGACGTCCTGGATCGGGATGCCGAGCTTAAACACCTTGTCGTCGTCGACCCCCGCGAAGAGCTGAGGCACCGCGGGCGCGAAGGTGACCGCGAGGCGGCTGAACTCCGGTCGCTCGTGCGCGGCCTCCAGGAACCGCTGCGTGTTCTGCCAGAGGTAGTCGACGGAGTTGCCGGCGCGATCCTGGAGGAAGAAGTCGACGCCGCCCGCTTGTCCGATGCCGGGGATCGCTGGCGGGAGGAGCGCGAAGGCCAGCGCCTCGGGGAGCGCGGCGAGCTTCCGGTTCAAGGAAGCGACGATGGCCGGGGACGAAAGAGCGCGTGTCCTCCGTTCCTCGTATGGATCCAGCTGGCAGAAGAAGATGCCGCTTCGGGTGCTGCTCGTCTGCGAGAGAAAGCTGAAGCCCGAGATCGCGTTGTAATAGTGGACTCCGGGCTCCTTCCTCAGAACCTCTTCGATCCGCCGCATCGTCGCGTCGGTACGCTGCAACGATGCGGCCGGCGGCAGCTGGACGTTCATCAGGAAGTAACCTTGATCTTCGTCCGGCAAGAACGATTGCGGCAGGATTCTTCCCAAGCTTCCTGCGCACACCGTGAACACACCGAGCAGGATCAGGGACAAGACGACCTTGCGAATCAAGAAGGCGCAGATCCTGAGGTAGCCCCGCTGCGCGGACTCGAAAGACCTGTTGAAGAGAGCGAAGAATCGCGAGAGCGGGCCCGTCGCCCCCTTCGTGCTCCGCGGCCGCAGGAGGAGCGCGCCGAGCGCAGGGCTCAGCGTCAACGCATTGAATGCGGAGAGCAGGACCGAGAACGCGATCGTCAGTGCGAACTGACGGTAGAGCGAGCCGGTGATGCCGACGATGAGGCCGGCCGGAATGAAGACCGCGGAGAGAACGAGCGCGATGCCGACGAGCGCACCGCCGACCTCGTCCATCGCCTCCAGCGCCGCGTCGCGCGGCGATCGTCCCTGCTCGATCTTGGCCTCGATCGCCTCGACGACGACGATCGCGTCGTCGACCACCAGGCCGACGGCGAGCACGAGGCCGAGCAGCGACAGCGTATTGGTGGTGAATCCGACCATAGGAAAGAATAGGAACGCCCCCACAAGCGACACCGGGATGGTGAGGATCGGTATCAGCGTGGCGCGCCAGTTCTGCAGGAACAGGAACACGACCAAGACGACGAGGCCGACTGCCTCGAGCAGCGTGATCAGGATCTCCCTCGCGCCCTCGGTGACGGGAACCGTCGTGTCGAGCGTCAGCCGGAGCGTCATGTCTCCAGGAAAACGCTCGGCGAGCTCGGCCATCTTCGCCTTCGCCAGCGTGGCGGTGGCGAGCGCGTTCGAGCCCGGAGTCTGGTAGAGCAGGATCACCGCGGCCGGCTCGCCGTTGGTGTATGCCCGCTGCGTATAGCTCTCGGCGCCGAGCGCGATCCGCGCCACGTCCTTCAGTCGCACGAGGGATCCGTCGTTGTTCGCGCGGAGCACGATGTCGCCGAACTCTTCCGCGGTCAGCAGGCGGCCCTTGGCCCGGACCGTGTACGTGAGCTCACGTCCCGATGGCGCGGGCTCGCCCCCGATCGTACCGGCGGGGTTGACGACGTTCTGTGCCGAGATCGCGTTGGCGATGTCGGTGACGGTCAACCCGAGCTTGGAGAGCGTATCGGGCGCGACCCAGACCCGCATCGCGTAGTTGGCCGCCCCGAAGATTCTGAACTGACCGACCCCGGGGATGCGCGAGAGCTCGTCCTGCACGTTGATGGCGACGTAGTTCGCGAGGAAGGTCTGATCGTACGTCCGCTTCGGCGAGGCGATCGTGTACACCAAGAGCGGAATACCGACCGACTGTTGTGTGGTGAGACCGTAGGCGCTCACGCTCGCCGGCAGGCTCGATTGTGCTTGCGCCAGTCGGTTCTGGACCTGGACCTGATCGATGTCGACGTCGGTGCCGACGTCGAAGCTCACCTGCAGCGACATCGTGCCGTCGCTGCCATTGATGGACTGCATGTAGATCATGTTCTTCGCGCCGTTCACCTGCTCCTCGATCGGAGTCGCGACCGAGCTCTCGACGGTGAGGGCGTCGGCGCCGGGATACGTGGCACTCGTGCGGATGATCGGCGGCACGATCTCGGGAAACTGCGCGACCGGCAGCCGCGAGACCATCACGGCTCCGGCGATCACGAAGAAGATGGCGATGACGATCGCCACGATGGGACGATTGATGAAGAACTTCGACATGGGCTAGCCCTGGTGGCTCGAAGTCTCGGCCACCGAAACGGGGGCGGCCTTCGGATTCACGACCACTCCGTCCTTGATCTTCTGCAGCCCTTCGGTGACGACGCGGTCCCCGGCGTGGAGCCCCTCGTCGATGATCCAGAGACTGCCCACCTGCTCGCTCGGCTTGACGGTGCGAAACGCGACCTTGTTGTCGGGACCGACGACCGCGACCTGGTACTGGCCCTGGGTCTCCTGAACGGCCCGTTGCGGGACGAGCAACGCCGCTCGCCTGACGCGGATCGGCGCGCGCACTTTCGCGTACTGACCCGGTCGCAGGATGTCGTCTCGATTCGGGAAGAGGGCTTGGATCTGAATCGTGCCCGTCTGGATCTCGACCTGTCGATTCGCGACGTAGAAGTTGCCCGGATACCGGTACGTGCTGCCGTCGGCGAGGATCAGCTCGAGGTCCGGCTCGTCTTTGGCCCGCCCGGTTCGTTGATGCTCCTTGATGCGTTCGGCGAAGCGCAGGTACTCCTGCTCGCTGATCGGGAAACTGACCTTGATCGGATTGAGCTGCGACACGGTCGTGAGCAACGTCGCCGAGGTCACCAGGTCGCCCACTTGTACCGTGGCGATCCCGGCAATCCCGTCGATCGGCGCGAACACCTGTGTCCACCCGAGATCGAGCTTTGCGGTCTGTACGGCAGCTTGGGCGGCCTCGACCTGCGCCTGGCTTCCACGGGCCGCCTGCACCGCGTCGTCGAGCTCCTCCGTGCTGACGGCCCCCTTGGCGGCGAGAGGCGTGTAGCGAGCGACGTCGAGCTGATTCTTCTTGAGCGCCGCTCGCTGCTGCGCGAGATTGCCGAGCGCCTGATCGAGCGCGTTCTTGTATTCGCGATCATCGATCTGAAAGAGCAACTGGCCGGCTTTCACGTCGGCCCCGTCGGCGTAGTTCTGCTTCAACAGGTAGCCCTGCACGCGCGGCCGCACCTGGGCATTGACGAACCCGTCGGTCGTCCCCACCCATTCCGAATAGATCGGCACGTCCTGCTCGACGACGTTGACCACGAAGACCTCCGCCGCGGGCGGAGGGGTCATTGCTTCCTTGCGGCACGCGCTCGAGACGAGCGCCGCAACGACCGTTGCGGCCCCACACGCGATTCGCAGAAGTCCCGTTCTCTCGGAGCCGTGGGGCGTCGTCATGTCTTCTCCGCTTCTCTTCGGCGTGCTTCCCGCTCTCGGAGGATCCAGTCGCGTATGTAGGACGAGCAATGCCGGAGCTCGGTACCCTCCGCCTCGCAGGCATCGAGAAAACGCACTGCCTCCACGTCGACGAGAGTCACATCGTGCAGGTCCAAGGCGGTCTTTGCCGCCCCGGCACCGATTCCGGCTCTCAATGCCTCGAGGTGCTCCGATCGAATTCGGCCGCTCAGGCAAAGGACCGTTCTCTGGGCGTCCGACCTCTCGTCGATTCTCAGCGTCACCTCGTGTGGCTCCGCCGTGGATCGATGCAAGCGAGGCGCCACTCGTAAGTCGCGGATCGACCGATGCTTGGCCTTCTCGTTCGATGCCGAAGCTTCGGCATTTGCCGATTTTCGGCGGCGCGCTTCGGCATCCGTCGGACGGCACGAAGACGAGGCGGGTGCTACGGTGATTCGCGTGATCCCCGCGTCGAGGAGCTGCGATTTCGCGGAAGGTGGCTACGCGGACTTGAGCTTGAACCGGTGCTTGTCGATTCCCAGGTTGGCGATCTTCGACTCGAGCGTTTGCCGTGGAATACCGAGCCTAGTCGCCGCGCCGGCCGGTCCTGAAACCCGTCCCACGCTCTCGGCGAGGGCCGCCTCGATCACTTCCCGTTCTCTTCGGGGATCGATGCGAGGAAGCCCGCTTTCGTTCCGCGGCGGGCCGGCAGGCACTTCTCGCTTCAGCCATGCCGCGTCGACCGAGAACGTGTCGCCTTCGCACAGGACGATGGCCCGTTCGATGACGTTCTGGAGCTCGCGAATGTTCCCCGGCCAGTCGTAAGCACGGCAGAGATCGATCGTCTTCTTCGTGATCGTCGTGATCCTCTTGCCAGCCTGCTTCGCATAACGATCGATCAGGTACTCCACGAGCAGCGGAATGTCGTCCGCGCGCTCTCGTAACGGCGGCACCTCGAGCGGAAATACGTTCAGCCTGTAAAACAGGTCGGGACGGAACCTGCCCTCGGCGACGGCGGCCTCCAGGTCACGGTTCGTGGCCGCAAGCACACGGACGTCCACCGAGATCGGCTGGCTGCTGCCGACGCGCTCGAATTCGCGCTCTTGCAGCACCCGCAGCAGAGCGCTCTGCGCTTCCATCGACAGCTCGCCGACCTCGTCGAGGAAAATCGTTCCACCATCCGCCGCTTCGAAGCGTCCGGCTCGTCGCTGGAGCGCTCCCGTGAAGGCGCCCTTTTCGTGTCCGAACAGCTCGGATGCCATCAGCGAAGGTGGAATGGCCGCGCAATTCACGCGGATGAACGCCCGCGTCGCCCGGCGCGACCGCTTGTGGATGGCACGAGCGATCAATTCCTTTCCGGTTCCGGTCTCGCCCGAGATCAGTACCGTGGAATCCGTCGGTGCGACCTTCGCGACTTGCCCGAGCACACGACGCAAGGCGTCCGAGGAGCCGACGATTTCCTCGAACATCGACGAGACGTCGATCTCCTCCCGCAAGGCGAGGTTCTCTCCGCAGGTTCTCTCTTCGGATTGCTTGCGATCCTCGATGTCGGTCCCCGTCGCATACCAGCGAAGGATCTGTCCCTGCTCGCTTCGCAGCGGACTGTAATGGACGAGAAACCAGCGATACCGACCGTCTCTGTCGCGTGCACGTTGCTCCAGTTGAAAGGGGATGCCTCGTGCGAGCCCGGCTTCTCGCGCGTCCGCCACGCTCTCGACATCCTCCGGATGGAACACTCGGCTACGAAAATCGCAAACCTCCACTTCCTCGCGGCTGAGCCCCGTGTATTCCAGCGCAGCTCGGTTCCAGTAGAGGGACCTGCCATCGAGGCCCAAGACGACGATGAGCTGGGGTACGGCATCGATGATTCCGCGTAGCTCTCGTTCGTCGTCTCGCAGCTTCTCTTCGGCGCGCTTGAGATCCTCGATATCGGTGTTGGTCCCGTACCATCGGAGGACCGTGCCGCGGTCGTCGTGGACCGGTTCGGCGCGAAACAGGAACCAGCGGTACTCTCCGTCGAACCGCCGCATTCGCGCCTCCTCCTCGCCCGGCTCTCCAGCGGCGAGGAGCGTTCGCCACGCACTCATCAACCGCCCCACATCCTGCGGATGAACCGGGCGTTGCCAGCCCCATCCGAGCGCGTCTTCCGCCGACAAGCCCGTGTAGTCGAGCCATCGCCGATTGAGAAACTCGGTGGTGCCGTCCGGGAGACAGCACCAGGCCAGCGCGGGGATCGTATCGATCATCTGGCGAAGCTGCGAGTCGGAGAGTTTCATGGGTTGTCGACTTCGCGCTCGATCTCATCCTCGCGACCGAGATCGCGTACGAGGCGGAAGTCGCGAGAGCCGGGCACGGTCCGCCGACCGACCCGCCGCGAGCGATCGTCCTCCGCGTTCGGCAGATCGAATGCCATCCGATACCGGGCGAACAACCGCGCTTCTCGTCGTCTGCCAGCTGCTCGAAGCTCACTCAAGCGAGGTCGAAGAGCAGGATCTCGGCGGGCTCGCGAGCGACGAGGCTGACAGCCGACTCGTTGCTGATCGCGGCTCCATCGCCGGCCGACAGAAGCTGGTCGTTCGCCGAGAGTCTCCCGCGCGCCACCTGCAGCCATGCATGCCGCCCCGCTCGCAGGGCATGCTCCAGCGCGGTACCCGAGGACAGGATCGCGGCATGCAGATCGACGTCCTGGTGAATCTCGACCGAGCCTTCGCGGGCGTCCCGCGAGGCGACCAGGGAAAAGCGGTCCGTTCGCCCCGCTTCGGGGAATGACCGCTGTTCGTACGACGGCGCCAGTCCCGCTTCCTCGGGAAGAATCCAGATCTGCAGAAAGTGGACGAGCTCCGTGCGCGAGTGGTTGAACTCGCTGTGAGCGACGCCGGTTCCGGCGCTCATCCGCTGTACGTCCCCGGGGCGGATGATGGAACCCGTCCCGAGGCTATCCTTGTGCTCGAGCGCCCCCTCGAGAACGTAGGTGATGATCTCCATGTCGCGATGCGAGTGAGTGCCGAAGCCCTGACCCGGCTGGACCCGGTCTTCGTTGATGACGCGAAGCGCGCGGAACCCCATAAAGCTGGGATCCTGGTAATCGGCGAAGGAAAACGTGTGGTAGCTCTCGAGCCACCCGTGCCGGGCATGGCCGCGTTCGTCGGCTCTTCGCACCTGAATCATGGCGCCATCTCCTCCTCGGCTTCATCGAGTCGCACCTGGTACTCGTGCAAGCGTCGTACCGTCATGGTGCGCGTGACTTTCCCTTCGTGATCCACGCTGCCGCTGGATCTTCCGGCGAACGCGCCATCGCGATGTACTCGTGAGTTTTCGCGAATTCGTGAGAATTCGCGAATCAGATCCTCTCGATTGCGCCGCGACGTTCTCCGGATTTTGCGCCAGCGGCCAGGGCTCCAACGCGGCACGCGGGTGGCATGCATCTCGCTGATGGAAAAAGTCGAAGGAGGGTCACGGATGGCGACGATCACGACCAAGGACGGCACGCAGATTTACTTCAAGGACTGGGGCAAGGGGCAACCGGTGGTCTTCAGCCATGGCTGGCCACTGACCGCGGACGCCTGGGATGATCAGATGCTCTTCCTCGCCTCGCGAGGATTCCGCTGCATTGCGCACGATCGTCGCGGGCACGGCCGATCGAGCCAGCCCTGGGACGGCAACGACATGGACACGTACGCCGACGATCTAGAGACGCTGGTGGAAGCGCTCGACCTGAAGGGCGCGGTCCACGTCGGTCATTCGACCGGCGGCGGCGAGGTCGCCCGGTACATCGGCCGCCACGGCACGAAACGCGTCGCCAAAGCGGTTTTGATCGGTGCCATCCCGCCGCTGATGCTGAAGACGGCAGCCAATCCCGGCGGCCTGCCCATCGAGGTCTTCGACGGCATCCGCGCCAGCGTGCTCTCCGACCGTTCGCAGTTCTTCGAGGACCTCCCCGGCGCATTCTACGGCGCGAACAGACCCGGCTCGCAGGTTTCGCAGGGCACGCGTGATTCCTTTTGGCTCCAAGGCATGCAGGCGGGCCTCAAGAATGCTTTCGACTGCATCAAAGTCTTCTCCGAAACCGACCACACGGAAGACCTGCAAAAGTTCGACGTCCCGACACTGATCCTCCACGGCGACGACGACCAGATCGTGCCGATCGGCGCTTCGGCCCTTCTCTCTTCGAAGATCGTCCGGACCTCCACGCTGAAGATCTATCCCGGCGCGCCGCACGGCTTGACCGCGACCCACAAGGATCAGGTGAACGCGGATCTGCTCGCGTTCCTCGGCGAGTAGCCGCCGAACCACTGCCGTCCGCGGAACATCGATGCTGAAGATCGTCAGGTCCACGGATGGCGATTTCGTGCTCTTCACGCTGAGCGGCCGTATCGACGTCGAGCATGCAGTCGAGCTGCAGGCATGCTTCCGTGCGGAGCGCGATCGAGTCGTTCTCGACCTCGTCGACGTGAAGCGCGTCGATCGCGACGCGATGGCATTTCTCGAGCGCTGGGACACGGAGGGAATCGCGCTCGAGAACTGTCCCGCGCACATCCGCGAGTGGATCGCGAAAGCGAGAGCTCAGAAGGGTCGGACTTAGGGATTCTTGAAGCGCTGCTTGTCGATCTTGAGGGATCGGATCTTCGATTCCAGCGTCGAGGGACGCATGCCGAGCTTGCCGGCGGCACCGAACGCGCCCGACACCTGGCCTCGGCTCTCCGCCAGCGCGGCCTCGATCATCGCCCGCTCCTGCGTCGCCAGCACCTCCACCAGCGGACCGCTCGCCGGCTCGGCCTGCTGGCTCTCCCAGGAGAGCCAGCTCTCGTCCACCGAGAAGGTCTCGGTCTCGCAGAGGATCACCGAGCGCTCGATCACGTTCTGCAGCTCGCGAATGTTGCCCGGCCAGCGATAGCTCTGCAGCAGCTCCCGGCTCTTCTTGCTCACCTGGCGGATCTTCTTCCCCGCCTGACTCGCGTAGCGATCGATGAAGTACTCCACCAGCATCGGGATGTCGTCCTGCCGCTCGCGCAAGGCGGGCATCGCGATGGGAAAGACGTTCAGCCGATAGTAGAGGTCGCTGCGAAACGTTCCCGCGGCAACCGCGGCTTCCAGATCTCGATTGGTCGCCGTGATCACCCGGACGTCGGCTTGGATGGGCCGGTTGCCGCCCACGCGCTCGAACTCGCGCTCCTGCAACACTCGGAGCAGCGCGATCTGCGTCTCGACCGGCAACTCGCCGACCTCGTCGAGAAACAACGTCCCGCCCTCGGCCATTTCGAAGCGTCCGAGGCGGCGCTGCAGCGCTCCGGTGAATGCTCCCTTCTCGTGCCCGAAGAGCTCCGAGGCGATCAACGACTGCGGGATCGCCGCACAGTTCACGCTGACGAAGGCCCGCGCGGCTCGTGGCGATCTCTTGTGGATCGCCCGGGCGATCAGCTCCTTGCCCGTCCCGGTCTCGCCGGTGATCAGCACCGTCGACTCGGTCGGGGCGACCTTGCTCACGCGCGAGAGAACCGCCTGCAGCGCGGGAGACGCGCCGACGATCTCCTCGAACATCGACACCCTGTCGATCTCTTCGCGGAGCGCGAGGTTCTCGGTCCGGATTCTGTCTTCCGCGCGCTTGCGGTCCTCGATGTCGATTCCGGTGCCGTACCATCGCTGGACCCGTCCGTGCTCGTCCCGTAGCGGGTTGTAGCGGATCAGAAACCACCGATACCGGCCGTCCTTTCCGCGGACGCGGGCTTCGATCTCCCAGCCGGCTCGGCTCGCGATGCCGCGCCGGATCTCACCGCGTACTCTCTCGACGTCGTCCGGATGAGCGATCTTCGTACGGAACTCTTCTCCCCGAGCGTCCGACAGCTCGAAGCCCGTGTACTCGAGCAGCGCGCGGTTCGCGTGAACGTAGCCGCCGTCCGGTCCCAGCACGAAGATCGGCAGCGGAACGAATTCCATCAGCGTCAGTCGCTCGATCTCGTCTTCCTGGACCGTCCTTTCGGCCCGCTGCAACTCACCGAACAGGCGGGCGTTCTCGAGCGAGATCGCCGCCTGCGAAGCCAGGACCTTCAGCACGGTGATTCGCGCGGCAGTGAACACGTTGGGCGCCAGGTTGTTCTCCAGGTAGAGCACTCCGCTGAGCTTCGCTTGCTTCAGCAGAGGCAGGCAAAGGATGGACCGCGGCCGCTTCCGAACGATGTACTCGTCGCCCGCGAACCGATGCTCTCTCGACGCGTCGTCCACGAGAACGGTCTCGTGCGCTCTCGCGACGTACTGCAGGACGGATTCCGGAAGGTCCGTACCGATCGCCGCTCCTTTGCCAAGACGAACGCCGACCGAGTCGTGCTCGGTGATCGCCTCGGCCTCGATCCGCAGTCCTTCGCTTCCGGCAAGAACGAGGAGGCCGCGCTCGGCGCCGGCATGCTCGACCGCGGACACCATCAGCGTCCGAATCAGTCGCTCGAGATCGATCTCGCCGGACAGCGCGCGAGAAGCCTCGACCATCGTCGTGAGGTCGAGATGTTCGACCGGCGTACCCATGATCGCGCTCGTTCGCCCCGACACGGGTGCTTCTTCGTCCAGAGCGCCGGGATGCAGATCGTCGATCTGCCGCACCTTTCCCTCGGCGCCCCAGGCGGAATAGCGCTCCCGCGCGTTCCGCAAGTACGCGCGTGAGATCGTCGCGAAGCCGCGCGCCGCGTGAAACCGCGCGGCGAGCTCGCTGGCGAGCGCCTCGTTCTGGATGAACCCGTACCCGCGAGCGAGTCGAATCGCGTCCTCGTAGAGCCGCTCGGCCTCGAGCTCGCGGCCCTCCACGCGCGCGAGCTCGGCGCCGACGAGCGCAGCGCGATCGGCGAAGTTCTCGGGACAATGCCTCGCCCACGCCGCGATCCGTCCGTGGTGCGCGACGAGCGCCTCGTGATGCCGCGCATTCTCGGCGGGCGGCGCACCGTCACACGAGATCGCGCGCACGAGCGCCGCATGGAAATGATACTCGGCGACCTCCCAGAAGGACGATGTCGTCCAGTGGCAAGCCTCGGCCCTCGCCGCCGCATCGAGCGCGGCAGCGTGGTCGCCGGCATGGAAATGGGCCTGGAGCTTCCGGACCCAGTAATACCAGCTCGTCAGGCTCCGATCGTCCGCGTGCTGCTCGAACCACTGTTCGTCCCAGGCGACGTCGCCGGCGGCGCCGAAATGCGCGGGCAGGCCCCGGAGGCTCCGGATGAGACCGAGCTGAACGAGAAAGCAACGGCCGACGGCGGCGAACCCGGTCTTCTTCGCGAAGGCGACGCCGCTCTCGGCGTCGCCTTGCACGTCGGCGAGCGGTTCCCCGGCGGCGAGACGGTTCGTGATCGAGAGCGTGGAAGCGAATCCCGCAAACGTGAGATCGCCGCTCTCCTGGGCGGTATCGAAAGCGCGCCGTATCCACTCACCGCCGATGCGAAGGTGCCGCATCCACGCGAGCACGTGGTAGCCGAAGATCAGCTGGACGCGCGGCCTGAATCGAACGAGCCCACGACGCTCGACGAGATCGACGCCGAGCTGGCCGAAGCGGAATCCGCTCACGGGATCGCCGAACCGAGGCCCGAGGACCATGAAGATCTGCGCGTAGGCCAGGGACGACCCGTCGCAGTTGCCGTGCTCGAGACTGAGCGCGACCATGCGGGCGACGACGAGCGCGAACGAGTTGACGTCCGCGAACAAGGCAGGCGCCAGAACGTCTGCGAGGACGTTCATGGAATCCCGGCAATCGGGATCGGTCATCGGCGGCAAGTCGATGAGCGCCTCGATCGAGCGGCCGCGCATCTTCTTCCACATCCGCCCGTATTCCTCGCGGACGTCGTCGTCGGTCGGATGGCGCGGCCATTCGATCCCCCGGGACCGCAGATCGTCGACGGCGACGTCGACGGCACAGTCGTACCGGTTCAGCGTGGTGTAGACGGCCACCCGGAGACAGGTGATGGCCGCCCGATCGGACGTGCTCGCGGCGCGGGCCGCCAATCCCGACAGTCGTTCCTCGGCCGCGGCCGTCTCGCCATCGAGGAATTCGCACTCCGCCCGGTGGAACGCCAACGCGATCGCGAGCGCGCTTTCGCGCCGCTCGGCATCGTCGGCCAGCAGCGTTTGCCCGACGTCGAGATAGGCCGCGGCCGAGGAGTACGCCGTCGCCGCCTTCGCGCGCTTCCCGGCGATGAGATTCAGCTCGGCGATCCGTTCGCGCTCCGCGCGCGAGGTGACGAGCGAGATGCCGCGATTCAGCTGGTTGACGACGTCGAAGATCGTCGTCTGGCGGGAATTCTCCGACGTCTCGGCAGCGAGCCTCCTTCCCGACTCGAGATGAATGGCAGGCCGCTCGTCTTCGGGGATCAGTGCGTACGCCGCCTCCTGGACGCGATCGTGAACGAACGTGTAGGCGTCGTTCCGACGGAAGACGAGCCCGGATCGAACGGCCTCCCAGAGCACTTCCCGCACCTCGTCCGTCGAGGTCCCCCGAACGATGCTCAGCATCGTCGCGTCGACGCTGTGACCGAGGGACGCGAGCTGCTTCAGTGCTTCTCGCGTCGTCGCGTCGAGGCGGCTCAGTTTCCCGACCATCAGGTCGGCGATGCTTTCGGAGAACCCCCTCGCGCAGATCTCCGCGAGGTCCCAGGTCCACGCACGGCCATTCGTGTCGAACCTGAATGCACCCTCTTCCGCCAGCTCCGTGAGAAATTGGACCGCGAAAAAGGGGTTGCCGCCGGTCTTGTCGTGGACGAGCTCTGCCAGGGGTGCGGCGATTTCGGCCCGACATCGAAGAGTATCGGCGACGAGCGCGCCCACGTCGTCGAGCGTGAGCGGTCGAAGCGCGAGCTCGAGCATGCTCGAGCCGCTCTCACGAATCGCCGCCAGGACCCGCATCAGCGGGTGGGCGGCGGCCACGTCGTCGTCACGGTACGCGCCGACGATCAGCAGATGCCGGACCTCCGGTTCGGTGACGAGGTGCTCGAGGAGATCGAGCGTCGCGGCGTCGAGCCATTGGAGGTCGTCGAGAAAGAGCATCAGCGGGTGCTCCGCGCGGGCGAACACGCCGAGGAATCGCCGAACGACCGTCTGGAAGCGATTCTGCGAGTCTCGGGGCGGAAGGTCCGGAATCGGCGGCTGCTCGCCGATCACGAGCTCGAGCTGGGGAACGAGGTCGATGACGAGGCGACCGTTCGGACCGAGCGCGCGACGAAGCTCCTCGCGCCAGCGGCCGAGCTCGGATTCGCTCTTGCCGAGAACGGCGCGAACCAGGCTCTGAAGCGCCTGAGCGAACGGCCCGTACGGAATGTCGCCCTTCTGCCGTTCGACCTTTCCGGACGCGAAGAGGGTCCTCTGCGCGAGGCCATCTCGGATCGCCGTGGGCACGACGAGCCTCTCGTGCAGCTCGTTCACGAGAGAGGATTTGCCGACCCCGGAATCGCCGGAGACGAGCACGAGGCGCGAGCCTCCGTCGGCGACGACGCGCGCGAAAACGTCGAGCAGGGCGTCGATCTCCCGCTCCCGCCCATACAGCTTCTCGGGGACGATGAGCCGGTCGGAGACGTCCCCCGCGCCGAGTGCGAACGTGTCGATCCGGCCGTCGGCTTCCCACGCCGCGAGACACCGGCGGAGATCGTCTTCGACACCCGCGGCGGTCTGGTAACGCTCCTCGGGGGTCTTGGCGAGGAGCTTCATCACCACGTCCGAGAGAATCCGAGGCATGCCGGACACGCGCTCCACCGGCGGCGTCGCCTGCCGGGCGACGTGGCAATGGACCCATTCCAGGGGGTCCGCGGCGACGAAGGGCAGCGTGCCCGTCAGCATCTCGTAGAGCGTGACGCCGAAGGCATAAAGGTCGCTCCGCGAATCGACCGAGCGATTCATCCACCCGGTCTGCTCGGGGGCCATGTACGCGAGCGTGCCGGCGATCGCCTCCGGAGGCTCGGGCGCCTGGCGCTCGCGTGGCAGCCGTGAGGCGATACCGAAACCGATGAGCCAAGCGTCGCCGGTCGCGACGTTCACGAGGACGTTGGGCGGCTTGACGTCCTTGTGAATGATGCCGCGCGCGTGGAGTCGAGCGAGCGCGGCCGCGACACCGATTGCGACACGCAGAAACGGCGCGACTTGCCACGGGTGGCCGACGAGATTCGCAAGCAGGTCGTGTCCGGGATCCTCGAGCAGGAGGGTCGGCCTCCCGTTCCGATGCACCAGGCTCACGGGTCGTGCCGCCCAAGCGGAATCGAGCTCGCCGCGCAGAGAATACGCGTGCTCGATGCGGGCAATCGTCTCGGACGTGGGCGCTGCCGCGGCCGGAGCAAACGTGAGAAGCGGCGCCCGGTCACCATCGTGGACGCCCCGGGAGAGCACGAACTCCCCGTCTTCCCAGAGCGGCTCGAGCACGTACGTGGACAGGTCCGTCACGATCGGGCTTCCGTTCGTGCGGATCGTCTGCCGCTCGGTCACGTTCGTCGATCTCTCGCTGAGGCGCCCGTCATCGCTCGCTCGGCCGAGGCAACGCTCCCTGCGCGCAAACTCGCGGAACGCTGCATCCGCCGGATTGGCGAAGGTTCCTCGACGCGAAGCTTCTACCAGACGGGGGACTCGAGCCCACAGCGACGACAACGAAACCTCGTGCCACTCGCGAGGTGCCGCTCCGGTAGACGGCGGGCGACCCGAGCTGTCGGTCGGTTCCGGACGAACGACTGTCCGTTCAGGTGTCCGGTTCCGGTCGAGGAACGCTGCCGGTTTCCGCCGGCGCGGCACCGGTGCGGTCCGGGCGAGGTCAGTGTTCGAACGCTTCTTCCAGAACCCGCCCCCGGAGCTCCGCCGGCACGGGCGCGCCGCTCCGGAACCGCGGCTCGGGGAGATCGAGCAGCCAGCGTACGGTCATGCCGATGTCCGCATTCACCGCGCCGTGAGCCTCGTCGACGACCGCGGATCGGATCCGCTCCCACCCGCCCGAGACGACGATCGGCACGTCCAGAGTATCCGGACCGCCGTGCGAGCCACGCATCGCACCCACGGACGGGCTCATCGGATCGTTGAAGAGATACCCGGGCTTGGCGACGAGAATCAGATCCCCCGCTCGTTCGTGTGCGAAACGCCAGTCCGGATGCACTTTCGCGAGCACATGCTCGCGGCCACCGTCCGCCACGTTCGGTACGCGGTACAGCGCCTCGGCGATCTCCGGCTCGGTGAGTGCGAGCGCGCGCACTCGCTTCAGCCGCTCCGCGGCTTCCGTCGCGGCGGGCGCTCCGAACAGGTACAGACTCTCGACGCCGCCGTTCGACACGGCCGCTACGCCCGTGATCCCCGTACGCGCGAGCTCGCGCCCGAAGAAGATCGTCGGATACGGGCGCTTGCCGTCGGGCGCGACTTTCGCGAACCCGTGGTCGGACGTCACGATCATCACGGTCTTCTCCCAGATCCCCTTCGCCTTCACGAACGTCACGAGCCGCTCGATCTCGCGGTCGGCCTGGAGGATCGCCTTCCGGGCCTCCTGACTGTCGGGCCCGTATGCGTGCTCTCGCCGATCGACGTCGCCGAGCGCGACGAAGAGAAGCGCCGGATCGAGCGCCGCGATCGTGCGGAGCGCCTCGTTCATCGTGCGCTGGTCGGAGTCGAGCGCCGCACCGGCAGCGACGACGTCACGATCTGCTTCGAGATCGGCCCAGAGATGATTCGGCGCGTGCTGACCCTCGCTCGCACCGAAGAGGTCGGCCAGCTTCCACTTGCCGAACACGCCCGCGCTCGTTGCCTCGCTGCGTGCTCGTGCGAACGCGGTGAACAGCGTATCGACCTCCACGAGCTCGCTCCGGTCGAGCGGCTTACCGGCGGGAGGCCCCTGCCGCTCCCAGTAGTGGTTCCCGACGATCCCGTGGGCCACCGCGTAGACGCCGGTCATGATCGAAACATGATTGGTGTTCGTGACCGCGGGCATCACGGCGCGAGCGTTCGAGTAGAACGTCGCCCGTTCCTCGTGACCGTGCGTGAGATCCCAGAGCGCCGGCGTGAGCTCCGCCGAGAAGGATCGCGCGCCGAGTCCGTCGACGAGCACGACGTAGACTCGTGGGAGCGACGCCGACCACGACGGGGTCACGGAGACCACGAGGGCCAAGAACGCGAGCAGACGCCGGATCATCGCCGTGCCGATCCTACCCGCGCTCGGGCCCGCCGGCCCGTGCCGATCACCGCAAGGTCGTACTGACGCATCGGACCGGCGAGTACACCAGATGGTGGGCGACTGTGGAAACATCGATCGCATGGAGCTTCCGTGAAGTATCGGTCGGATTCGTGTCGAGGGACGACGCGACCGTGGAACCCCCGCGTGAACCTCTTCGCGAAAGAATTTCTTGCTCTCACCCCGGCACGTGAAGCGGCCGGCGCACCAGCGGGCGGATCTCCGCGCTGCCGCGACGCCGAACCCGCGCGGGACAGGCCGCCTGTCGTCGCGCGTGTGACGCCGCTGCTTTCGGCGGTCGTGCCCGGCTACCGGAAGGCCGGCATCACCTCGCGTGCCATCAGCTGCACGTGCTCGTCGGACCATTCGGGCGGAAGCCCCGGGGGAACGGTCCAGCCGTAGAAGCGCGTCACGAGATTGTCCTTCACGTACTCGCGGATCTTCTCGCAGGCCTGTTCCGGCGTGACGATCAGGAATCCCTGCTTGCGGAGATCCTCGTCGGAGGACGCGGTCGAAGCGACCGACATTCCCACCTCGCCGAACCACCGGGCGTAGAGGTTGATCTGGTAGAGGAAATGCTCGCGCGCCTCGCGCCAGCGCGCTTCCGGATCGCGGGCGACGAGCAGCCACGCGAAGCCCGATGCGACCTCGTGCGCGTCGGGGTCCTCTCCGATCGCCTCGAGCTCGCGGCGGTACTGATCGACGAGCGCGCGGATCGGCCCGATCGCGATGTACGCGTCGGCGAGGCGCGCGGCCCGGCGGATCGCCGGCGGCGTGAAGCCGCCCATCCAGATCG
>JAXDLK010000255.1:0-7836 GCA_034666665.1 Candidatus Binatota bacterium
CGTTACCTGCACGACGCGGTCGACGCCGACCTCGCCGAGAAGATGGTCTTCCTCAGCGGTCCTCGTCAGGTCGGCAAGACGACGCTCGCGCTGGCCGTGGCCGGCGCCACGGATACACGCGCCCCGGCCTACCTCAGCTGGGACGACGTACGCGCCCGCCCCCGCATCCGCCGTGGCGAGATCCCCGCGAACGAGCCGCGGATCATTCTCGACGAGATCCACAAGTACGCGCGCTGGCGTGGTCTCGTGAAGGGCCTCTACGACACGCGAGCGCCCGGCCAGACGTTCGTGATCACCGGCTCGGCGCGCCTGGAGGTCTACCGACGCGGCGGCGACTCCTTGCAAGGTCGCTACCATCCGTATCGATTGCATCCTCTCTCACTCTCCGAGGTCGGCGGCGGTCGCGAGGCCGTCGAGGGACTCCTCCGATTCGGAGGCTTTCCGGAGCCGTTTTTTCGGGCTTCGGAGCGACATTGGCGCCGGTGGCAGCGCGAACGCCTCGACCGAGTGATCCGTGACGACGTCCGGGATCTCGAACGGGTGCGTGAGGTCTCGTTGGTCGAGGTGCTCGCGGACGCGTTGCCGGCGCGTGTGGGATCTCCGCTTTCGGTCAAAAGCCTCCGCGAGGATCTCGAAGTGGCCCACGACACCGCCGAACGGTGGATCATGATCCTGGAGAACCTCTTCGTCTGCTTCCGGATCGCTCCGTTCGGCGCGTCACGGATCCGCGCGGTCAAGAAGGAGCGGAAGCTCTATCTCTGGGATTGGTCCATGGTGGAGGAGCCCGGCGCACGGTTCGAGAATCTCGTCGCCTCTCACCTGCTCAAGCTGTGTCATTTTCTCGAGGACACCGAAGGCCACCGCATGGAGCTGCGGTTTCTGCGCGACACGGACGGGCGCGAAGTGGACTTCGTGGTGTTGCGCGACCGCAAGCCGCTTTTCGCCGTCGAGACCAAGATCGGGGAACGAGGGGTGAGTCCCGCGATTCGCTACTTCAAGGCGCGCATCGCGGTTCCTCGCTGGTACCAGACGCATCTCGGCCGCGAGGACGTCCTCGTCGACGGGGTACGGGTGCTGCCATTCGCGAAGCTGTGCGAGGAGACCGCGATTCCCTGAGGAAGGCGGCAGACAGGCTCGTGGCCGGTAGAAGATGGTCGATTCGCGTTCGGGATGAGTGGCGAGATCCCTTCGGTGCGCGCCAGTGGCAGGGTCGTGCCTCGTCCTTCTGCCGTACGTTTCCACTCACCCCTGTCGGCCAGTGAAGAGCACGAGCTCGCCGACTTGCCGATAGTGGCGCCAGTCCCGAGTGAGAAGCGGGAGGCGCTTTACGAGCGCCGCGGCCGCAATGAGCGCATCTTCTTTGGGAACGTTGCGATACGCAGTCCGCAACGATGAGTACCGTGCGGCGATTCGTTGGTCGAGGCGAACCAAACGGTGTCGCCCGAGTACCTCGAGGATCGCATCCTTCTCCCGCGATCTCAGGCCTCGTTTCGCGAGCAGCTCCTTACGAGTGACGGCAGTGTAATAGATCGCGAAGCGAGGGTCATCGAGGATCGAGGCGAAGGTACCGGAGTTGAAATAGTCGATGAAGATGTCGGTCTCTACGAGGAGCCCGATCTTTGCCACCGGCGGATCTCCTCGAGAAACGCGTCATCGGTCGCCTTGCCGGACCTTCGGCGCAGAGCCCGTACGTACGCTACGGTGTCAGCCACATCCGTGTGACCATAGGGATTGAACTTCTCGCGGACCATCTCCTCGAGGATCGCTACAGGGTATACGCCCCGCTTCCTGGCAGCCCGAACGACCAGCCGCTTGAGGTCCGGATCGAAGGAGAGGGTCCACTTGTCCTTCTTCAACGATGTTTTCGGCATGGAGACCTGCCTTACGTATGGAATACGTATCATCGTCCCTGTGCCGCGGTCCACGCCACGCTTGGGCACCGACGGCAGCTGTGTGTTCGTTGCGGAATACTGAAGTTCATCGTCGCGATGGCTCGCGCCGATTGTTGAATCTTCGACGAGATAGCGGCGTCGCGGCGGATGGTCGACGAGTCGTCTCCCGCGAGCTCGGTGGAATACTCCCGCTCACTCGTGTGATGCCGCCGGCCCGGACCGCTACGTCCGGTCGTCGGCCGCGACGTAATCGGCCAGTCTGCGGATGGCCCCAAACCGCTTCGCCTTTCGGAAGTAACGATCGTCGGCGGTCACCAGCTCCGCGCCGGCCCTACGCAAGGCGATCGCATGGTACAGCGTGTCGAACAGATGATGCCGGAGCTCCTCGGCCAGCCGGCAGCCGACGGCGTAGGTTCCCTCGTCATCGTCGATGGGCAACTCCAGCGAATGAAGGAGCCGGACTGCGCGATCGGCAGCGTGTGGACGCAGGCGAACGACGACGGCGGCGGTTTCCACGATCCAGTGCGGCGGCTGGACGAGGTTCAATCGATCCCGTTGGAGATCGTCAAGCATCGCCATCGCCTCGGCCGTGTGCTCCTCGGTCCGATCAGGCAAGATCCACTTGACGACGACGCTCGCATCCGCGACGAGGACTCTCACGGACGGCCGACGCCGCGCGCCCGCGGGATTTCACCGGGGCGTACGGGCGCGATGTCTCGTCGCAACTCCAACAGCGCGTCGATGGCCTTCGCGCGCCGACGCTTCCGCTGCTCCTCCGCCACCGCGCTCTCGATCAAAGCCGTGATCACCGCGCTCTTGTTACGCCCGCGGAACGCCCGATCGAATGCGTCCTTCACGGGCTGCGGAATGCTGAAGTTCATCGTTGCCATGCAGCGCTCCGATTGTTGAAATCTTCGACAAGATAGCCGCGTCGCGGCGGACGGTCAACGAACGGTCTCCCGGATGCGTCGAGCTCCGGGTTCGCCGCCCCGGTCCGACTGCCGGCGGCGCGACTCGCGCCCTTGCCGCCTCACGAGCACTGCCGTGTACGCGCTCCACACCATGCCGAAGCGCGAGGCTTCGCTCCTCGGCGAGCTCGTGGAGATCCATGCTCGCCGATCGTAGCGCGGCGGCGACGGAGATTCACGCGCACCACGGACGCGGATCGGAATTCCGGAGGATCCTTCCATCGCGCGTGAATGGCTGCCGGGGTTCCTGGCAAGCGAACCTCCCCCCCGCTTGACGGCGGACGGCGCGCCCGGGTCTTCGACTGCAGCGTCAGAACCCCCGCTCGAGCTCGCGGAGAAATCCTGCGAGCGGCAGAACTTCGATGCCGCGCTCGGGAACGAGGCGCTCGGTTCCGAGATATACGACGATCCGCCGCCGCACGCCCCGCAGCTCGCCGATCGCGCGTAAGCCCTTCACGAACTCGGGACGAAATCGACGCGACGCCTTCGCCTCGATCGCCACGAGCTCGCGCCCCGCGCCGGAGGAGAAAATCGACCTCGGTCGATTTCGATTCTGCGGGCGCCCAGTACGTCCAGTCTTCGAAAAGTCCGCGATAATCACCGTACGCCCGGAGGAGCGCCGCGACCCAGCCCTCGAACAGCTTGCCGACGGATTCCGCGTCCGGGTCGCCGCGGTTGCGCGACAGCGCCCGGACGAGCCCCGGGTCCACCCAGTAGAGCTTCGGATGTCGCTTCTCGCGAACACGGAGCCGGCTCGCGAAGGCCGGCAATCGAAACGTGAACAAGGTGTCCTCGAGGATCTCGAGATAGCCCTGCGCGGTCGTTCGCGCGACACCCGCGTCACGAGCGAGCGCGGAGACGTTGAGAGCTTCGGCGTGGAAGAGCGCCGCGATCGGCAGAAAATGCGCGAATCCCGGAAGGTTCCGGGTCACGGCCTCTGCTTGGATTTCCTCCTTCAGATACATCTGTACGTACGCGTCGAGAGAATCTCGAGGCGAATCGGACATCCATATGATCGGGAGAGTGCCCGTCGCGAGCGCTCGGTCGAGATGGAAATCGGCCCCGAGCTCCTCCGGAACGAATGGATGGAGGCTTCGCCGAACCGCGCGACTGGCGAGCAGGTTGACGCCGGCCCGGCGGAGCTTTCGCGCGCTGGATCCTATGAGGACGAACCGGAGCCGCTTTTCCTCGATCTTCTGATGGACGACGTTCAAGAGTCCCGGCACCGCTGGACCTCGTCGACGACCACCTCGGAGCGGTCCGGTAGTGCCTCCAGCTCTGCCGAGAAAAGGCCGGGGTCGACGAGGAGTCTCTGGTAACGGGACTCGTCGAGCAGATCGACCCAGTGGGCTCGCGGGTGTTGCCGGCGGACCCACGTGCTCTTTCCGGTGCCGCGGGCGCCGAAAAGGAAGTACGACCCCCTCGGGGGACGAAACAGCCGGTTCACGCACGCCGGCCATGTCGGCAGTTTACGGCGTAAAATGACGGCATTCCACTCGGGCTTTCATGCACCGTCGAGGCGGCCGCGCAGCAGTGGTGCATGGGTCCGACTTTGCTCATGAGTGAAGTCGGATCGAGTGGACTTTGCCGTGCCCTCGGCGATGCAACGGGGCCGGTGCTTGCTGGCAGGCCCCCGGACCTCGGGTCGGCTGTGATTCTCAGCGCGACGCGGGACTGCGGGGAGCGCGCGGTTTCGGCGTCGCAGCGGGCGCTCGGTCGCCGACGTTGCCGTTCGGCTCCTGGCCGTTCGTCGAGGGGCGCGGCGTCTGCAAAGCGAGCAGGCGAAGCGCCATCTCGGTCCGCAGCCGGTGATCGTGATGATCGAGATCGAGCCCGGTGAGACGGTGGATCTGCCGGATCCGGTAGGCGAGCGTGTTCGGGTGAATGTCCAGCAGTCCGGCCGCCACCTTCAGGTTCGTGCCGCCGCGGAAATAGGCGTCCAGGGTCTCGACCATTCGCCGGCCGCTGGTGCCGAGCTCGAGCAGCGGCCCCAGCGTGTCGCGGACGAGACGATGTCCGGCGCGCGCGCCGGTCTCGAGCGTGTCGTGCACGACGTACGAGTCGTAGAAGAAGACGATCTGGTCCGGCTCGAGCGTGCGGCCGATCTCGATCGCGCGGGTCGCTTCGCGGCAGGCGGCACGAACGCCGACGACGCCGGCGACCCGACCGGAGACGCCCACGCATACCGTCAGAGCTCCGGCCGCCGCGGCGACCGCGCGGGAGAGCTTCGCGCGGTCGAGCGCCGCGTCTCTGCCGCCGCCGGGTGACGGGACCAGCAGGATCAAGTCGGACCCGCGCTCGACCGCGACGACGTCCTCGAGTGACATGCCGGCCGCCTCCGCGATGGCGGTACCGAGCGGCACCGCCGGGAGCACGGCGTTGGCGGCGGTCGTCGAGGCCAGCACCAGATGGAACTCATGCTCGAGGTCGAGACCGACTCCGCCCGCGCGCGCCTTCAGCTCCTCGTCCGAGGAGATGCTGCCGTCGATGATCGCGTCGAAGAGCGCGCGCAGCATCTGCTCGCGCTGGCGCGCCTGCCCGCCCTGCTCCGCACAGTACGACTCGGCCACCGCTCCGCAGATCTGCTCGTGGTGGCGAAAGGCCCAGGCGGCGCGCAACAGGAGCTCCTGCTGGAGGCGCGGCCGCCGGATCACACGAGCGACGAGCTCGCCCCACAGGACCCACATGCCCTTCCGGTACGCGTTCAGGTGCGCGTGCAGCGGGATGCCCTGGTGCACGCGACGGCGGGCGAAGTGGCGAGCGGCGGCGAGCTCGTCGTCGCTCGCTTCGCGTCCGTCGACGACCTGGCCGTAGAAGACGGGGACGTTCGCGCGCACGACCTGCCGGATCTCGTTCCAGACCGACGCATCCTTGACGAGCCCGTACTCGGGGATGCCGCGAATGACCGCGGCGAGCTCTTGGGCGAGTCCTGCGGCATCCTGCTTCAGCTCGGCGGCAACCGCTTGGAGCTCGCGCGACGCGGGTCTCGGGCTATCCGCCTGATCGCGGACGAGGCTGACGTCGAGCGCCGTCATTTCGACGATCTGCCGCGAACGATCGCGCGGCGCAGCCGCTGCCTTGGCGAGACGGTTCGTCATCGACCTTCGCTCTGGGTGCCGTCGACGACCAGGGACACTCCTGCTCGACGATCCTGATTTTGCATCGATACGAGGGCCCTTTTAGTCCACGGCACCGCTCGCGGCAAGAAATGTTTCGCCGGGCGGCGCCGCCGCCGCTCAGACCGGAGGCTTCCGATTTCGCCAGGGCCGCGCCTCCTCGAACGCCGCCGCCAGCGAGATGATCATGGGCTCGTCCTGCGGCCGGCCGACGATCTGCAGGCCGATCGGCAAGCCGTCCGAGCTGAATCCGTTCGGCAGCGAGCACGCCGGCTGTCCCGTCGCGTTGAAGGGAAACGTGAACGGCAGCCACGCGAGGGCCTCGTCGACGTAGCTCTCGAGCTTCGACGGCAGCGTGCCGATGCGCATCGCCGGCCGCGACAGCGTCGGCGTCAGGAGCGCGTCGTACGAGAGAAGCTTCTGCACGACCTCGCGCGAGCGGTTGTGCATCTCGGCCATCGCGTTCACGTACTCTCCGGCGCTCGTCTTCCGCCCGGCCTCGTAGAAGACGCGGACGACGGGGTCGATCAGCTCGGGATCGGCGAACGGCACCGCAGCGAGGTTCGCGCCGACGACCTTGCCGAAGGACTCGACGAGCAGGGCCGCGGGGTCGAGGTCCACCGGCTCGAGCTCGTGACCGAGCTCCTCGAAGACGTGGCAGGCGGACTCGAACGCCCTCACGGTGTCCGCGTCGACCGGACCGAGCGCGCTCTTCGCGAGCGTCGCCAGGCGGAGGCCCTTCGGGCGGCGATCGGCCGAGGCGACGAATCGCCGCGACGGCGGCGCGGCCCAGTACGGGTCGCCGGGCACCGGTCCGGCCATGACGTCGAGCATCAGCGCCGCGTCCTGGACGGTGCGAGCGATCGGGCCGTTGGTGAAGAGGCCGCCCCAGACCTCTCCGTAGCCGGGCGCGAGCGAGATGCGGCCGCGCGAAGGCTTGATGGCGAACACGCCGCAGCACGCGGCCGGGATGCGCACCGAGCCGCCGCCGTCGCTTCCTTCCGCGATCGGGTGCATGCCCACGGCGACACCGACCGCGGCGCCGCCGCTCGATCCGCCGGCCGTGTGCTCCGTGTTCCACGGATTGCGCGCCGGCGGACAGAGGCCGCCCTCGGTCGTCGGACGGCCGCCGAATTCCGGTGTCGTCGTCTTGCCGAGCAGGATGCCGCCCGCGTTCCGCAAGCGGTCCGCGAGCTCCGCGTCCGCGTCCGGCACGAAGTCGGCGAAGTTCCGCGAGCCGAACGTGGTGCGGATCCCCTTCGTCCAAGTGAGGTCCTTCAGCGAATAGGCGACGCCGTAGAGCGGCAGGCGCGAAGGCTTGCGCTTCTCGAGGCGCGTCGCGTCCTCGATCGCGCGCTCGGGCGTGACCGTCATGAAGGCGCTCAGCTTCGGGTTCAGCTCGTCGATCCGGCGGAGGAAGAAGTCCGCGACCTCGCGCGGCCGAACCTCCCCGCTGGCGACCAGGTCGCGGAGCTCGGTAGCGGTGACGTACGGATCGAGTATCGGCATCGGCGGCACCTCCTGCGGTCGCCGTGGTGCCCGAGCGACGGCGTGAGTGCAAGGAATACGCCCCCTCTCCCTGGCCCTCTCCCCCGAGGACGGGGGAGAGGGGACGAGAGAGAGTCGCGCCCTTTCCCTCGCCGGAACGGGAGACGGGACGAGAGAGAGTCGCGCCCTTTCCCCCGCCGGACGGGGACGAAGAGATCGCATCGTCTCCCCCGCGGGGGACCAAGAGAGAGAGAGTGGAGGAAGTTGCGCCGGGCTACGTCCCGGGCTCCCAGATCCAGGTGAGGAGGTCCTTCAGGTGCGCGCGCCAGCTCGTCCAATTGTGTCCCGCGCGGACCTCTTGATAGCGGCAGC
>JAXDLK010000256.1:0-6168 GCA_034666665.1 Candidatus Binatota bacterium
CACCGAGGTGGCGCCGGGTCAGGACGTCTCCTTCCGCGAGCAGGCGCGGATGATCTCCGCGTTCCTCGATGCGCTCGAGATCGACCAGGTCGATCTGGTGGGCAACGACACCGGCGGCGGCATCAGCCAGATCTTCGCCGCCACGTACCCGCAAAAGGCGCGTTCGGAGAGGTGGGATTGGCGGCGTTCCTAGACAGGTCGGCCACGGAGCACGACGACCGGCCAGGAGAAGTGCACGTCGCCGCCGACGTCGCGGACCGCGAACGCCGCGCGCACGGCGGACGGCGCGGTCGCGAACCGGCGAGTCACCTCGGCGACCACGTCCGGCGGCGAGCCCGAGGTCCGTACCCAGTCCGAGACCAGGAGCTCCGTCCGGTGGTGGTCCTCGAGCGCGTCGACGTGAAGCCCCGCGCCGGAGAAGAGCCGCCGCCACTCGCTCGGCGAGTAGTTGCGCACGTGCGAGGGATCGCGCAGACGCTCGAGATCCTGCTGCCAGCGGTCGAGGTCCGCGTCCTCGGGTGTCGTGGTGTCGGCGACCACCACCCGGCCGCCCGTTCGGAGGAGGCGCCGCGCGGAGGCGAGGAATCGTGGCACCGACACGAAATGATGCGGCGCCACTCGGCACGACACCACGTCGAAGCTCGCGTCGGCGAACGGCAGATCCTCCGCCGAGGTCTGCACGAACCGGAGGTTCGCGAGGCGCCGCTCGGCGGCGAGCGATCGCGCTTGCTCGAGCATCGGGCGCGTGAGGTCGCTCGCGACCACCCGCCCGGCCGCTTCCGCGAGCGCGAACGCGGCGAAGCCCGCGCCCGTGGCCACGTCGAGCGCGCGATCCGACGGTGACGGCGTGGCAAGGCGAACCAGCGCCTCGAGACTCGTGCCCTGCGCGTGCGGCCGGCTTCGGGCGTAGCGGTGCGCCTGCCGGCCGAACTGCTCGCGGGCGGAGCTCGACGGCGAGCTCATCCGACGGCGTCGCGGCGCTCGTCCTCGAGCGAAGCGGGGGAGTTCAGACGGCGCGCTCGCGCCTCGTAGCGGCGGTACCCGATCTCCGCGAGCAGATCGGCCGCCTCCCCGGCCCGCGCCTCCGCGACCGGGAGCTCGCCGCGGGCGGCGGCGAGCTCGGCCTCCGCGAGGAGAGCGAGCCCGAGAGTCGATCGCGAGCCGAGCTCCCGCGCCATCGAGGCCGCCCGGTGAAGTGCGTCGTCGGCCGCCTCCCAGTGCTCCGGCCCGGACGCGAGGAGCACGTTGCCGAGCGCCAGGCTGGAGAGCGCCTGCCGGTACCGGCCCTGCCCATGGTCTTCGGCGAACTCCGCGAGGCGGCGCGCGCGCTCGATCTCGTCGACCGCGACCAGCACCTCGACCAGGAGATGGATCCGCGTGCCGAAGTCGCCGCTGGGCGCCGTCACCGTCTGGTCGATGAGATCGAGGTAGCGGCCGGTAGCGGTGTGGGTATCGAGCTCGAGCCGCGCGCCGAGGACGAGCGCCGCGGCGGTACGGATCATTCCGGCGTTGCCGATCGCCTCGGATACCTCGAGCGCGCGTTCGGCGATGCGCTTGGCCTCCGCGTACTCGCCGCGGAGGAAATGAATCCAGGAGAGGCCGATCGAGGAGCCGGCCTGCACGGTCCGGTTCGCGGCGCGGATCGCGAGCTCGTAGGTCTCGGCGAAGCGAGCGGCGGCGCCCTCGATGTCGTCGTCATGGAAGGCCGCCATGTTCCTGAGAAAGAGCGCTCCGAAATATGTGTCCGTCAGCTTGGCGCCGATGCCGAGCTCGTCGAGCCTGGCGACCACCGACTCGAGCATGCTGCGCGCGACCTCGAACCGGCCGTCGAGGAAGTAGCCCCAGGCGAGCCCGCGGGAGAGATTCAGCGCCACCAGGTCGAGTCCCGCTGCCTGAGCGACCGCGACGCCGCGCTCGATCAGCGCCAGGCCGGAGCCCGCGCGATCGCGCGGCGCCTGCCCGAGGATCATCCCCTCAAAGAGGTAGAACGTGGCGATGCCCTCGGGGTCGTTCGCCTCTTCGGAGAGCGCACGACCGAGCTGCGCGGCGCGCTCCGCGGCGGCGACGTCCGGAGCGCCGTAGAAGACGGCGAAGCGGCAAAGGCCGAGAGCGGTCTGCCGGGCGAGCATGCGGAACTCGACCGGCCCGAGGCCGGTCTCGCCGACGACCTGCGAGACGATCGTCCAGGCGTCGCGATAGAAGCCGAGCGCCGCCGGGTAGGAGGGCAGCTTCTCCGCGTGCTCCGCCGCGCGGAGCATGGTCTCGACCGCCTTCGCGCGATTGTCGCTGCGGGCGAAATGGTGCGCCACCAGCGCCGCGCCTTCGCCCGACTCGCCGAGCCTCTCGTCGAGCAGGAAGGCGATGCGCTCGTGCAGGGTGCGCCGCTCTCGCAGGAGCAGGCTCTCGTAAGCGACCTCCTGGGTGAGGCTCTCGCCGAAGCGGAACTCGTCGAGCGACAGCGCGTCCTTCCGGTGGATGATGCCACGGCGCTCGAGCTCCTCGAGCTCGACGCCGACGTCGATCTCTTCGCTCTCGAGCAGTCGCGTGAGATCGTCCCGGCGGAACTGCCGGCCGAAGACGGCCGCGACCTGCGCCACGCGCTTCGCCCACGGCCCCAGGCGGTCGAGCCGCGCGGCGATCAGCTCCTGCACCGTGCCGGGGATCTGGATCTCTTCCGCCGGCCGGCTGAGCTCGATGCGTCCATCGCTGCGCAGGAGATAGCCTTCCTCCACCAGCGCGCGGGTGATCTCCTCGAGGAAGAACGGGTTGCCTTCCGCCCGCGCGAGGATCGAGCGCTCGAGCGCGTCCGGTACCTGTCCGCCGGCGATCGCGCGGATGACCGCACGCGAGTCGGCCCCCGCCAGCGGCATCAGGTTCAGCTGGGTGAGCGCGGCGCGCGTCCGCCACGCCGGCTGGAACTCCGGCCGATGGCTGAAGAGGAACATGATCCGCGCCGCCCGGAGCTTCTGTACCGAGAGCTCGAGCATCTCGCGCGTCGCCTCGTCGACCCAGTGGAGGTCCTCCATCAAGAGCACGACCGGCGACTCGAGACTGACGCCGATCACCAGGTGCGCGATCGCCTCGAACGTCTCGCGGCGAAGCTCGTCCGCCGGTCGATCCGGGATGCCGTCGATCCGCACGGACAGCAGGCGGCAGAAGTAGGGGTACATCTTGTCGAGGTCGGGATCGAAGCGGCGGACCTTCTCGGCGATCTTGTCCGCGGAGGCCGACGCCGTCTCGCGCTCCCGGAGCTCGAAGTACTGGCGGAGCATCGACACGAAAGGCGCGTACGGCACCGACTGCGCCAGCGCGGAGCACCGGGCCTCGAAGAGCACGAGCTCGTCGGCGGCGCGGAGCCGCTTGAACTCGTAGAGCAGGCGCGACTTCCCGCCGCCCGCCTCGCCGACGATGCTCACGACCTGCGGCAAGTTGCCGAGCAGCCGCTCGTAGCAGCCCTCGAGCTGCGCGAGCTCGTTTCCCCGGCCGACGAACGGCGTCATGCCGCGCGCCTCGGCGAGCGCCATCGGCGTGCGCGTCTCCGCGAGGGCGATGACCTCGCAGGCGTTCACGGGCTCGCTCTTGCCCTTGACCGTGAACGACACGGCCGGCCTCACCTCGAAGAACCCGCGCACCAGCCGGTGGGTGGATTCGCTGATCAGGATCTTGCCGGGCTGGGCGAGCGCCTCGAGCCGCGCGGCCAGGTTCGTCGTGTCGCCGATCGCGGTGTAGTCCATCTTGAGGTCGTTGCCGACGTTGCCGACGACCACCGGGCCGGTGTTGATGCCGATGCGGATGCGGAGCTTGATGCCGAGCTCGGCGCACGACTCGCGATTGAAGCCGTCGAGCGCCTCGCGGATCGCGAGCGCCGCCTGCACGGCGCGGTGCGGCGCGTCCTCGTGGGCGATCGGCGCGCCGAAGAGCGCCATCATGCCGTCGCCTGCGAGCTGGTTGACGATGCCCTCGAAGCGGTAGATCTCGCGGAAGGCGAGCTCGAGGTAACGATCGAGGAGCTCGCGGTAGTCCTCGGGATCGAGCCGCTCGGCGATCGCCGTCGATCCCACGAGGTCGCAGAACAGGACCGTCACGAGCTTGCGCTCGCCGCCCATCACCGGCCGGCTGGCGCGGATCTTCTCCGCCAGGGTCTCGGGGATGTGGTCGCGCAGGCGATCGAGCCGATCCGCCGGTGGCGCCGGCGACCCCGTGGTCTCCGCCGGCGGCGCGGCCGATCCCGTGGCCGTGCCACAGTCGGGACAGAAGCGGAAGCTCGCCTCGAGCGTCGCACCGCAGCTCCCGCAGCGGAGCTGCACCGGGGTCCCGCACTGGTGGCAGAAACGCTTGCCGGCGAGGATCTCGGTGTCGCAGTTGACGCACCGCATTCTGCTGAGACCTTTCGGCGCGCCCGCCGCTGAGTCAAGTCGGGGACGTTTCACACATTGAGCGCATTTGCGTGACCGGGGTTGCAACCGACCGATGGCCGGTCAAATGCGCTCAAGGTGTGACACGTCCCCTACGCGCTGCGTCTCCTGCTGCAGGCGGTCGCTCAGAATGCGCGAGACGTTCTTCAGGATCTTGACGGCGATCCGCGGGTAGCGCCGCTCGATCCGCGTGAGGAAGCGCTCGTCCATCACCATCACCTCGACGTCGCCCACGGCGACGACGTCCGCGGTCCGCTCGTGCTGGCGGATGAGCCCCATCTCGCCGAACACGTCGCCGCGCCCGAGGCTCCGCACGACCCGGCGGTGTCCGCCGGAATCGACCTGGACCTCGGCCCCGCCGTTGATGATCACGTACATCGAGTCGCCGACCTCGCCCTCGCGGACGATCGCCCTTCCGCCGGGGAAGGCGCGGAGCTCGCCCATCAGCGCGACGATCTTCGCCTGCCACGGCCTCAGGTTCTGGAAGAGGCCGATCGTCTTGTGCGGGTCCGTGCCGAGCTTCAGGTAGAGGACGTCCCAGAGGGTGATGATCCGCGTCGTCGACAGGAGCGCGGGCGTCAGCGCCACCTCGCCGAAGAAGGCGAACACGAGCGTCGCCGCGGACAGATAGCCGAACTCCTGGATCGGCACGAAGCTCGACGCGCAGAGCGCGAGGAAGCCGAAGAACAGCAGCACCGAGGCGAAGAGCGCCGGCTTGCCCACCGAGGAGATGGTCTCGAGCAGCGCTCCCTCCTGGTCACCGGTCGCCCGCACCTCGCTCGAGAGGCGCGACATGATGTGGATGGTGTCGTCGACGGCGATGCCGAGCGCGATCGAGGCGATCATGTTCGTCGCCAGGTTGAGGTCGGCACCCGTCAGCCCCATGAGCCCGAGGAAGAAGACGATCGGGAAGATGTTCGGGATCATCGCGATCAGGCCGACGCGGAGCGACAGGAACATCGCCGACATGATCACGAAGATGGTGCCGGCGGTGAATGCCAGGCTCTCGATCTGGCCGATGACGATGCTGCCCGTGGTCTGCGTGAGCAGGATCAACGTGCCGGTCGGCCGAACCGCGATCTCCGGCGGGAAGTGACGGCGCGCGTACTCGCGGATGCCCTTCGCGAGATCCGTGACGTCGCTCGAGCGGGTGAGGCTCGTACGCACGAGCACGTTCGTGCGCGCGAAGTCCGAGGTCACGACGGAGGAGAACGCCTTCGGGTTCGAGGAGATCAGCTGCAGCGCCGCGGCCAGCTGCGCCGGGTTCTCCCACAGGGTCTTGCGCTCACCCGGCTCCGCGTTGGTGACGATCTCGCCGTTCGGGCCGATCAGGATGTCGCCGCCGGAGACGCGCTGGGCCCCGCGGTCGAAGGCCTCGACGTAGTCGACGAACGAGATCGTCTTCTCGACGCCAGGCCGGGATTCGAGCCAGCGCTGGAGATCGCGGATGCGCTTCAGCGTGTCCCAGTTCTTGACGACGTTCTTGCTGCCGTCGATCGCCACGTAGAAGGCGGAGCTTCCCGCAAGGTGCCGGTTGATGACGTTGGTGGCGATCTGGATCGGATCGTCCTCGCGGAAGAACGACTGGAAGTTCGAGTCGACGTGGATCCACGGGATCGGTAGCGCCATGGCGATCGCGAGCGCCCCGGCCCCGCCGATCACCGCGCGCCGGTGCCGCATCGAGGCGGCGGCCGCGCGCCGGAGCCACGCTGAGAGTCCGGGTGCGATGTCGCGGGTCGGGGGAGGGGGGGGA
>JAXDLK010000257.1:0-3937 GCA_034666665.1 Candidatus Binatota bacterium
GCCAAATGGAGTTTTCGATGAATCAGGTACATCGCCTCGCCCACTCCGGCGCCGTCGACGCCGACGGTCACCTTCTCGAGCCGCCGGAGCTCTGGGACCAGTACCTCGAGCATCGCTATCGCGACCGCGCGCTGCGCATCTGCACGGACGAGAACGGGCTCGAGTACCTGGAGATCGGCGGGGTACCGTCGGTGATGTCGCGGAGGGGCTTCCCCGGCACTCTCGGCGGTATGGGCAAGGGCGTCGACGACATCAAGCCTCGTCCCGAACGCACTTACCGTGCGGGGGCACCCTTCGGATCCATGGACGCAGCGGAGCGCCTGAAGCTTCTCGATGCCCAGAACCTCGAGGCGGCGTTCCTCTACCCGACACTCGGGCTGCTCTGGGAAGCCGAGCTCGACGACGTGGAGCTGTCGCAGGCGTACACCCGGGCATACAACCGCTGGATCGTCGAGTTCTGCCGCCAAGGACCTGATCGTCTGTTCCCGATCGCGCATCTCTCGCTCGGCAATCCGGCAGCCGCTGCCGCGGAGCTCGAGCGCGCCGTCGGCGAGGGGGCTCGCGGCGCCTTCGTCGCGCCGTTCACGATCACGCGCAAGCCCCACGGCCACCCTGATCATGATCCGGTGTTCGCCGCCGCCCAGGACCTCGGAGTGCCGCTCGCGATCCATCCCACGTTCGAGCCGACCTGGGCCGCGCCGCGACGCTTCGAGGAGATCCGCAAGGCGCGGCTGCTCGCCGCCGTCACCGCCTCGGACGGCGTGCGCCACGCGTTCACCACGCTCTTCGATTTCGGAGTCTTCGACCGCTTCCCGCGCCTGAAGGTGGTGATCCTCGAATCGGGAGCGGGCTGGATCGGCTACTGGCTCGACCGCCTCGACGCGGTATACGACGCGACCGCTCTTGGCGATCGCGTGCCTCTGCGCGAGCGACCGAGCACGTACTTCCGGCGCCAGTGCTGGATCTCTTGTGATCCGGACGAGCGTACGGTGCCGGCGATGGCGGAGCTCCTCGGGGCCGACCGCTTCTTCTGGGCGTCCGACTTCCCGCACCCGGACCACACCGGACGTTACCTGGAGGAGCTCGAGGAGCTCGCGAACCGTCTCCCGGACTGCGTGAGGCCGCGGCTTCTCGGCGCCAACGTGCGCGAGGCGTACGGCATCTAGCGCACCCCGACCGAGGAATGGGCTCGAGCCGCGACGTTCCGCCGAGCCTTACGCGAGCTCTTCGAGCTCGCGGCCGGAGGTCTCGGGCAGCAGGAGCAGCGCCGGGCTCACCGCCACCGGCAGGATCGACAGCAGCGCGAGCACGCGATCGGCGCCTCCGAGGTGATCGGCGAAGGCGCCGACGACGAGCAGCCCGAGGAGAGCCCCGACGATCGACGCGTTGATGATCCAGGATTTCGCCGTGCTCCGCATGCGGGTCGGGAAGAGCTCCGTGCCGAGCGCATTGACGGCGACGGCCGCCCCCGCCTCCATGAAGACGAGGCTGCCGAACGCCGGTCCCGGCCATGCGCTCCGGAAGTACGCGAAGATCGCGCCGCCGCAGCCGACGAGCGCGGCGATGCCGACCGGCCGTCGACCGTAACGCTCGGCGAGGCTGCCGAAGACGAACCAGCCGAGCATGCCGACGCCTCCGCCGAGGATCACCATCGTGCTCACCTGCGACGGAGTCCAGCCGAAGTCCCGCGTCACCCGCCACGACGCGAAGGCGAACGCGGGGCTCGCCGCGGCATACGCGGCGAGCGAGACCGCCAGCAACACCACGAATCGCCGGCGATAGGCGGGAGCCAGCAGCTCGGAGAACGCGAGGTCACGGGTTTCTCCCGCCGTGTGCGCGCGCTGCCAGCGCTCGGTCTCGGGCAGACTCCGGCGCATGTACGCGATCAACAGGAGCGGGACGATCCCGAGGAAGTAGAGGCCCCGCCAGCCGAGCGACGTCTCCTGCAGGATCGGGAAGAGGAGCGCGGCCACTCCGGCACCGAGCGCCGCGAAAGCGCCGAGGAACCCCTGCCCGCGCGCACGGAACGTCGCCGGGAATTCTTCCGAGATCACCACCTGCGCGACCGCCAGCTCGGCGGTCAGGAAGATCGTCGCAAACAGCTGGAAGACCACGAAGGTGACGACGCCGCGTGACAGACCGGTGGCGGCGGTCGCCACCGTGTACGCGAGGATGGTGAACAGCAGGAGGCGGCGTCGGCCGTGGCGATCGGCGAACCGCCCGAGCGGGATCGAAGCCAGCGCGCCGAGGCGGATCGCCGACAAGGCGAACCCGAGCGTGCCTTCGGACGCGCCCAGATCGGCGCCGATGTAGGGCAGCGCGAGCGAGCCGATGAAGCGGTCGTAGCCTTCGAAGAGCGTGGCGGCGCCGAGGAGAAAGAGCAGCGACCGTTGGCGGGGGCCGAGCGCCATGCCGCCGGGAAGCTCCGGCGGTAATGCCATGCGATGGGCGATCCCGAGGCTGACGGTCGCGATCAGAGCGCATGCGAAGCCCAATCGAACGTAGCTCACGAGCCGCGCCATCAGCGGCGCCAGGTCCGCGCCGCCAGCGGCTGCGGCCGCGGCGACCGCGCGCGCGGCCGGCTCGATCGCGCCGCTCGACACCAGCGCCGAGGCGAAGAGGACGAGCACCGCGAGCGCCTGCAATCGCCCTCGCCACGAGAACAGGCGCGAGTGGCGAAGCAGAACGACCAGCGTCGCGATCGAGGTCGCGACGCCGAGAGGGAACAGCACCAGGCGTTGGCCTGCGAGGAGTTGCTCGACCGACGAGGCGATCTCCTTCGGATCGTGGGAGGGGGAAAACGCGGACGCCGCACGAAACGCCGCCGTCCCTGCGATCGACGTCAGCGCGACGGACAGCGCGATCGGCACCCACTCGAGGAACCCCGTGTCTGCCGCGCGCTTCTCGGCCATCCCGCCGGCCCTGTCACGCCACGCTCGCGTGCGCAAACCCACGCGCGCACTGACTCCCCGCGGCTCGCCCGGCCTGGTACACGCAGGGCGTGGCCAGCTGGGGCGATCCGCCATGGCGCATCGAGGATCGGCTCCCTCGCGTGCCACTCCTCGAGCGCGCGGACGTCGCCGTCGCCGGCGGCGGCTTCACCGGTCTCTCGGCGGCACTCGCACTCGCCCGCGGAGGCGCGCGCGTAGTCTTGCTCGAGGCGGCGAGGATCGGTGCCGGTGCGAGTGGAAGGACGGGTGGGCTGGTTCTCGAAGGCACGGCCGCGGGACCGCTGCCCGATGCCGACCGGTGCGTCGCGGGTCTGGCGGAGCTCGTGGCGAGCACCGGGATCGACTGCGACCTCCGGCTCGATGGATGTCTGGAGCTCCGCCACGACCCGGTTCGCGGTTTCTGGAGGGACGGCAGCGCCTACCTCGACGTCGAGCAATCCGTCGAGGGCGGCACCCTCGACCCCGGGGCTCTCGTCGCCGGGCTCGCGCGCGCGGCCGTCGACGCCGGAGCGCAGGTGCACGAGGAGACGCCCGTCACCGCGGTCGAGGCCGGGTCACCGCTGGTCGTGCGATCGGGCGACCGGGCGGTCCGCGCCGGCGCCGTCGTGGTCGCGCTCAACGCGTACGTGTCACCGCTGCCGCCGTCGCGACGGTCCGTACATCCCGCCTTGACGATGGCCGTCGCCACGGAGCCGCTCGACGATGCGGCGGCGCACGCGCTCGGGGCCGCCGCGGAGCTGCCCTTCTACACGGTCGATCTGCCGTACCTCTGGGGCCGGCGACTCGCGTCGGGGGGGATGGTGTTCGGCTCCGGCCTGGCCTTCGACGCGACGGACGACCTCACGCGGATATCGCTCACCGGCGAGGATCCCGTGAACGCGCTCGAGCGCCTGATCGCTCGCGTCCGCGACCTTCACCCGGCACTGGCGCGAACCCGAATCGCTCACCGCTGGGCCGGCCCGATCGCTTTCACCGACGACCGCCGG
>JAXDLK010000258.1:0-10811 GCA_034666665.1 Candidatus Binatota bacterium
ACCGGCGCGAGCGTGATCACCAGCGCCTGCACCGGCATCTTCATCTTCTCGAGGTCGTCGGGGGACAGGTCGTCGCGGCGCACGACGACGGCCTTCAGCCAGTGGGCGTTCACCGCGCACGAGGCGATGCGCATCGACTCGAGGATCTTCTGGATCTTCTCCATCTCGACCGGCTTGTCCGGCTCGAAGAAGCGGATGGACCTGCGGATGCCGAGAACCTCTTGGAATTCCATTTCGAGCCCTCCACGGCGGGGCGATGGAGCCCCGGATCGGCTCTCGTTAGTCGATGGCTCCGCGATAGTAAAGCCGGCGCGTGAGGGGTGCGCGAATCTTTCGTCGTACGCGGCGAGCGCTTGCCGGACGACTTGTTGACTTTCAAAAACGGCCCTGGGTATGTCGCGCGGAGTAGCTCGAACCAGGAGGATCGCGATGACCGATCACGATCGTTTGAAGCACGCCTTCGAGAACACGCCCTCCATCTTCAATCTGCTGAGCACGATCCGCAGTCGCCGCGTCGGACGCGGCTATCGCATCGATTCCGGAACCGAGATCAAGCACCCCGCGACCGGCCGCACGATGAAGCAGGACGCCGGCCCGATGAAGTTCATCTCGAAGAAGGAGACCGTCCGCATCACCAAGGTCGAGGAGGCCCTCCTCTGCTGGGCGGCCTGCGGGCCGAACGGCCTCGTCGCCTGGGACATCTCTCTCGGCGGCGGCTTTCACGAGCTCACCTGGATCGCCGGCCGGACGACGCCGCACCCCGGGAACTCGCTGGCGACCGATCTCCTGGTGATCAACGACGACGGCGCGTTCATCTACCGGCCGACGCAGAAGCGCGAGAAGCCGATCGAGATCGAGGGCGACAGCGACTACGACAAGGTGCTTCGCTGGTACGAGGAAGGCACCACGCAGATCGCCGACGAGCGCCCCGACGTCGACTATGCGATCCGCGCCCCGGGCGCGCCGAACGCCACGCTGAACGGGCCGTATCAGTTCAACATGAACATGCCGGGCACGTGCTGGATCATCCCGATCACCGACGCCGGCTGGCTCAACTCCGCCCTGATCAACTTCATGGACGCCTGGCACATGTACCCGATCGACGAGTGGAACGGCGGTCGGCCCGCGGGCGTGGAGAAGTGGATCCGCGAGGGAATGCTCGAGCTGCCGACGACGATCGCCGCCGAGGAACAGATGATCTTCCAGGTCGAGACCTATCCGACCGGGATGCAGATCCAGAACATCCGTCTCGCGGCGGAAGCGATGGGCCTCGGCAACTGGGTGTACTGCGGCTTCAACCCGGACGCGCTCTTCGGCGCGATGCCCGAGGTGTGCCGCGGGCTCGGGTTCCACATCGAGGCGCCGAATCCGAAGGCGCCGATCTCGACCGGGCAGATGAAGATCTTCGGCATCGAAGGCGTGAAGGAAGCGACGTACGTGCCGTCGCCGCGTTACCGGAGCGCCGAGCAGGTGGTGAGCGCCTGGTTCGAGGAGAAGTACGGTCCGGGCGGAGTCCTCCACCAGGGCATCGACAACTACCTCCGCAAGGTCGGCGCGCCGTGGAAGAGCGAGACGGCGGAGGCGATCCTCAAGGACCCGCGCATTCGGCCCGCTGATTGGGTGAAGGATGCGCTCACGTCCTACATCGACTACTGCGTCAAGAACTTCGGCCAGTGGCCGGTGACCTACAACCCGATGCAGGCGCACTTCTGCGCCGTCGTTCACAACGTGGACGAAGAGTTCTACGACACCTACTACAAGACCGGGTACATCACCGACCGGATCCGCAACCGCTCGAAGATCTGGCACGACTGATCGGCATCGGGCACAAGGGTGAAGGGGGCGTGGGCGCTCCCTTCACCCAACGCTCTTGTACACCGCCGCATTTCTCCAGCTTCTGCGCGTGGTCCACGTCTACGCGGCGATCGTCCTGGTCGGGTCGATCATCTTCAACACG
Organism: Candidatus Binatota bacterium; assembly: GCA_034666665.1. GTDB lineage: Bacteria > Desulfobacterota > Binatia > JACPRU01 > JACPRU01 > JAXDLK01. Next base: position 1,958 of record JAXDLK010000258.1, read on the forward strand.
ATCATCCTGATCCCGGCGATGCGGCGCATCCCGCCCGCGCACTCGGCCGTGGTCAGTGACAAGATCGGCTTCGGCCTGATGACATTCGGCACCAGTGCGCTCGTGCTTCTCGGCGTCACCGGTTTCCTGCGCCTGTGGATCGTTGGCCAGCTCGGCACGTTCTTCACGGCCGGGTTCTGGGGCGGTCCCTACGGCCGCTGGGTGGGGCTGATGGCACTCTCGTGGCTGGTGCTGGCGATCACGGGCGCGCTGTCCGGTTACTGGTACCAGACGGTGCTCACGCGGAAGCTCTCGTATTCGGCGGGGCTCCGCGACCTCGAGGAGAAGCGCGCGGCACAGGAGAAGGTCTCGATGTGGCAGGAGCGGCTCGCGTACCTGAATCTCACCGCCGCGCTGCTTGCCGCGCTCGGCGGCGCAATGGCGCGCTTCTATTAGCGGGCGTGGGGCGCGGTGCGGTGCGGAGAACCGCAGCCGCAGCGGCTGGTGACGACGCACCGCCGGGCAGCAACCCCTTTCAGCGCTTCGGCGCGTTCTCGGTCAGGAACGGCAGGATCGCCTCGGCGTTCGCATCCGGGTGCTCCTCGTGCGACAGCAGTCCGCCCGGCACCCGTCGTGCGCGAACTCCGGGCTCCGCGGCAATCGCCTCCATCCCGGCGCGCGCGTTCGCCGGTGCATTCTCCGCGACGAGCGAGAGCGTCGGGACCATCGGCGGCCTGAGGAGCCCGAGGATCTCGTCCCGGCTTCGGACGGGATCGAGCGCGCCGGTGACGAACGCCGCGGCCGCGAACCGGGCGCCGAGCCTCCGCGCGGTCGCCTGCTTGCCCCGCACCACCGCGTCGGAGACGAACGCCGGATCGCCGTACACGTGGTGGCGGAGCATGGACTCGAGGCGCGGCGCGCTCGTGCTCAGCCGGTAGAGCGCGTGACCGAGGAGCGGCGCGCGGACGGCCGCTTCGAGGGCGCGGGATGCCACGGGACGGTGACCGAGCATCGCCGGCAGCGGGCCCGTCCACGTCGGCGCGACGAGCACGAGACGCGACCAGGGAGAGCGCCGCCGCGACGCCGCGAGAGTCAGCGCGTACCCGGCGGCGTGGCCGGCGGCCACCACCGCGTACGTGGACCGCGGCGAAGTCTCGAGCATGTCCGAGAGGAACCGGCGGTACAGCTCCGGACGATAGCGGAAGCGCGGCCGCGTCGACTCGCCGAAACCGGGCCAGTCGAGCAGCACGACGCGAAATTCCTCCGCCAGCCGCTCCGCGAGCGGGCGCATCTCCTCGCGGGAGGAGACGGTGCTGAACGCCGGCAAGCAGAGAACCTCGGGGCCCTCGCCGAGGACGTCGTACACCACGCGGACGACGCGCCCGCGATGCTTCCACCAGAACTCGCGCCGCTCCGGCGACGTCCGCGTCGAGGCCCCGAGCGGTCGCCGGCGCGCACCGTTCGCCGATCTCACGGCTTCAGCCATACGTTCTCGGTGTGCGCGGAGAGCTCGCGCGAGTGGAGCCGCATCTCGCGGCCGAAGCCGCTCTGCTCGTAGCCCCGCGTGGAGACGGCGTGGTTCAACGTTCCTTCCTCGTTCTCGATCGAGATCATTCACGGTAGACATTCGCCACCACCGCGGCAACCCCTCGTCTTTTCGCCGTCGATCTGCGAAGGAGCGCGCATGACGTCGTCGTCGCTCGACGCCGTTCCGTTCTATCGCCAGCGGATCGGCGACGACGGACTGATCGAGCCGTGGACGCTCGACGCGCTCGAGGAATGGGCCGCGGCACACGGCGATCCGTTCGCGGGGCGCCTGCGGTCGCGGGACCGACTGCGGGTCGCGCTCCAGCTCGAAGCGACGAGCGAGCCGCCCGTGTGGGGCGCGCTGGACGCCGGAGAGCTCGACGCGTGGGCCGCGGGCCTCGGGAGGCTGTGGGCACGATTCGGAATCTCGACCGGTGAGACGCTCGCATTCTTCGACTACGGCTCGAGCCCGCTGGTGCTGCTCTCGTCGGCGAGCTTCGTCGCCTACCTGAAGCGCGGTGCCGCGGAGCGACTCGGAATCACCGTGGTGTGCAACGACGGGGTCGCGAGCATGGCGGCGCGCATGGCGACGATCCTCGAGGCCGTGCGTCCGGAGGGGCTGGTCGTGCGGCGCGACGTGCTCGCTCCCTTCGCCGAGGCGGTGCGCACGACCGGGGCGCCGATCGACGCGGTCCGCTGGATCGCCATCACGGAGCCCGAGGGTGCGCCGGCGAAAACCGACGTCCAGCGGTACCATGCGGAATGGAAGCTGCCCGTGCGGCGTCTGTTGCGGGCGGACGCCGCGTACTTCGTCGCGGGCGACTGCGACGCCTGCGCGCTCTTTCACGTCGACCCGCGCCTCTACGCGGTCGACACGGTATTCGGGGGAGAGATCGTCGTCACCGCCCGTTTCGCGGAGACCTGTCCCGCCGTCCGCTACAACATCGGACCCGGCGAAGTGGTGTCCCCGGGCTGCCCTCGAGAGCCACGCGCGTTCCGCCTGGCGTGGGAGTGAAGCGATGGTCGGCCCCGACGAGCCGTTCGACGCGCTCGATCGCCAGACGCCGGGGCAGCTCGACCGTTGGTGGACCCGGCGGCTGAAGAACTTGCTCGCGCTCGCGGCGCGGGAGCTTCCCTTCTATCGTCAGCGGTTCGCCGCTGCCGGGTTCGACCCTGCGAGCTTTCGCCGGCTCGACGATCTCGCCCGCATCCCCATCTTCGACAAGAGGGACGTCCTGGAGGCGCAGCGGCGCACCGGCTCGCACGAGATCGGCATCGAGCTGCATCGCGGCCCGCGGGGTGCGCGCACCTTGAGCCTGAGCTCCGGGACGGCCGGAACGACGCTGATCAGCCACGACCCCGACTGGCGCCGCCGGCAGGGATACTCCTCGGCCCGCGCGCACTGGTGGGCGGGCCTTCGCGGCGGCGCTCCGTTCGTGCTGTCCGCCCCCGCGTGGCACGCGTACGCGGCCGTCCAGCCGTACATCGCGCAGCGGTTCGAGATGCCGTGCATCGTCGTGTCGGGAACCTATCTGCCGCGCTTCGCGGACCGGATCGTCGACGCGTTCCGCCGGTTCCGTCCGAGCTTCGTGACGATGTTCCTGCCGATGGTGTTCTCGATCGTCGCTGCGGGAAGGCGGATGGGCTTCGAGCCGACGGAAGTCTTCGACGGCGTCGAGACGCTCGTCGTCACCGGCGCGCCGATCACCCCCGGCATGCGCGCGAGCCTGCAGCAGACCACCGGTGTCGGGCGGGTGGCCGAGATCGCCGGCACCAGCGAGAACCTGCTCGCCGTGGACTGCCGGGAGGCCGACGGGCTGCATGTCGTCCCGGACACCTGCTACGTCGAAGTGCTCGAACCGGAAACCCGGAGCCCCGTGCCTTCGGGCGAGCGTGGATCGGTCGTCCACTCCTACACGGTTGCTGCGGGATCGGTGTATCTCCGCTACGATGGCGGCGACGCGGGGGTGATCGAACGTGCCCCATGCCCGTGCGGGCTCCCGTCGCCGCGGATCAAGCTCATGGGCCGCTGGGAGACCAGCTTTCGCCTCGGAGGACGGACGTTGCTCCCGTACGACGTGCAGCGCGCGATCGAGGACTCCGTGCCGGAGCTCGCCGGCAGCCCGTTCGTCCTGGTGCGCGAGGCGCTCGCCGAGGGCCGCTTGAAGCTCCTGCTCTCGCGGGCGGACGACGACTCGACGTCACTCGGCGACGCCGCCCGTGATGCGGTCGCGCGCCGTTTCGGTATTCCGGTGGAGGTCGCCTGGGTGAGCGACCTGCCGCTTCAATTCAAAGGAGTGCCATCGGTGCTCTCGGAGAAGGAGATCGTCTGATGGGCAAGGGAGCGCTCGGTCTGCTCTCCGCGTACTGGCCGGAAGATACGGCACGCTACGCGCACACGCCGCTCAAGCCCCTGAACGACCTCGTGCTCCATCCCGCGGCCAAGCAGGGCGCCGAGCGGCGGGCGATCGTCTGCGGTGCGCAAGCCATCACCTATGGCGAGCTCTCCTCTCGTTCCCGGGTGATCGGCGCACACCTCCGCGGCCGCCTCGCCAAGGGGGCGCGGGTGGCCATCGCCGCCGCGGATGCGGGAGAGCTCACGGCGGCCCTCTTCGGCGCGTTCGAGGCGGAGAAGCTCGCCTGGGTCGCGCCGGCGACGCCGCCAGCGGTGGACCTCCTGCGCGCGTTCTCGCCCGAGCTGGTGATCGGCGACGCCGGCGACAGCGGCCTCGCGAGCGTCTCGCTTTCCGATCTCCTGGGCGCGGAGCCCCCGGCCGACGCCGCGAAGGTGCGGCCGGACTACAAGACGCCCGTGATCGCCCACGCGAAGCCCGGCGGTGGCGGCGAGGTGCTTCACAACCAGAAGACGCTCGCCGCGATGGCGATCGCGATCGGCAGCTTCTACATGATGGACGCGGAGACCACCGTCGTCCTGTACGAGCCGCCCTCCGGGTGGCTGTCGCTCGCGCTGCTTCTCGGCACGATCTACAAGGGCGGCTGCGTGTACGCCGCATGGGAGCGCGACGCCGCGCGACTTCCGGAACGGGTGGATTACGTCGTCGCCGGCTGGGACGAAGCCGTGCGGCGATTCCTCGGAGCACCCGCCGGCGAGCGCGGCCCGCGCATCGGCGCCGGCGCGATCGTCGGCGTCGAGGAAGCGTTCAGCCTGAGCCGCCGTCGGCGTCTCACCCGCCGCTTCGGAGCTCCGGTGCTGACGCTTCTCGGCCGGAACGACCTCGGGCCGGTGATGGGCAGCCACCCGTCGTGGTTCCTCGACGACGCGATGGGAATCCCGTTGCCGAACGTCGACACGCGGCCGATGAATCCGAAGGACGGTACCCCCTTGAACATCGGCTGGGATGCGGTCGAGGTGGCGGAGCTCGGCGTCAAATCGGCGTTCACCCCGGCGGGCGGTACCGCCGTCGACGGGTGGTGTCGTTCGGAGCTCCTGGCTTCGGTCGATCCGACCGGGCTCTACTTCCTCGAGCGAGCCCGCGAGCACATCAAGCGGGTGCGCTGACCTCGCCGAGGCGCGACAGCGCCTCGACCCCGTCCTCGGGAACCAGATAGCGGGCGAGGTCGACCGCCTCGCGGAGGTGAGTGCGCGCGCGCGTCGGGTCGCCGGCGCGGAGGTAGATCATGCCGGCGTGGTAGTGGAGCGTCGCGTCCCGGGTACCGAGCCGCAGCGCCTTGTCGATCGCACGCCGGGCATCGTCGATGCGGTCGCTCCGGTAGAGCACCCACGCGAGAGTGTCGAAGGCATACACATCGCGACGGATGCCGAGGTCCCGGGCGGCGAGCTCGACCGCCTGGCCGGCGTTCTTGCGGTGATCGGCGTAGAAGAGCGCGAGCTCGCGCGCATACGCCGACTGGTAGGCTCCGGGCCGGGAGGCGATCTCCTCGACCGCCGCGTAGCACTCTTCCGCGGCATCGCCGTTCCCCGCGCGCGCCTCGAGATCGCCGAGCTTGGCGAGTGCCGCCGGCTCAGGGGCCAGCTCCACGGCGCGCCGCAGGAGCTTCAGGGCTTCCTCCGAGCGCTCCTGCGCCGCTCGCACGTCGGCCAAACCGACGAGAGCGGGCGGCGAGTCGGCCCGGAGCTCGAGCGCCTTCTGATAGCTGCGCTCCGCCTCGTCGATCCGGCCCGACTGGTAGTAGATCTCGCCGAGACGCGCCTGGTACCAGGAAAGGTCTTCTTCGGGGGAATCGCCGGCGCGCTCGGCGGCCTTCTTCACGAGCGCGGTCGCGGTGTCGACGTCGCCGCGGAGCTCGGCGATCTGCGAGAGCCGCGCCAGCACCGCGGGGTGGTCGCCCACGGTCTCCTGGAGCTTTCGATAGGCAGTGTCCGCCGCCCGGTAGCGGCCGATCTCCAGGAGCGCGTCGCCCATCGTCGCCAGCGCTTCGACGCTGGTCGGCTCGGCGCGGTAGATCTCACGGGCGAGCGCCAGCGATTCGTGAAAGCGATGCTGCGACGCGAGCGCGGTGGCGAGCAGGATCTTGGCCGAGACGTGGTCGTCCTTCTGGGCGATCGCCTGGCGAAACGCTTCCTCCGCCTTCACGTAGGCGGCGAGATCCGCAGCTTCTCGGCCCTTCCTCAGGTAGAGCTGGCCGAGGATCGTGTAACTGACGAAATCGCGGGAGTCGTTGCGCACGCGATCCTCGAACCGCGCGATCGCGCGTTCCGTCGCCAGACGCTCCGGCGGAAGATCCGCTCGCGGCTCCGGTGCCGGTGGGGGCGAGGTCTTCGCCCGGCCCGGCACCAGAGCACACGAGGAGAGTACGAATACGATGAGCAGGCCGGCGAGCGGCCGCTCGGCTCGGCTCACGGATTCGCGGGTGCTACGTACGGGAACGTTTCCAGGAACGTGGAATCGTTGACGATGCAGTCCTTCGCGTTCGAGTCGCCGCTGAGCACCTGCAGCGAGATGTCGATGACGTCGTCCGCGAGCGCTCTGCCGTTCAGGTAACCGTCCGGCTGTGCGGTGTCGCGCGTCAGGATGTCCGGCAGCAGCGCGTTCTTGAGGCTCTCCGCGTCCGCGTCCGTGCGCCCGAACCCCGCTTTGATGTTCGCCTTGACCTCGGCGCCGAAGTCGCGACGATCGTTGCGCGGCGCCCCGGCATTGAACGCATCCTTTCGGCCGGATGCGATCAACACGGTGTTGATCGCGGGACGCCCCATCCGATCCACCTGTCGGTCATCGATCACCGTGCTCGCCCACACCCCGAACGTCGTCCTCTCGCCGGCCAGGAGCTCGCTGGTCGGCAACTCGAGGATGATCACGTTGGTGTTGAGACCACGGAAGAAGTTCGACGGCAGCGAATCGGGATCTTCGGGATCCTCCGTGCAGAACTTGCCCATGCGGAAGCCGACCAGGTCGAAGAAGAACGGATCGTCTCGGCGTCCGGTGAAGAGCTTCCAGCCGTTTTCGAGCGTCAACGTCCGGCCGGCGCGTCCTTCGGCCAACACGGTCGGCGAAACGCCGACCGACCGGAAGTTCACCTTCTGAATCCCTTGACGATTCAGGTTCGTGAAACGAACGCGGAAACGCAGATCGTCGATCGCGTCGCCATCGTTGTCGATGTGGATCAGGTAATCGATGCCGGAAACGAAGTTGGTCGTGCTGACGAAGCCCGAGAGCGGGTTCACCGTGACGACGATCACGCTGTTGTTCGCGTTTGCAGGGGAAGTGAAAGAGTAGACGTCGTTGATGTCGGCCTGTGCCGGCAGCGTCAGGATGGTGGGGGCATCACGGTGGTCCGCCGCGCGGGCGGTGCCGAAAGCCGCGAGGGCGAATGCGAAAGTAACGGCAAAACGAAAAGAACGGTCGACGGGCATGCAGGATCCTCCGAGGCAGCGAATACGCCAGTCGCCCGGTCGAACGCAAACCGCCGGGCGGTCACGAAGCGCAGCTGCGACCGTCGATGCGGCGGACGCGCACCGCCACCATGTCCGCGGAAGTGCCCTTCGCGATCGTTCGAACGCCGCCGCTGCACACCTCGGCAAGCGGGACCACGTCGCCGTCGTAGATCTGCATGCGCTCGACGGAGTAGCGAGAGTCGGCGGGGAGGTCGCCGAGATCGAGCTGCACGGTGGACTCGTTCCCTTGCAGGAACAGGGCATAGTCGTCACCGAACCGGCCGCAGAGAGGCCTCCGGTTCGTGTCGTTGCTCGCCGTGGAATGGACCAGGGAGTCGCACGGAGCGAAGCGGCGCATCTCCAGGCCGCGATAGAAGTCGGCGAAGAAGCCCATCGCCCGGGCGCCGGGATCCTCGGCGACGGAGCTCGGATCCACGTACGGGAAGTGGGCGCGCATCAGGCTTCCCATGGTCGGGAACGCGAGCGCATGGACGAAGTTCCGGTGTGTATTGCGGATGCCGCGCTGCCATCCCTCGACGTAGATGGCGCTCCCCGGGTCGTGCTCGCTGCGCGCGGCGCCGCGGGAGTCCTCGTACCAGTACTCCTCGATCCAAAGCGGCTTTTCCCATTGGCGGTACGCGCGGAGCTGATCGTACTGGTTCTCGGAACGGTTGCCCGGGCTGTCGGCCTGCACCTCGACGTAGTCGATGTCGGGGTTCTCCACGCTCGTCCTGTCCACCCTCACGTGCTGGCTGCCGATCGGATGGTTGTACGCATCCTTCTTGCGGATGCGGCGGGCCGTGACGCGCACCTCCTCGGGCCAGTCGACGATGCGGTCGGGATCGTCCTCGATCCAGCCCCCCGGCATCGACGTCGGCCTGCCGCCGTTCTCGTTCACTTCACCAAACAACGTCCAGCGGACGTCGAACGCCTGATACCGCGCCACCAAGTAGTCGATCCACTTCAGGTGTCGGCGTCTCGTCCTCCAGCGGCCGAACCAATCCGCGTTGTCCGGAAAGCTCCCGACCATCAGACCCATGAGGATGCCGCGCCGGTTCGCCGCCGCGACCATGCGATCGAGGCGACGAAAGTAGGTCGGGCGCGGCTCGCGCAACGGATCGCCGGGGAGGCCGAAGCTCTCGCCGGGGAACGCCTTTTGCGCGCGATCGTAGAGGCCTACCCAGACCGTCCCGAGAAAACTCGTGAAGCCGTGGCGGCGACGCGCCTGCATCCAAGGCGTCCACTCGTCTGGATGGCTCGTCCCCGGTCCGAAGAACTCCTCCGCGAACGACCACTGCGTGTCGCCGACCGGAAAGAATGGAACGCCAGGTTCCTCTGCCGATGGCGCGAGCTTCCAGGCGAAGTCTCCGTCGCGATAGAGCATCCCGGCGCGAAGGGGGTTCTCGTCCAGCTCGTCTGCCGTCGGCGAGATGGCAGTGAACGTTCCGGTGGCGCCGCTCAGGCCGGCATCCGTCGACCCGGTCGCGTACGACC
>JAXDLK010000259.1:0-21004 GCA_034666665.1 Candidatus Binatota bacterium
CAACGGCATCATCGAGAACTACCTCGAGCTCCGGGACGAGCTCACGAAGCGCGGCCGCAAGGTGCTGTCCGAGACCGACACCGAGATCGTCGCGCACCTGATCGACGAGTTCACCGAGAAGGGCATGGACCTGGCCGACGCGACGCGCGCGGCGGTGCGGCGGCTCTCGGGCTCGTTCTCGATCGTGGTGATGAGCGAGGCAGAGCGCGATCGCATCGTCGCCGCGAAGACCGCCACCCCGATCGTCGTCGGCCTCGGCGTGGGCGAGAACTACGTCGCCTCCGACATCCCGGCGATCCTCGAGTACACGCGCGACATGGTCTTCCTCGAGGACGGCGAGATCGCCGAGGTCACCCGCGACGGCGTCACCTTCACCGACTTCGAGGGCCGCCTCCGCGAGCGCACCGCAAAGCGGATCACCTGGGATGCGCTCGCCGCGCAGAAAGGCGGCTACCGCCACTTCCTGATCAAGGAGATCCACGAGCAGCCCCAGGCGTTGATCGACACGCTCCGCGGTCGCGTGCGCCTCGCGCAGGGGGACGCCGAGCTTCTCGAGCTCGAGCCGCTGACGGAGCGGCTGGAGAAGATCGACCGTGTCACGCTCGTCGCCTGTGGCACCGCATGGCATGCCTGCCTGATCGGCAAATACTTCCTGAACGAGCTCGCAGGCATCTCGGCGGATACCGACTACGGGAGCGAGTTCCGCTATCGCAGCGTGATCCTCGGCGAGAAGGACCTGATGGTCGTCGTGTCGCAGTCGGGCGAGACCGCCGACACGCTGGGATCGCTCGAGGAGGCGCAGCGGCAGGGTGCGGCCACCGTCGCGATCTGCAACGTCGTCGACTCGTCGATCGCGCGACGCGCCGACGCCACGATCTATACGCACGCCGGCCCCGAGGTCAGCGTCTGCTCGACGAAGGCCTTCGTGACGCAGCTCGCGGGTCTCTTCCTGCTGGCCGTCCACCTCGGCCGGCGTCGCGGAACGCTGGACGCGGAGCGCGCCCGCGAGCTCCTCGGGCACCTGCGAAACCTTCCGCCGCTGATCCACGAGGTGCTGAAGACGGAGGAGGCCGTGCAGTCGATCGCGCGCAAGTACGTCCAGGCGCGAGACTTCCTCTACCTCGGCCGCGGCATCAATTACCCGATCGCGCTCGAGGGAGCGCTCAAGCTGAAGGAGATCTCCTACGTCCACGCCGAGGGCTATCCCGCCGGCGAGATGAAGCACGGGCCGATCGCGCTGATCACCGAAGAGGTTCCGGTCGTCGTGCTGCTACCGCACGACGCCGTCTATCCGAAGACGCTCTCGAACATGAAAGAGGTCGAGTCGCGCGGCGGAAGGATCATCGCCGTCACCGACGACCCCGGTGACGAGCTCCGGGCGATGGCCTCGGACATCGTGCTGGTGCCGTGGATCCACCCGCTGCTCTCGCCGTTCCTGATGACGATCCCGCTGCAGCTGCTCGCGTACCACGTCGCGGTCGAGCGCGGCACGGACGTCGATCAGCCGCGGAACCTGGCGAAGAGCGTCACGGTCGAGTAGTCGGCCGCTCGCAGCGCCCGGCACGGAGCGCGGAGAAGAGCTCCGGATCCTGCTTGCCGAGGTGCCAGAGCGCGACCGTGCGAATTCCCGCGCGCCGTACTCGCTCGATCTTGCGGACGAGGCTGCAGGCGTCCTCGTACCAAACCTCGATCCCGCCTTTCGCGCCGTCGACGTGGAAATGGACGGCGTCGGCGTTCTCCGACCATTCCAGCATCGCCTCGAGGTTCTTCGCGAGCGACACCGCCTCGGATGACGTCAGCTGCTCGCGACGTCCGTTCCGCCATTCCCAGCCTCCCGCATAGAGTGCGATCGACAGCTTCTCCGCCGGCATCGCTGCTCGGCTGCGATCGACGACCGCATCGAGCCATTCCACCGGAGCCGACGGACCGGGCGCGCTCGTCGGGTGGTGATGGTGGTACGCCATGACACGAACCTCGTCGACGAGCGCCGCGAGGTCGGCGAGGGCGTCGGTCGACGTGGGCGGCGGCTTCCCCGCCGTACCCACCGGCGGCGGAGCCACCGTGACGATCAGCCGCTTGCCGTCGGCGTGCAGTGCGCCCGCGAGCTCGCTGACGAAATCCAGGAAACGGTCCTGGTGAGAACCCGTGACACCTTCGAAATCGAGGTCGATGCCGTCGAGACCTTCGTCGCGAGCGACGGCCGCGAGCCGCCGGGCGAGGCGCACTCGCCGGGTGTCGTCCCGGAGGATGGTTTCCACCAGGGCGGCATCCTTGAGCTCCACGATCTTCCCGTCGCCGCCCACCGTGTCGTTGACGACGGTGGCGACCACCGAGAGCCCATAGGCCCGCGCGGTATCCACGAGGCGGCGGTGGAGCGCCGTCAGAGGGCGCGTCGCCACCGCGTCCCCCTCGGTCGTCAGCCGGAAGCGGAAGAGATCGATCTGCGACAGCACCTCGTGGTGATCGCGCACGACCCCGAGCGCGTCGCGGAGGAGCGCGTCGTTCCAGTCCACGACCCAGGCGGCGAGCCGAGGCCGCTCGACCGGCGGGCGCGCGTCTCGGCAACCGATGGAGATCAGCAGCGCGAGCAGCAGGGCTCGGGCGGGGACTCTCACGGCCCGCGCCCGGCGCCCTCGGGCTCGGCGCTCGCGATCTCCAGTCCCGTTTCGCCCGACGCGGGCAGGAAAAAGTCACTCGTGGTGGAGTTGCGCGGACCGCGTGCGCCGACCCACGTGATCGCCAGACGCTTCCCGTCCTGCGCGAGGGACCCGCGCACCCGCTCGAGCCAAGCCGTCCACTCGTTCGCCTCTCCGCCATCGAGGATCAGATTGATGCCGTGAAACGCCGGGTCTGCCGCCCACCGCGAAACTTCGGCCGCCAAGGCGCGCCGCTCGGGATCCGCGAGCGCTCCTGCGATCCGTACCGCCGGCAGCAGCCGCCAGTGCTGGTAGTGCGCGAAGATCTCGAGCGAGGTGTCCCGCGGCGCAGTACTTCCGGCACCGTTCTCCCACCGGAAGTAGCGGGGACTGACCGTCGTCAGCTCCGGGGCTTGCTCGCGGAGCGCTCGCCACTCGGATTCGGCGGGAGATGCCGGGACGATCGCCGCGCGCTCGAACATCGGTCGTGCGGCGAACTTCAGCACGCGAGCCGACGCCTTCGCAGAGTCCTCGTCCCAGACGGCGATGGCGACGCCTCCGGTCGCGAGCTCCTCCGGAACGGCGAGCGGCCGGTCCCCGAGGATCCGGCCGTCGACCTTGGCGATCGCGCGGCTACCGACGACGCGGAGCGTGAGCTCGACCTTGCCATCCGGCAGAGGCATCGAACCGAACTGCCGCGTTCCCCCGCCGGCGGTCGATCGCTGGAGGAGCACGCGGCCCTCGGAGATTCCCAAGCGAACGTGAGACGCCTGTCCGCCACGACGAAGATACAGCCAGAACTGCCCCTCCGGCGGGGAGGCGACCTCGACGGTGGCTTCGGCGTCTCGCCATCGCTCGGTGCCGCCGAGGAAGACCATCGCCCCATCTTCATCCGGCGCAGCGGCGATCCGCAGCGACGAGCTCTGCACGTCCATCTTGCCGTGGTCGATCATCCAGGCGGGCGACGGCTCGGGGCGAGAGAAGTCGTCCTGGTAGGGCTCCCGGCGCGGCAGCGAGGCCTCGAGCACGGGAACCAGCTTTCGGTCGAGCCAGTCGCGCGTGACTCTCACCCGCCGGAGGCCGAGAGCGGGGTCCGTGCGGTAGTTCGCGCCCGGAGGAGCCTTCAGGAAGCCGACCGTGAACGAGGCGGCGCGGGCGACGCGCGCCCACGCCTTGTCCGTCGCCGGAAGCTCGTCGAGCGGGCGTACGCAATCGACGGCCGTCACGTGAGCTCCCGACCGTTCCTCGAGGAGCTCGCGTCCGTGGCGGATCGAATCGGACAAGGTGATGAGATCGAGCGCCTTTTCGACGCCGTTCGGCCAGCAGGCGGAGAGACCGACCTCCCAGCGTCCGCTGGCGACGAGCTGCGTCAGTCGATGCCAGGAGACGTACTGCAGGTTCCCCTGCTCGAGTGGCTCGACTTGTACGAAGACCACGCCACGGAAGTCGTGATCGCGGAGCGCCGCATCCGCGATGTCGAGGGTCTCGCGGCGGGCTTCGTCGAAGGTCAGAACGATCGGCCGCGCCGGAAGCGGAGCTCCATCGTGCACGAACGCTTCCACGTCCGCGGGGCCGACCGCGTGAAAGCCGGCGTCGTCCAGCTCGGCGATTTCACGGCGGAAGGCGTCCGCCGGAATCGCCACCGGATCTCGCTCGCTCACGCGCGAGAAGCCGATTGCGAGGAAGGCCTCCCTCTCCTGCTTCGCCGCAGCGCGTGGAGCATCGCGTCGGCGCTCCGGAAAGAACGCCGCGCCCCAGACCACCAGCGCCGCGCCTCCGGCGATGGCGATCCACCAATAGAGGTTCCTCCAGTGCGAGATCGGCTGCGGCGGCGGAAGGTCTCGGCCGCCCGTCTGCGGCGCCACGAGACTAACGAGTGCCCCAGCGGTTGTCTCGCGAGGTCGCGATTGCATAGGGCATCTGCCAGACGAGCACGAACATGTAGTAGCCGGTGAAATAGACGCCGTAGAGCCAGTTCGAGTCCGCCTTCCAGAAGAGGTAGTAGGCGGCGAAGATCAGTCCGATCAGCATCACGCCGAACGTGTAGATGAACATCGACAGGAAGTCGCCGTTCACGAGCGGCAGCCATACGAACGCGCGCAGCATCAGGATCGGAGCGATCACCGGGAAGACCAGCTGTGCGTAGAAGGACACCGCGGCGATCGGGTGCTTCTTCCACATGAAGGTGCCGGCGATCATGCACTCGCGCAGCCACGACTTCTTCCAGCGAAGCTGTTGCTTGAGGAATTTCCCGTGGTGCTCCGGAACGATCGTGGTGGCGATCGCCTCGGAATCGTAGATCACCTCGTAGTTCCGGAGCAGGAAGTTCGTCAGGCTGCGGTCGTCGCCGAACGTCGCCGGCACGCCGAGGAACCGCTGGTTCAGCCATGGGTCGAGCACGTCGAGCACGCACGACTTCCGATACGCCGAGAAGCAGCCCGGACAGCAGGTGACCGCGCCGAACGCGCTCTCCGCGGCCTTCATCACACGGAAGGCCACGTAGTAACGGGCCTGCTGCATGCGCGTGAGCAAGTTCTTGTAGACGTTCGCGACCTCGGTGTGGCCGGCGACCGCGGCGACGTGCGGATCCGCGAATCCTCGCACGATCTTCCGCACCGCGTCGCGGCGGAGGAAGCTGTCGGAATCGACGTAGACGAGGACGTCGCCGTGGGCGACCCGGGCACCGACCGCCATCGCTTCCCGCTTGCCCTTGTTGCAGCCGTAGCTCTCGATCACGAGGTCCGGCCACCGCTGCTTGGCGCGGTAGAGCTCGTCCATCGTGCGGTCCGTCGAGCCGTCGTCGACGGCGATGACCTCGAGCTTTTCGCGCGGGTACTCAACGGCGTAGCAGCATTCGATCGTGCGATAGATCGCGTCTTCCTCGTTGAAGGCAGTGATCACCACGCTCACGTGCGGCTCGACGCCCTGCTCCCGCGGCGGCCTGTAGAAGAGAGCGATCACGAATCGCGAGAGAATGAAGCCGGCGACACCGATCGAGTACGCATTCAGCAGCGGGCGATACCAGTAGTACGTGAAGTTCAGCCACCGCAGCACGAAGATGTTCGCCATACAGAGGACGAAGATCAGCAGCGCGCAGGTGCGCGCCAGCCAGAGCTCGAGCCGCTCGGATTCCGCCCCGATGTCGAAGCCGCGCGTCCGCCGTCGCGGTTCCGAGAGGGCATCGATCCGCTCCTGGGCCCAGAGCGGCATCTCCGTCGTGACGTCGGCGAGCGCTTGGGCGGCGCGGGCGGCATCCAGCTGCAGCGCCTCCACGGAGGCGACCGGAGAATGGTCGGGCAGCTCCGGTGCGACCGGATGCAGGGACATGGGAGGAAATGCCGGGTCGCCATCGGTGGTCGCGGAGCTCTCCAGGAATAGGCCCAGATCCAGAAGCTCCACCGTGGCGCGGCTCCGTAGCACCGGAGCATCGATCCGGTCGTCCGGGCGGAGAACGAACGCCGCTTCTCCCGCGGTGGGAACGATCCGCGCACGCGGGGAATCGGTGACGGTCTCGGGTGCGTCGATCGGCCGGACGATGCTCTCGATCGCACGCTTCAGCCGAGCCGCGACCTCGACGTCGACGGCGGGTATCCCCAGCGAAGGCCCCCGGTGCGATGGGAAGCGCACGACTTCGAGGATCACCGGTGGCTCGGGAGCGGGTCGCGACAGCGCTGCCGCGAGCAGGGCAAGGCGCGGTTCGGAGGAGCCGGGCGCCGTGCCGGATCCCTCCTCCAGCGGATCGCCCACCGAGATCTTCACCACTTCTTCCGCCCGCGGTTCGATTGGAAGCGCCGAAGCGCCGGGTCTACCAACACTCCGCGGATGCGCCCGGTTGCTCCCGAGACGTGTCGTCATCGATCGGAGCGACCGTGCGTACCGATCTCACGGATCCGGCGCGACGCTCAGCCCCGCCGGCGTGTTCATTCGAGCGTCCAACGAGGAATGGCTGAAGGCTCATCCGCCGGCGCTGCCCGGAGGTCCGGGCCGATGTGTAGGAGAAGGGGGTTCGATGGTGTTCCGGCGTTGCCTTCCAGCGCGTGGGCGAGTCGCAGTCGCGGCCGCGTGTGCCGCCGCTCTCGTTCTTGCCGCTCGCGTTCACTCCCAGGAGACCGACGATCGTCCGCCGCCTGCGCAAACCCCGGGCGGCGATGCGCGCGAGCTGGTCGAGAAGGCAGACGCGGCCGCGGCGGCCGGCGACTTCGAGAAGGCGCGGAGCCTCTACGAACGGGCTACGCAGGCGGACCGCGGCTTCATCCCCGCGTGGCGCGGGCTCGGGTGGAGCCTCCACCGCCTCGGGCGGAAGCGAGAAGCGATGGCGGTCTGGCAAGACGTCCTCAAGGTCACGCCGGGCGAGCCGAGCCTCCTCGTCGCGATCGCCCAAGCCCACGAGCAAGACGGCGATTGGAAACGCGCGCTCGCGGCGTACGGAGAGGCTCTGGCGTCCGACCCGAAGAACCGGTCGGCACGGATGGGCCGCGCCCGCGTGCTGCTCGCCCAGAAGAATTATGCCGGGGCGGAACGCGAGGTACGGGCGATCCTCGACCGTGACTCGCACGACGTCGATGCCCGCGTGACCCTGGCCGAGATCTACCAGCGGACCGGGCGGACGAAGGAGGCTGCCCGGATCGTCGAGACGCTGGCATCCCGCCGGCCGGATGCGCGGTACTTTCCCTTTTTGGCGCGGGCGATGCTCGAGCTCGGCCGCACGCGTGAGGCGATCGATTACTTCCGCCGCAGCCTGCGCGACAAGCCGGGCGACCGCGGGCTCACCCTCGGGCTGGCCCGCGCCTACACGCGCGCGCAGGACTTCGCCGCCGCGGAACGCACGCTCAGCGAGTACGCCGCGAAGCATCCGGAGGACGACGACGTACGGCGCGACCTCGCCGAGACGGCGGCGATCGCCGGCAAGCCCGAGGAGGCGGAGCGCGAGTGGCGGGAGCTCGTGCGGCGGAAACCCGACGACGCGGCGATCCGGCTGAAGCTCGCTCGGGCGCTCTTCGCGTCCGGTCAGGACGAAGAAGCGATCGCTCAGGTGCACGACGTCCTCAAGCGCGAGCCCGAGAACATCGGCGCGCTGACGATGCTCGCCGAGGAAGCCCTGTTCCGCGACCGCCACGAGGAGGCGATCCGGTCGCTCGAGCAGCTCGCGGCTCTGCAGCCGAGCGCGGCGCGATATGCCGAGCTCGGCCAGGTCCATCTCAGCCGCGCGAACGTCCTCGAGGAGCAGGGCCGCGACGATCAGGCCAGAATCGAATACGACGCGGCGGTACAGGCGTTCCGCAAGGGAAAGGAGGTCGATCCGACGGCGACGGACGTTCGCCTCGGTGAGGTGACCGCGCTGCGCCTCCAAGGAAAGACGGACCAGACGATCGCCGCCGCGCGGCAGCTGCTGGAACGCCACCCGCATCTCGAGCAGCCCCGGCGTGAGCTCCATGAGGCCTACTTCGCCCGCGGCGAGTACGATCAGGCCGCGCGGCAGCTGGCCATCCTGCGCAAGGACTTCCCCAACAATTTACGACTGGAACAGCTCTACGCGCGCGCTCTGTTCGCCGCCGGCGATCAGGCGACGGCGATCTCGACCGTCGAACGAGTGCTGCAGTCGCCGATTCAACCGAGCGTGCCCGTGCTCCTCTACCACGGGATCTCGGACACCGGCCGCGACGGAGCCATTCCGGTCGCGAAGTTCCGCGATCAGCTGCAGGCCCTCGGGCGCGCGGGGTACCAGTCGATCACGCTTCGCGACCTGATCGATTTCCTCGAGGGGGGGACCGGGCTTCCGAAGAAGCCTGTGCTGATCACCTTCGACGATGCGCGTGCCGACAGCTTCCGCTTCGCCGACCCCGTGCTGCAGGAGACGGGGTTCCGAGCGGAGATGTTCGTCCCGGTGGCCGAGGTCGGAGCGCACGGCGCCTACACCGCCGGGTGGAAGACGCTCGTCGAGATGCAGCGCAACGGCCGGTGGGACATGCAGTGCCACGGCAACTTCGCTCACCGTCCGATCCCGCTGGACGCGGAAGGGCATACCGGCCGGTTCCTGACCAATCGCAAGTGGCTCGAAGACGAGCACCGCCTCGAGACGCCCGACGAGTTCGCGACGCGCGTCGAGGAGGACTACCGCCAGTGCAAGGAAGAGCTCGAGAAGCAAGTCCCCGGTGCGCAGGTCGTCGGCTACGCCTACCCATTCGGTGATCTCGGACAGAAGGCTCTCACCAACGATCCCGGGGCATTTGCGCTGAACCAGAAGTCGGCGGCGAAGACGTACGCCCTGGCGTTCGTGCAAGATCCCGCGGACTTCGTCACCCGCGCATCGTCGAAATTCACCATGCCTCGTTTCGAGGTGCCGCAGGACTTCGACGGCGAGCGGCTGCTGGAACGGGTGCGGCGCGCCGATCCCGTGGTGTCCACGTCGCTGCTGCTGGCCGATCTATATGCCTGGTCGGGCAGGTACGCGAAGTCGGTCGCGATCTACGACCGCCTCGCGGCTCACGAAGTCGACCGCGCCGAGCTCCTCGCCAAGGAAGCCCAGGTCCTCGCCTGGAGCGGCGATCTCGCCGGCGCGCAAGAGAAAGCCGAGGCGGCGCGCCGTCTCCGACCCGACGACCCGCAGATCCTGCAACGCCTCGCGCGCATCCAGCGAGAGACGGGACCGACCGCGGAGATCGAAGCTGCGTACTTCGAGGACAACCGCGATCGCAGCCACGTGAGCATCGGGCCGGCGGCGCGCATGGACGTGGGGCACGGCGTGACCGTGGGCGCCAGATATCGCTATCTCGACTTCAGCCAGGACGGATTCGATCCCCGCCTCGTTCACGGAGCGGCGGACGCTCCTCTGCCAGAGCCCGTGCCGGGAGCGGAGCCGACCTCGGCCGACCTGGAGGCGAGCGGCCACCAGGCGGAGGCGGAGGTCGACGTCGCCCTCGGCGGGCGGAACCGCCTGTCCGTCAGCGCCGGCGTGGCATCGTTTTCGGATCGCACGTCGGGTGCGGAGCTCGGCGACCCGGATCCGTTCCCCGTCGCCGATGCGCTGCTGACGCTGGGAGTCGCCGATCGAGTGGACGTCTGGCTCGGAGCGAACCGGACGTACGTGGCGACGGCCGCGGCGATCCTCGACGACGTCGGATCCACCGGCGGTCTCGGCCGCGTCCGCGTTCGCGTGTGGGATCCGTTCAGCATCTTCGTCCATCAGTCGATCGACGCATACGACGATGGCGACAACCGCCGGAACACGACCGTCGCGCGCGGTCTGGTCGAGGTCGTCCACGTGCCCTCGGTCGAGTTCGGCTACCAGTACGTGTACGACGATACCAAGGAACAGGATCCGCGGTTCTACACGCCTGACGGTTTCATGTCGCACGAGGCGGTGCTGTCGCTCTCCGGCGACACCTCGGATCGGCGGGTACGCGGCGAGCTGTCCGTATCCGCCGGGACCGGCCGCGAGCGCCACGGGAGCTCCGAGTTCCAAGCGTCGGTAGCGGGGACCTGCGAGGTCGACGTCACCGACCACGTGTCGCTGTTCGTCGGCGGCGGCCGCTCGCAGGCCGCCGAGTTCCGGAGCTTCCAGGTGCGCGGGGGCGCCGCGGTTCACTTCTGATCCTGGCGATCCACTCGCCTTTACTCCACTGCGGGCGCTCGATACGCTCGCCCGCAGTGTTCTTCGAAGTCGACGAGGCACCGAGCAGCCGCCACGTCGTCTCGATCCCTGAGGCGATCGCCGAGATCCGCGCCGGGCGGATGATCATCCTCATGGATGACGAGGATCGCGAAAACGAGGGTGACCTCTGCATGGCTGCAGAGAAGGTCACTCCCGATGCGATCAACTTCATGGCGAAGTTCGGCCGGGGCCTCATCTGTCTGCCCGTGACCGCCGAGCACGCGGAGCGCTTGGGCCTGGGCGCGATGGCCAAGGAGAACAATTCGCCGCTCGGGACCGCGTTCACCGTATCGATCGACGCTCGGCGCGGCATCACCCACGGCCAGTCGGCCGCCGATCGCGCCGAGACGATCCTGACCGCGATCCGCGACGGCTCCGGCCCGGAGGACGTGGTCACCCCCGGCCACGTATTTCCGCTGGTCGCGCGGCCGGGCGGCGTCCTCGTGCGCACCGGCCAGACGGAGGGCACGGTCGACCTCGCGCGACTCGCCGGTCTCAAGCCTGCCGGCGTGATCTGCGAGATCATGCGCGACGATGGCGCGATGGCGCGCCTTCCGGACCTCGAGGATTTCGCCGACCGACACGGTCTCAAGATCGCCACGATCTCCGATCTCATTCAGTATCGCCTGCGGCACGATTCCCTCGTTCACCAGATCGCGGAAGCGCGATTGCCGACGCGATTCGGAGAGTTCCGCGCGGTCGTCTACGGCTCCGACGTCGACGACTGCGAGCATCTCGTGATGATCCGCGGCGACATCCGCAGCGACCAGCCCGTGCTCGTGCGGGCGCATTCGGAGTACCTGCCCGGCGACGTCTTCGGATATCGCAAACGGGACACGGGCGAGCTCCTCCACCGCGCGATGCAGCGGATCGCCGCCGAAGGCCGCGGTGCGATCCTCTACCTGCGGCGGGAGACGATGGCGGAGCGCTTCTCGTACGACGTCGCGTCGAACGAGAACGCCCGCCCGAGCACGACCGCGAGCACCGCACGTCTGAACGAATTTCGCGACTACGGGATCGGAGCTCAGATCCTGCGCGACGTCGGCATCAAGAAGATCCGCCTGCTGACGAACTATCCCCGCCGGCTGGTGAGCCTCCCCGGCTACGGTTTGGAGATCGTCGAGTGCGTGCCGCTCGCGCTCGACGAGGCGCCGGCCGCCGGATCCGGCAAGGTGATCGCCATGCGCCCCGATCCCTCTCAGCTGCCGGAGAACGCGCGCAGCTCGTAGATCAAGCCGGCGCGAACCCCCCAGTCCTCGCCTTCCGGCTCGAAGCCGACGCTTCCGCCCAAGTACGCCGACAGCGGCGCCGCGCCGAGGCGGAGCCCGCCACGCGCGCCCCGACGATCGTTGCCGAAGCGTGATCCCTCGACTCCGGTGATCTCGGCGAGGGCCGAGATCGGCTGACCCACCCAGCTCGCCAGCGGCGCCGAAGACGCGGCGATGGACCACAGGAACACGTCGTCCTGCACGCGCACGAGCCCCGGATTGCCGAGCACCCCGATGCCGAGGTTGGCGTACAGACGGCCCCCGGGCACCGTATGCGCGAGCAGTCCGTGAGCGAAGAAGTCCGTCTGATCCGTGCCGAAACGCTCGTTCGTGTTCGGCAGCTTGACGCCGAAGAGGAAGCCGGTGTCGGGCACCCAACTGCGGCGCAGATCTCCCGCCGACAGGAGCCGGATCTTGGTGAAGAGTCGCGCATCGCCGCTGCTCGATCCCTCGAAGCTACCCCGCCGTCCCTGGATCTCGCGCTCGACGTGCAGGGCTTCCCAAGTCGCCTGCACCTCGGCTCGCGACCCGAGCCCCGCGGCGATGCCGATCCGAGGCGCAGCCCATTCGCGGCGATCGAAATCGCGAAACGGCGGGTGGAAATCGACCAGCCGCTCCGCCCCTGCCGTGAGCTCCACGACTCCGGTCGGCAGCAGCGCCGCATCCTGCGAGTCGAGCGGTAGGAGGGTGGCGGACCGTGCCGGAACCACGGACAGCAGCAGCAACGCGGGCAGCACCAGGTCGCGGAAGCTCATCGTGGCGCGGGCGAGCTTTATCGGGGTCGGCCGCGGCAGACAAGCGTCATCGGCGGACTCGACGCCGCCCGTGACTCGGCCAGCCGCGGCCGTTATGGTAGCCGACAGCCGGAGTCCCCCGGCGAGCGGATTCAATGCTAGCTCGTACGCTCCTCGCCTTGAGCTGCCTGACGCTTGCGCTCGCGGCGCCGCCGTCGCCAGCGGCGGAGGCCGTGCCGGGCGAGGTCGTCGCGCTTCGCGTGCGAGGGGCTCGCATCGGGGAGCCGAGGAACACGATCTCGGTCGACGTCGCCGCCGAGATCGCGAAGGGCTGGCACATCAACGCCCACGATCCCGGAAAGGCGCTGCTGGTGCCGACCGAGCTGACGATCGCGCCCCCGGAGGGCTGGCAGGTCGGGGAGGTCCGGTATCCCAAGCCCGAAGAGCGCGTGCTCGCATTCGCGGGCACGGAGAAGCTCCGTCTCTACTCCGGGACCGTCGTCTTCGGGGCGTCGCTGACCGCGCCGCCGGGCTTCGACGGCAAGACGGTCCGCTTCGAGGCGCGCCTCCGCCACCAAGCCTGCAGCGACGCTCTCTGCCTCCGTCCGACCACGACGGCGCGCACGTTCGTCGTTCAGACGGTGCGCAGCGAGGCGGCCGCGCCGGTGGGACGAACGATTGCCAGCAACGTCGCGCCCGTCGATCGCTGGATCGAGGAGCGCGGACTGCCGCTGACCTTGCTCCTCGTGGCGGTCATGGGGTTCGCCTTGAACCTCACCCCGTGCGTCTACCCGTTGATCTCGGTGACGATCGCGTATTTCGGCCACCAGGCGCAGGGCAGCCGCTCGCGAGTGCTGCTGCTCGCGACCGTGTACGCTCTGGGCATCGCGATCACGTTCTCGGTGCTCGGCGTCGTCGCCGCGCTGACGGGGGGGCTCTTCGGCGCCGCGCTGACCCACCCGGCGACGCTGGTGGCGATGGCCGCCCTGATGATCGTGCTCGCGCTCTCGTGCTTCGGGTTCTACACGATGCAGGCACCGAGCTGGCTGCTGCAGAGGGCCGGCGGCTCCACCGGCGCCGGTGTACTCGGGTCGCTGGCAATGGGATCGACGATGGGGGTGGTCGCCGCGCCCTGCGTGGGCCCGATCATCGTCGGGCTGCTGATGACCGTCGGCTCCCGCGGCGATCCGCTGCTCGGCCTGCTTCTCTTCTTCACGCTCGCGATCGGCCTCGGCGCACCGTACGTGCTGATCGCCGCGGCGGCAGGTTCCCTCACCGGCCTGCCCCGCTCCGGAGAATGGTTGGTCTGGGTGGAGCGATTCTTGGGCTGCTTGCTGATCGGCATGGCGATCTACTTCGTGAGCCCGCTGCTTCCGGACCAGATCGTCGCACGAACGGTGCCGGTGTTCCTCGCAGCCGCGGGAATCTATCTCGGGTTCATCGAGCGTAGCGGCGGGGGCATGCCGCGCTTCGCCGCGGTCAAACGTGCGGTCGGTGTCGCTCTCGTCGGCGCGTCGCTGTGGACGGCAATTCCTTCCTCGACGGCAGCCGACGACATCGTGTGGAGGCGCTTCTCGGAACGCGGGCTCGATCAGGCGCGTTCGACGGGGGCGCCCGCGGTTCTCGATTTTCGCGCGGACTGGTGTCTCCCGTGCGTCGAGATGGAGCGGACGACGTTCGTGGCTCCGGAAGTGGTGGCGCGGGCGAAGTCCTTCGTCATGCTACAAGCGGACGTCACCGAGATGTCGGCCGCAAACGAGCGACTACTCGCTCGCTACAAGGTGGTCGGCGTGCCGACGACGATCTTCTACGACCGCGACGGGGCGGAGCACGCAAGAATGGTCGGCTACGTCGCGGCGGATGAGTTCGCGAGGCTGCTGGATCAGGCCGCAGCGGGAGATTCGGAAGACTCGGAAGCGACTCGGGCCGCCCGCGGGAAACACCCGGGGCGGCCCGAAGGTTGAACGTCAGCGCCTGAAGGTGGGCTCAGCTGACGGCTTTGGCGCGATTGTTCGGCGCTCCGGGCCGACTCGAGTTGCCGGTCCGAAGGCTGGTTGGCTCGTTACGCGGCGGTGACGCCTCGCGCTCGGTATTGCGACGGAGCCTGTTCGCCGGCCGAAAGACGAATGGCCGAGCGTTCTCCGCCTCCTCCAACCGCGCTTCCCACGACCGGAGCAGCGCTTCCTTGCTATCCGACCGACCGTAGGACCGCTCGCCGACGAACATTTCCCAAGCCGGGAGGACGTTGCCGTCCGGCCGAACGATCGTGCAACGGGTGAAACGGGGCTTGATACCGGGAATTCTCTTCACTTGAACAATCTCCCTTCTGTGAGAATTTCCCCTTCCCTCCGATACTAACCACTGCAACACGGAAAACCTCAAACCGAAGCGCCCGCCGCTGCGCGGGAAGGCGAATTCTCCCCACTGTCCCCAAACGGGGTTGGCAACCGTTATTACGGTCGCGGTGATTCCGAGGTTTGGGCGACTGTGGGACTATTCGCCTAAAACTTGTCCTTGAGCTCGCGGATCCGGGCGAACACCGAGCTCGGCTCCGGAGAAGTGTCCGGAAAACGCTGCTGAATCGACTTCCGGATCTCAGGGCTGTCCCAGCGGAGAAACGGATTCGTAGCCAGCTCCTCACCGATCGTCGACGGCACCGTCGGCTCGCCGCGCCGGCGAACCTCCCGCACCCGGTCGTACTTTTCCGCGAGGACGCGGTTGCTCGGCTCCAGGGTGAGCGCGAAGCCCAGGTTCTTTTCCGTGTATTCGTGTCCACAGAAGACGCGCGTTTCCCCCGGCAGCTCGGCGAGCCGGCCGAGTGACCGCACCATCATCGGCGCGTTGCCCTCGAACAGCCGCCCGCAACCACCGGCGAAGAGGGTGTCGCCCGTGAAGACCGCATGCTCGGATGGCAAATGGTACGCGACGTGGCCACTGGTGTGCGCGGGGATGAAAAGGATGCGAACCGGCGTGCCCTCGAAGTCGAGCTCCTGGCCGTCGGCGAGCGGGTGCGTCAATCCGGGGATGCGCGAGCGATCCTCGCCGTAGCCCCAGACCTCGAGACCGGGAACTGCGCGCAGGAGGTCCCGATTTCCACCCACGTGATCCCAGTGATGATGCGTGTTCCAGATCGCGCCCAGCGATACGGTTTCCCGCTGGGCGGCCTCCAGCACCGGCGCCGCCTCGGAAGGATCGACCACGGCGGCTCGGCCGGATCCAGGAATCACCAGATACGCGTAGTTGTCGGCCAGGACGGGGACGGGAACGATGCGCATGTGAGGAACGTGGGGCCTCTCGTGCGGCGAGTCAAGCAGCCGGATTCCGGCGCCGAATGGCCACGTCGCCGATCACCAGCGCGATCGCACAGGGGATCAGCAGCCAGTCGATTCTCTCCTGCACCGGCCGGGTGCGGCCCCGCCGCGCCGCTACCTGCGCGACCGCGGGATCGACCGTTCCACCGGTCTCGTCGGTGAGCTCGCGTAGCAGCTCGCGATCGGGCCGCCGGCGTGCGAACTCCGCCGCGTTGCCGCCGTCGCCCGCCACGGTCTCCTCGATCGCGAGCACGTCGTTCTTTCGCGCCACGACCTTCTCACCCGACCGCTGCGAGAGGTTCATCGGGTAACGGCCGGACGGTAATGGCGGCAACGCGGCGCGGAAGAGCCGCGGCGCGACCGGAGTCAGAGCGAGCTCGAACGACTGGCCCGGTCCGGTGAAGACCTCCGCAACCAAGTCCGATTGGTCGGAGTCGTCGAACGTCTGCACCTCTAGCACGAGACCGTCGCCCTCCGCTCGCACCGTCTGCCGCGTATCCCAGGGTGTCTCTTCGCGGATCGCCCAGCGGACGAGCTGCGACCACAGCTTCGCGAATCCCGCCCAGCCGACCCACTGCGCGCTCGCGCCGCTCGCCGGATCGAGAGAAAACGCGGCCACGCGTCCGAGGCCGTACTGCCAGCTGGCGAGCAGCGGCACCCTGTCCTCTCCGCGCGGGAGCCACAGGACGACGTCGGCGTCCGGCTTGGGTCTGGTCTCGACGATGTCCTCGACCGGGGGAAACTCTGCGCCGTCGAATCCTCGCGCGATCGGGCCACCCGAGCCGATCCGCGGCCGCACGCCTCCTTCCGGCACGGCAGACGGCGGCGGCGCAGCGGCTTCGGCGGTCTTCTCACGCTCCTCTCCCCCGGCTTGCTGCGTGTCGCGGATGAGAAGCTGCGGCAACTGGCTCAGATCCTCGACGTGGTAGAAGCGTCCTCCGGTCTGCTGCGAGATCTGCTTCAGGAGCTCGAGGTTCACGTCGTCGTCCCCGATCCGGATCGTCGTCACGCTGATGCCGAGCTTCGCGAGCGCTTCGATCAACGGAAAGTGGTCCCCTGCTCCGCGGTTCGTGTCTCCGTCGGTCAGCAGGATGACGTGGCGCACCTTGAGCCCGCTGGCGGTGAGCTGGGACCCCGCGATCTCCAGAGCTTCCTTGAAGTCGGTGCCGCCGCCGGGAAGCAGCCGCTCGATGCGATCGAGGAGCTCTTCGCGATCTTCCGACAGCGGACGAAGGCCGCCGAGCACGTAGGGGTCGGAGTCGAAGGCGACCACACCCACGTAGTCCTGGTCGCGGAGCTGGGAGATCAGCGCACGCGCCGCCTGCTTCGCGTAGCGCATCTTCTCGCCGTCGCGCGTGTCACGGCGGCGGCTGTTGTAGAGCATGCTGTTCGAGCGATCGACGAGCAGGAAGACGCCCATGGCGGCGCGTTCCGGCGACTTCGGCTTCTGCGGGACGAGCGATACCGGCAGAGCACGCTCCACCGCGGACTGGCGATAGCCCTTGTCGCCGAAGCTCCGCGGCCCGCCGGCGAACACGAAGCCCCCGCCGAAATCACGCACGTACGATTCGAGCGCTGCGAGCGCATCGCCGTCGAGCGCCCGGCGCGGAACGTCGTCGAGAATCACGCAGTGATACTGGAGGAGCTGCTCGAGCGGCGGCAGCTCTTTCGGGAGCACCGTCTCGACGTCGACGTTCTTCAGGCGGAGAGCCCGAGCGAGCGGCGGATCCTCGACCTCGGTGACGATCAGCGCCCGGATCGGCCCCGAAACCGTGAGCGAGGCATCGCGGCCCATGCCTCCGCTGCCACCGGTCGCGGACACCGCGGCCCCGAGGCGCACCGAGCCGCGTTCCGCCAGCTCGAGCGGCACCTCGAACACGTTCAGGCCGGGATCGAAGCGGACGCTCTCGTGGACCCTGGCGACGCCGTCGATGCGGAGATCGAGCTCTCCCGCCGAAGGCGACGCGAGCGAGCTGCGGACGATCACGCGAACGGGAAAGACCGAGCCCTCCCGTACCACGGGCGGCACCACCAGCTTCTCGAAGGAGATCTTCGCCTCGTCACCGCCGACCGCCGGCACCACGGCGAACAGCTGCACCCCGAGCTCGCGCGCGAGGTTCGCGGCGCGCCGCGAATCGCCGAGCGTCTCGTTGCCGTCGGTGACCAGCACGACCTTGCGCTCGGTGTCCTCCGGACAGAGCGGCAGCGCCGCCTCGATTCCGGCCGCGAGCCGGGTGCCGGATCCGTCGACGGTCGCGGCGTCGAACACAGGGGCGATCGCCGCCGGCGCGGGCCATTGGATCACCCGCGCTTCGCGTCCGAACGCGACTGCGCCCAGCCGGTCCTCCGGCAAGAGCTCGGAACGGATCGCCCGCACCAGCGACGCCGCCGTCCGGGCACCGTCGGCCCCGACGCTTTCAGACAGGTCCGCCGCGACCACCACGCAGAGCCGATCGGTCGATTCGGTGCGCTCGACCGCCAGTCCGGCGAGCGAGAGCACAACGAGCACCAGGGCGCCGGCGCGAAGCAGGAGCCCCACCAGTCCGCCGGCACCCCGGCCGCGCGCCCGCAGCAGCGGCACGAGCAGCAGCGCCGAGAGCACCAGCAGCTGCAGCGTTCGCGGGAACTGCAGCACGAGGTGCGGATCTCCGGCGAGCACCTCAAGCCTCATCGGCGTCCTTCCTCAGGCCGGCCACCAGCCATTCGAGAACCAGGACGGCGAGCGCAGCGGCATACATCCAACTCCCGAAGGGGTGCAGGACACGCGCGCGTTGGGGCGCCTTCGCTTCTCCCGCGTTGCTCTCGTGAACGACCTCGGTAGGTCCCTCGGGACGTCCGATGTCGGATTCGTCGGCATCGAACAGGTTCGCGTAAATGGCGCGTCGCGTACCGTCGAGGGAGATCTCGTACTCTCCCGGTTGATCGATCGCCACCTCGATGCGGCGGGTCGCCGGTCTCGGTACCGTGTCGCCGTTGGGCTGGCTGACCCGCACGGGCACCGCCTCCGGCAACGTCTCGCGATAGCTCTGGCCGACGTCCACCTGGACGGGCAGCGCCGGATCGGGAGGCACGAGCCAGCGGATCGCGTTCAGCAGCAACAGGAGCACGCTGAGGTTCTCGCTCTCGCGAATCGAATGTCCGGAGAGGTCGAACGCGAAGACCATCACGCGGCGACCATCGACCTCGCCCGCAAACGCCAGGGGGAACTCCGTACCACCCGCCTGCGAGGTGATCAGCGGGTGCCCCCACTCGGGAAGCGCGATCTGGCGCGCATGCTTCAGCGGCAGCGCCTCCACGTAGCGCAAGTTCTCGAACAGCGGATGGCGATCGTTCCAGTCGAGGATGCGGGCGTCGACCACCTCGCGCTCCGACGGAAAGAGCGGACCGTCCGCCGGCGGATAGACGAAGAGGCTCGCGGACTGGATTCCGCCGGTCGGCACGAAGCCGTGGTAGATCGCCACGTCCGCGGCCTCGATGTCCTGGGGGCTCAGGTCCGAGGCCGCGACCAGCCGCAAGCGAAAGGCGGGCACCGCCTCGTTCAAGGCGCGGAGGTCGAACGCCAGCTCGGGGTCACGCGTCACCGCGAGCACCCGGAGCGGTCGGAAAGGCCGCACGAAGGCGATCGCCCGATCGTCTGCCTCGAGCGCGTCGCCGACGTTCAGGCGAGCTTCGAGGCGCCCGGCCGCCGGCAGCGACCGGATGGGGACGACCCGCGTCTCGCGCGCACCGAGATCGAGCGAGTCGGAGAGCAGCGGACGACCGCCGAGCGTCACTCCGAGATCCGCGTGCTGCGAGCTCGCCGAGAAGTTTCGCACGAGCGCATAGGCGCGCGCGCCGCCGCCCTCCTCGAACGGGTTCTGATACACGCGGAGCGCCGTGACTGCGACGTTGCGATCACTCGTCCCGACGCGGAAGTAGCGCAAGCGCTCGCCGGGTTCGAGCGGAATCGCCGACTCGCTCTCGGGCAGGTCCGTGAAGACGTCGATCTCGAACGGGCTTCCCGGCTCGCGCGCGGCGCGAGCGAGCTGTACGCCGAAGGCGAGCCGGCTGAGCCCGCCCGTCGGCTCGAGGGTTTCGATCGCGGCAGCGACCGCGCCGCGATCGCGCGTCAGGGGCGCGATCACCCGGGCGCGCGAACCGACCGCGACCGCCATCACCTCCGCGTTCGGCTCCAGCGCGGCGAGCACCTCGCGTGCTTCGTCGCGCGCGAGGTCGAACCGGCGGGCCCCACCCTCCGCCGCCTGCATACTCGTCGAGACGTCGAATACCAGCGCTGTCCGTGCATTCGAGACCGCAGCCGACTCCTCGACGCGATAAGGCTCGGCGAGACCCAACGCCAGCGCCGCCAGCAGAAGGGCCTGCAGCCAGAAGAGCAGGTCGGGGCGGAACCGCCCGCGCTTCACCTCCTCGCGCACCGGCTCCCAGAGCAGCAAGCTCGCGACGTCGATCGGTCGCTGCCGGCGCTCTCGCAAATAAATCCACACCAATACCGCGAGCGCGACGAGGGCGAGGAGGCCTAGGGGGAAGGAAAAACCCATCCGGCGACGATCTTACCGATACCGGGACCCGCTGGGGAGAGCGGGCGGCGGCCTCAGCGGAACTCGATCAGGCCCTGCGCCGCGAGGGTGCGGGTGAGGAAGTGCGCCACGCCGTCCTCGGTGACCGCGAGCGCGTGACCGATCCCGTAGGCATGACAGAACCGGCGGATCTCCTCGATGCGACTCTCGAACGCCTGCCGGTAACGCCGCCGCTCGGTCTCCGTCAGCGCCACGTCCTTGTTGGTGCCGGTCTCGACGTCGCGCAGGCGAAGGCGACCGCGAAGCGCGCCGAGCTCCCGCTCCGCATGACCGACCAGGTGGACCACCCTCACCTCGAGACGACGGGCACGCAGGCGCGTCAGCGCTTCTTGGTAGACGGCGACCGGGGTCAGGAAATCCGAGAGCACGAAGGCGAGTCCGCCCTCCCGGTTCCGTTCGAGGTAGGCGTTCACGCCTTCGAGCAGCGCCGTGCCGCCGCTCGGCGCGAGGCCTGCGAGGATCGGCTCGAGCTCCGGGAAACGGCCGCGGTGACGGTAGCGACGCGTCTCCACGAGCGCCAGCTCCTCGCCGACGCGACGGAAGACCGCCAGCCGCACCGAGTCGTTGTGGTTGATCGCCATGTAGGCGAGCGAAACGGCGAGCCGGATCGCGAAGCGGAACTTCGAGGATGCGCGCGGTACGCCCATCGACGCGCTGCCGTCGACGAGGACGTGCAGCGGGATTTCCCGCTCGGGAACGAAACGTCGCGTGAAGAGCTGGTCGAGGCGGCCGAGCGCGATCCAGTCGACGTGGCGGATGTCGTCGCCCGGCGTGTAGGTCTTGAAGCTCTCGACCTCGACGCCCGACGACTGCGACGCGCCGCGGAC
>JAXDLK010000260.1:0-10171 GCA_034666665.1 Candidatus Binatota bacterium
AGCAGGCGAACACCAGCGAGGGCGCGATGTACGCGTTCCAGGGAGTCGCCAACCTGGTGCCCATGGACGGTGTCTTCGTGAACGTCGGCGCCGCGGACTTCCTGGTGAAGCGGGCGGGAGCGATCGCGCGTGCACGTACGACCAACGATCAGCTCAGCATCACGAACACGGTCGCGCTCTCGGACGGGTCGCGGATCGGAGGCAGGAGGATCGATCCCACGAAGCTCGGCACCGACGCCGACGACAACCCGATCACCGTGCTCGGCTTCGTCAGCGACTTCAACCTGGTGAACGTCAACGGCGACGTCAGCATCGCGACGGGCAAGCCGCGCTGGCCGCTGCAGGCGTGGGCCGACTACGTGAACAACACGGACGCGAACGTCAGCGAAGACACCGGGTACCAGATCGGCGCCGGGATCGGCGGGAAGAAGGACCCCGGCGACGTGAACTTCAGCTACGCCTGGCAGCACCTGGAAACCGACGCCGTGGTCTCCGCCTTCAGCGACAGCGATTACGCGCGGGACGGCGGCACGAACGGCGAGGGACACATCCTGCAGCTGAACTACGTGCCGCTGAAGAACCTCACTCTCACGAGCACGGCATGGATCGTGGATCCGATCGTCGACGTCGAGGGTCGCAGCAAGGAGACGGACTACCGCTGGCAGGTGGATCTGATCGCGAAGTTCTGACGGCCGCGAAATCCACACGTCAACTCGCGTTCACGAACTCGTAACAATCATGCCGTAGCATTCGGCAGGAGGTCGTTTCATGAAGTCCACGCACGCCTGGGTTGCCGCAGCGGTGACCATCACCCTCACGGCCGTAGGCCGTACCTGGGGGGACGCTTCGGTTCCCGAGGTGGATCCCAGCATCCCGCCGTATTCGCAGGTGAGCGGGGTCTCCGGCAGTCTCTCGAGCGTCGGCTCGGACACGCTGAACAACCTGATGACGTTCTGGGCCGAGAAGTTCGGAAAATTCTATCCGAACGTGAAGGTCCAGGTGGAAGGAAAGGGATCGAGCACCGCGCCGCCCGCGTTGATCTCCGGAACCGCACAGCTCGGGCCGATGTCGCGGGCGATGAAGAACACCGAGGTCGACGAGTTCGAGCGGAAGTACGGCTATCAGCCGACGCAGGTGAAGGCGGCGGTCGACGCGCTCGCGGTGTTCGTCAACAAGGACAACCCGATCAAGTGCCTGAGCCTCGAAGAGGTGGACGCGATGTTCTCGAAGTCGCGTCGGCGCGGCCATCCCGAGGTCGAGACCTGGGGGGACCTCGGGCTCGCCGGCGACTGGAAGGACCGGCCGATCAGTCTCTACGGCCGCAACTCCGCGTCGGGAACGTACGGGTTCTTCAAGGAGCACACGCTCCAGAACGGCGACTACAAGGACTCGGTGAAGGAGCAGCCCGGGTCCGCGTCCGTCGTCCAGGGCGTGACGGTCGACCGCTACGGCGCCGGTTACAGCGGCGTCGGTTACGTGACCCCCGGCGTTCGCGCCGTCCAGCTCGCGACGAAGAAGGGCGGGGAGTGCGAGGAGGCCTCGGCGGCGAACGCGTACTCGGGGAAATATCCCCTCGCGCGTTTTCTCTACATTTACGTGAACAAGCCTTCGAGCGAGGCGATCGATCCTCTGGTCGGAGAGTTCCTGAAGCTCGTGCTGTCGAAGGAGGGACAGGAGGCGGTAGTGAAGGACGGGTACTACCCGCTACCGGCGTCGATCGACCAAGAGGAGCGGAAGAAGCTCGGCTGATGCGCCGATGAGCGATCACGCGGCCGGTGCACTCGGCGACGTCGAGGTTTCGCCGACGTCGCCGCCGGCGACCGTTTGGAGTAGCCGATTCGCGCGCCGCCGTGCCGTCGACCATGTCGCTCGCCTGGTGGTCTCCACCGGCGGGATCGTCGTGGTGGTGGCGATCCTCGCGATCCTGCTGGTGACCGGCTCCGAAGCCTATCCGTTGTTCCTCCCGCCACGGATCGCGTCCCTGCCTGCGGTCCCGGCTCCTGCCGCCTCCCGCGCGATGGCCGTCGTCGCCGACGATTACCGCGAAGTCGCGGCGGTCGTGACCGGGTCGGGAATCGAGTACGTCTCGCTCGCTACCGGCGGGAGAGTCGCGGCGCCGGGCGTGGATCTCGGCGGCGCCACGGTGACCGCGGTGTCGCGCCTCGGCCGGGAAGAAGGCGTTCTCGCTCTTTCCGACGGACGGGCGATTCCCGTGACGCTCGGGTTCGACGTCGAGCGCGAATCCGGCACGCGCGTGGTGGTGCCGGCGCTCCGCGTTTCCGCGCCGGTCGTGATCGATGCCGCGGGGCGGGCGCTCACGCGGATCGCGTACGCCGCGCTCGAGGACGGGTCGGTGACGGCCGCCACGGTGGGTCCGCGCGAGCTCGCGATCGTGCGCGCCACCATCACCCCGGCACTGATCGGCTCCGGCGAGCGGAGCGAGCATCGAGCGGCGATCACCCTCGCGACGCGCGGATCGATCACGTCCCTCGCCGCAGACCGGCGGGGCGACTCCGTGCTCGTCGGCACCGACGCCGGCGAGGTCGCGTGGGTGAATCTGCGCGGCAGCGAACCGGCGGTCGGCGCGATCGTCCAGGCGTCTCCGGCGTCGATCACGTCGCTCGGCCTTCTCATCGGCGATTGGACGTTCGTGGTGGGAGACGAGAAGGGTGGCGTCGCCTCCTGGCAGTTGCTCGACACCGGCGATGGTCGCTTCGGTCCCGTCCGTATCCACGAGTTCGAGGGTCATGCCGCTCCGGTCCGTCTGTTCACCGCATCGCTCCGCAACAAGGGTTTTTGGACGGGAGCCACCGACGGATCGCTCCGCTTCCACTACGGTACGACGGGAGCCACCCTGGCGGCCGTCGACGCGGGCGAACCCGATCTCCGAGCGCTCGAGCTCGCACCGAAGAGCAATGGTCTCCTTGCGTGCTCCGCGTCCGGCCGGCTGCTCTCTTGGGAGATCCACGCGCCCCATCCGGAGGTGAGCTGGGGGGCGCTCTTCGGCAAGGTCTGGTACGAGGGCTATCCGGGTCCCGCTCACGTCTGGCAATCGACCGGCGGTACCGACGACTTCGAGGCAAAGCTCGGCCTGACGCCGCTGATCTACGGAACGCTGAAGGGAACATTCTACGCGTTGGTCTTCGCGATTCCGATCGCGCTTCTCTCGGCGCTGTACGCCTCGCAGTTCATGCACCCGACGCTCAAGGCGGTCGTCAAGCCGACGGTCGAGGTGATGGCCGCGTTGCCGACGGTCGTCCTCGGCTTCATCGCCGGTCTCTGGCTCGCTCCGACGGTCGAGCCGATCGTTCCCGGAATCTTCCTCATGCCGCCGACGGTCGCGATGCTCATCCTGCTCGCTCTCGCCGCCTATCGGGCGTTGCCGATCGGTTTTCGGCTGCGGATTCGCGCCGGCACGGAGATCTTCGTGCTGATCCCGATCGTGGTACTCGGCGGCTGGCTGGCGATCGAGCTCGGCCGAGGCGTCGAGACGTGGTTGCTCGGGGGCGACTATCGTACCTGGCTCGCGAGCACGCTCGGGCTGACCTACGATCAGCGGAACTCGCTGGTCGTCGGTCTCGCCATGGGCTTCGCCGTGATCCCGATCATCTTCACGATCGCCGAGGATTCGTTGGCAAACGTGCCGCCGCATCTGACGGCCGGCTCCCTCGCTCTCGGCGCCACTCGTTGGCAGACGGCGGTCCGCGTGATTCTGCCGAGCGCCAGTCCCGGGATCTTCTCCGCGGTGATGATCGGCTTTGGCCGCGCCGTCGGTGAGACCATGATCGTCTTGATGGCCACCGGCAACACTCCGGTGATGGATCCCTCGATCTTCAACGGCTTCCGTGCACTGTCGGCGAACATCGCCGTCGAGCTTCCGGAGGCACCGGAGGGCGGCACCCTCTTCCGCGTACTCTTCCTCGCCGCGCTGATCCTCTTCGTGATGACGTTCGCGGTGAATACCGTCGCCGAGCTCGTGCGGCTCCGGCTCCGCGAGAGGTACCGCAGCCTGTGAAGAGCCTGTGGAAGAGCGGCGATCCGTTCGTCTGGCTCTCCGGCGGTGCGCTCGCCCTGAGCTTGCTGATGGTCGCCGGGCTGATCGGCCTCGTGCTGCGCAACGGCTTCGGATACTTCTGGCCGGGCGACCTCGTCGAGCTCGGGCTCCGCAGTGGCCGCGTCGTGCTCGGCGAGATCGTCGAGCGCCAGGCGATTCCGGACCCCGGCGCGGCGGTCGGTGAGCGTGTGCGCTACCGCGTGCAAGTGAAACAGGGAAACCGTGACGCCTACGGCGCCGACTTCCTGTGGATCGACGAGGACGACGTCGTCCGGCAGCGGCAGCCCGCGGACGCCGTGGTCATCGAGCGGCGAGAGTGGGGCAACGCGTACGGGTTCGTGACCGCAGTCAAGGAAGGCGACGAGACGGTGGCGCGCGGCGCCGACGCGTGGCGGGCACTTCACTCCCGGCTGCCCGAGACCACGCGGCTCACTCAGGAGATCCGCGACGTCGAGACCGGAACGATCGGTGCCATCAGCTACGAGCAGGAGCGGATCCGAGTCCAGCTGCGCGGACTCCAGCGACGGAACGTCCTCGACCCGGAGAAGGTGCGGGTGCTCGAGGATCGCGCGCGCGAGCTCCAGGCCGCGTACGATCAGGAGCTGGCGCGGCTCGCGCTCCTGCGGGCGCGCCTCACCGGCGCCGCCATCCTCGCCGTGGCGGGGGCGGGGGAAAGGGTCGTGCCCCTGGAGCAGATCGTGCGGGCGGAGCGCCCGAACGAGATGGACATCGGCGAGAAACTCGCCGTCTACCTGTCGAAGGTCTGGGAGTTCGTCTCCGCGAATCCGCGCGAGTCGAACACCGAGGGCGGCGTGTTCCCGGCGATCTTCGGTACCGTCATGATGGTGGTGGTGATGAGCATCTTGGTCGTCCCGCTCGGGGTCCTCGCCGCGTTCTACCTGCGCGAGTATGCGCGGCAGGGCGCGTTCGTCAGCGCCGTCCGGATCGCGGTGAACAACCTGGCAGGCGTCCCGTCGATCGTCTTCGGCGTCTTCGGCGTCGGCTTCTTCATTTACACGATCGGCGGAAGCATCGACCGCTTCTTCTACGCCGACGCGCTGCCCACGCCCACGTTCGGCACGGGCGGAATTCTCTGGGCATCACTCACGCTCGCGCTGCTGACGGTCCCGGTCGTGATCGTCGCCACCGAGGAAGGGCTCGCGGCGGTGCCGCGCGGCGCGCGCGAGGCGTCGCTCGCGCTCGGCGCCACCAAGTTCGAGACCATGTGGCGAGTCGTGCTTCCTGCCGTGCTGCCGTCGATCCTCACGGGGCTGATCCTGGCGATGGCGCGCGCGGCGGGGGAGGTCGCGCCGCTGATGCTGACCGGCGTGGTCAAGTTGGCGCCGGCGCTCCCGCTCGACGGCTTCGCCCCGTTTCTCCATCTCGACCGGAAATTCATGCACCTCGGCTTCCACATCTACGACGTCGGTTTCCAGTCGCCGAACGTCGATGCCGCCCGTCCGATGGTCTACAACACGACCTTGCTGCTGCTGCTGATCGTGCTCGCCCTCAACCTGACGGCGATCGTGCTCCGCAACCGCCTGAAGAGGCGCCTCACCGTGTCGGCCGTGTGAGGCCGAAGGGATCCCCAATGGAAACGGCAACCACCGAAAGGAGCCTTTCGCAGCCGATGCGCACGCCGGAGGTCCCGGCCCGAGGAAGGCAAGTCGGCGAGGCCTCGCCGGTGCCGGCGACCACGCCGGAAACCCTGATCCGCATCCGCGATCTCACGCTCCGCTACGGCGACAAGGTGGCGCTCTCGAAGATCGATCTCGACATCGCCAAGCATCGCGTCACCGCCTTCATCGGACCATCGGGCTGCGGCAAGTCGACCCTGATCCGCTGCTTGAATCGCATGAACGATCTGGTCGACGGCGTCAGCGTCGCGGGCTCGATCTACCTCGGCGACACCGACGTCTACGACTCGCGCACCGACGTCGTCGCACTCCGGCGGCGCGTCGGCATGGTCTTCCAGAAGTCGAACCCGTTCCCGAAGTCGATCTACGAGAACGTCGCCTACGGCCTTCGCATCGGCGGGGTCAGGCGCAAGGCGGTGCTCGACGAGGCCGTCGAGCGGAGCCTGGTCGCGGCTGCGCTCTGGGACGAGGTGCGGGACCGCCTCGGCGATAGTGCACTCTCCTTGTCGGGGGGCCAGCAGCAGCGTCTCTGCATCGCGCGTGCGGTCGCCGTCGAGCCCGAGGTCGTGCTGATGGACGAGCCATGCTCGGCACTCGACCCGATCGCGACCGCGAAGATCGAGTCCTTGATCCACGAGCTTCGCAGCCGCTACACGATCGTCATCGTCACGCACAACATGCAGCAGGCGGCTCGCGTGTCCGATCTGACCGCATTTCTCTACCTCGGCCGCTTGATCGAAGTCGCCGAGACGGACCGCATCTTCACGGCGCCGCAAAAGCGCGAGACCGAGGACTACATCACCGGCCGATTCGGCTGAGTCGGGGAGCATCGCCATGCCGGAGCACACCGATCGTCACTTCGAGCTCGAGCTGCAAAACCTCCAGGAGCTCATCCTCAGGATGGGCGGGCTCGTGGAGGCGCAGATCTCGCGCGCCATCGATTCGCTCGTCGAGCGGGACTCGGAGCAGGCCCGCGAGGTCATCGCCGGCGATCGCGAGGTCAACCAGCTCGACATCGCGATCGACGAGCTCTGTTTGAAGCTCCTCGCACTCCATCAACCGGCGGCCGGAGATCTCCGCTTCATCACCACGGGCCTGAAGATCACCACCGACCTGGAACGCATCGGCGACCAGGCGGTCAACGTCTGCGAGCGAGCGCTGGAGCTGAACGAGGAGCCGCAGCTGAAGCCGTACATCGACGTGCCGCGGCTGGCCGCCGAAGCAACGACGATGGTGCGGGAGAGCCTCGACGCGTTCGTTCGTCGGGACACCCAGCTCGCTTCGAACGTGTGTCTCGAGGACGACGTCGTCGACGCGCTCTACGAGCAGATCTTCCGCGAGCTCCTCTCCTACATGGCGGAGAACCCGCGGACGATCACCCGTGCCACCCGTATCCTGTTCGTCGCGAAATACCTCGAGCGCATCGCGGATCACGCGACGAACATCGCCGAAATGGTGATCTTCATGGTCAACGGCAAGATGATCCGGCACGCGCAGAAGCTGCCGCCGACGAACGGCAGCTGATGGCCGACGTGAAGCGGACGATCCTAGTTGTCGAAGACGAAGCGGACATCCGCGATCTCGTCCGCTACAACCTCGAGCAGGACGGCCTCGCGGTGCTCGATGCCGCGGACGGCGAGATCGGCATGGCGATCGCACGCCGAGAGCGGCCCGCGCTGGTCGTGCTCGACCTGATGCTCCCCGGGATGAACGGGCTCGAAGTCTGCCGCGCGCTGCGCTCGACGGAGAGCACCGCGCGCATTCCGATCCTGATGCTGACCGCTCGGGCCACCGAGACGGACAAAGTTCTCGGGCTCGAGATGGGCGCCGACGACTACGTGACCAAGCCGTTCAGTCCGCGCGAGCTCGTGGCCCGGGTCCGCGCCGTGCTGCGGCGGGCCTACGGCGTGGAATCGGACCGCCCGCGCGAGATCTACGAGCGCGGGCGGCTGCGCGTCGACCTCGACACCTACGAGGTCTTCCTCGAGGGCAAGCCGATCGCTCTCTCCCTCCGCGAGTTCGAGCTGCTGAAGTTCTTCCTGCAGTACCCGGACCGCGTCTTCACGCGTCCGGAGATCCTCGACCTCGTCTGGGGGCAGGACACCTACGTCGAGCCGCGCACCGTCGACGTCCATGTCCGCCGGCTGCGCGAACGGATCGAGCGCGACGACGCGAACCCGGAGCTGATCCTCACGGTGCGCGGCGTCGGCTACAAATTCAAGCCCGACGCGCTCGTGGTCCCGGCGGGCGCCGAGCGCCCGCGCTCCGGGGCGCGAAGGACCGCGAAAGCGTGAGCGTGCGGCGCCTCTTCGTCGCGTTCTTCGTTCCCGTCGCCGCCAGCCTGACCGTCTTCTTCTTGCTCGCGCTCGCCGGCGAATCGCGCGCCGCGAAATTCAACGCCTACCTGGTGTCGTCGCTCCTCGGCGGGGGGCTCGCTGCCCTGCTCGGCGCTCTCTTCGAGCGGCGACTGCGGGCCATCGAGACGCGTACCTGGCCGCTGGCGGCCGATTCGGAACCCGCGCCGCTCGCGGGCGACGACCCGATCGACGCCCTCGAGCGGCGCGTCGCCGGGATGGATCGCCAGCTCCGGTCGCAGCTCGCGCGCGCCGAAGCGGAACGCGGGCGCCTGGAAGCCGTTCTCCGCAACATGGTGGACGGCGTGGTCGTGCTCGGAGTCGACGGACGGATCGTGCTCTGCAACGCGGCGGCCGCGGTCCAGCTCGGCATCCCGTCGGTCGGCGAGTTCCTCGGTGCGCGGCTCTCCGCGCTCTGCCGCAAGCCCGACGTCGTCGGTCTCGTCGACGAGCTGCTCGGCAGCACGGAGCAGCCGTCGCCTCGGGAGATCGTGATCGAGAGCGGCCAGAGGCGTGTGCTGTGGGTGAGTGCCGCTCGGCTCGTCGAGCCTGACGGCCGCCACGGGGCGATCCTGGTGCTGCACGACGTCACCCGGCTGCGCCAGCTCGAGGCGGTGCGCGCGGACTTCGTCGCGAACGTCTCTCACGAGCTCCGAACCCCGCTGACGGCGATCCGCGGCTATGCCGAGACGCTCCTGACCGGCGCGCTCGACGAGCCGACGAGGGCACGCTCGTTCGTGCAGGTGATCGAGCGCCACTCCGAGCGCCTGTCGCGTCTGATCGACGATCTGCTCACGCTTTCCGACCTGGAGCTCGGCCGGGCAGCTCTCCACCCCGAGTCGCTGTCGATCGCCGAAGCCGTCGATGCAGCCTTCGAGGTGGTGCGCGCCAAGGCCGACAGACATCACATCCAGCTGCGCACCGATCTCTCGCCCGACCTGCCGCCGATCCATGCCGATCGGGACCGGATCGAGCAGGTGGTGATCAACCTCGTCGACAACGCGATCAAGTACAGCCCGCCCGACGCCAGGGTGTCCGTGCGAGCGCGCCGCCTCGGGAATGGCGACGGCGGCGGGGCCGTCGAGCTCGAGGTCGTCGACGGTGGCATCGGCATTCCCGAAAAGGACATCCCGCGCCTGACGGAGCGGTTCTTCCGCGTCGACCGTGCTCGATCGCGCGAGCTCGGCGGCACCGGCCTCGGTCTCGCGATCGTGAAGCACATCGTCCAGGCACACGGGGGGACGATGGCGATCGAGAGCCGCGTCGACGTGGGAACCACCGTGCGCCTGACGTTGCCGCGCGGAGAGGCCTGACGACTGGGGCGTGCGGCGGCGAGGTCGCGGAGATTCTCCTCGCCGGCGTCCTTGCTCGTTCCGCACGGGAGACGCGGCTCGGGCGAACGCGCGGCCGCGGTCGACGTCAGGGGATCACGAGCAGCAATTTGAAGAGCCGCACCGTGAGCGCCGCGATCAACCCCGCTGCCGGAATCGTCAACACCCATGCCACCACGATTCCGAAGGCGACGCCCCAGCGGACCGCGGACAGCCTGGTCGAAGACCCCACGCCGATGATCGCGCCGGTGATCGTGTGCGTCGTCGAGACCGGGATGCCGAAGTGGGTCGCCAGGAACAGGGTCGCGGCGCCCGCGGTCTCGGCACAGAAGCCGCCGTAGGGTCTGAGCTTCGCGATCCGCATGCCCATCGTCTTGACGATGCGCCAACCGCCGAACGCCGTTCCGATCGCCATCGCGGCGTGGCACGAGAAGATGATCCACGCGGTCTTCAGGTCCAGGACGCTGAGCTGCGTGTCCGGGCGGAGCGAGCCCGCAGCCACCAGCACGGCGACGATCACGCCCATGGTCTTCTGCGCGTCGTTGCCGCCGTGACCGAGAGAATAGAGTGCTGCCGAGAACAACTGTCCGCGGCGGAACAAGGCGTCGACCTTTCCGGGAGTGGACCGGCGGAACAGCCACGCGACCGCGAGCATCAGCAGTCCGCCCAGCAAGAATCCGAGGAGCGGCGAGATGACGATGAACTCCATCGCCGCGCCGAGCTTGTCCCAGCGGAGCGAATCCCAGCCGGCGTTGGCGACGCCAGCACCGGCGAAACCGCCCATGATCGCGTGCG
>JAXDLK010000261.1:0-3807 GCA_034666665.1 Candidatus Binatota bacterium
TCCTCGCATTTCAATATTACTTCGTGCCTCCGATCCATTCGCTGTCGCTGGAGCCCGTCCAGATCCCGCGCGTGATCGTGTTCGCGCTCGCCGCCTTCTTCGTCGGATCCCTGAGCGCGAAACAACGAAGCGCTACGGAAGCGTTGCGGCGGAGCGAGCAACGCTTCCGCGACTACGCCGAGATCGCCTCCGATTGGCTCTGGGAGACCGGCCCGGATCACTCATTCACCCGGGTCTCGGAGAAGCTCACGGCGGTCGGCATCGAGCCCACCAGCCGGATCGGCGCGAGGCGGTGGGACTACGCCACCGACGTCGAGGAGGAGCCCGAGAAGTGGCGTCTTCATCGCGCGACCCTGGACGCGCATCAGCCGTTTCGCCAGTTTCGCTACCGGACCGCGGGCGCCGACGGATCGGCGGTTTACTTGGTCACGAGCGGCAAGCCGGGGTTCGACGCCGACGGTCGCTTCCTCGGCTACCGCGGCGTCAGCAGCGACGTCACCGCGGCGGTGCGCGCGGAACAGGTCGAGAAGGCGCTCCACGCAGAGCTGGCGCACGTCACGCGGGTGACCACGCTCGGCGAGGTCACCGCGTCGTTCGCCCACGAGGTCAACCAGCCGCTGGCGGCCATCGTCAACAACGCCAACGCTTGTCTCGGCCTGTTGCCGAGCGGTCCTGACGACCTGGATGAAGTACGGGACGCTCTGGGTGACATCGTCGGCGATGCCGAGCGCGCGAGCGCCATCATCCAGCGCGTCCGCGCCCTGGCGACGAGGTCCCCGTCGGAGAAGGTCACGCTCGGGCTCGAGGATGTCGTGCGAGACGTCGTCGCCGTGGTAGCGACCGAGGCGGCAGCACGTCGCGTCGCCATTCGCACGGAAGTCGCCCCGGACCTTCCGGCCGTGTCGGGAGATCGCGTGCAGCTCCAGCAGGTGTTGCTGAATCTGGTGGTGAACGGAATGGATGCGATGGGCACCGTGCACGAGCAAGAGCGTCTTCTGGTGATTCGCGGGCGCCAGGACGTACAGGACGGAAGCCTTGCGGCCACGATCAGTGTGCAGGACCGTGGCATCGGCTTGGACACCGCAGAGATGGGGCGGCTCTTCGAGGCGTTCTACACGACCAAGCCGCACGGCATGGGCATGGGGTTGGCGATCAGCCGCTCGATCATCGAGCTGCACGGCGGCCGATTGTGGGTGGAACCGAATCAGGCGCCGGGCGCCACGTTCTCGTTCAGTCTGCCCGCGGCAGTTTCGACTGCGCCGAATCGTTACTGAGCGGGAGCCGATCGTCGTCGTCGACGATCCGTCAGTACCCACCGCGCCGTAGCGAGACTCGCGCAGGAGCTGCCGGTATGCCGGCAGCCGTGCCCAGCGGCCGTCACCGTCGGCACCCGCCGATTGCCCGCGCGGTGCGCGGCCCCATTCCCGATCTGCAACGAGATCGGAGTCTTGGCGCCGGATTTCCGCCGGACCGCGCACTGGCATCCCGATCGCAAAGAGATCGGGTGAACGATCCGCCAGCCATTTGGAGGTGCCCGTGAGATATCGCCCGAAGCATCGCCTGAAGCATCGCCCGAAGCATCACCCGAAGCATCAATGGATTGCCGCGCTGCTTTTCACCGCAGCATTGCTACCACGAGCCGCAGTCGCGGCTTCGCCCGAACGGCCGCCACCGCGACTCAGCCTCCTCGACGGCGAGGTCTCGTTCTGGCGGCCGGGCGGGGACTGGGTCAAGGCGCGCACGAACACGCCGCTCGCCGCGGGCGACTACCTCTCCACCGCCGAAGCCGCGAACGTCGAAGTGCAGGTCGGGCCGCGCGCCTTCCTGCGCGCGGGTCCGTCGACGACGCTCGCGCTGACGAGCCTCGACAGCGACACCGTCCAGCTCGAGCTCACGGCCGGCGAGGCGTCGCTCGATCTCCGCGAGCTCGCGCCCGGGCAAACGATCGAGCTCGATACGCCGAGCGCCGCGTTCACTGTCGACCGCCCCGGATACTACCGGGTGAACGTGGACGCGGATGCGTCGACCCTGATCACCCGGCGCGGAGGCACGGCGACGGCCGTCCCGGCCGGCGGCCGCGCGACTCCGGTGAGCGCGAGCGAGGAGGTCACGATCGCCGGCACCGAGAGCTCGGCGGTCGACACCTATGCCGCGCCCGAGCCGGACGGCTGGGACCGCTGGAACTACGCGCGGACCGATCGGCTGATGGATTCCCTGAGCGCGCGATACCTCGGACCGGGCATCTACGGCGCGGCGGATCTGGATCAGGCCGGCCGCTGGCGGACGCTCGCCGACTACGGACCCGTGTGGTTCCCGATCGAAGAAGCGCCGGGCTGGGCTCCGTACACGACTGGAGAGTGGATCTACGACCCGGCCTACCAATGGACCTGGGTCGACGACAGGCCCTGGGGTTGGGCGCCGTTCCATCACGGGCGCTGGGTGTACGCCGGCAGCCGCTGGGGCTGGGCACCCGGCCCGATCGTCGCGGCGCCCGTCTACGCGCCGGCGACCGTCGGTTGGATCGGCGACGGTACCGATCTCGACTGGGTGGCGCTCGGCTGGGGCGAGCCGCTCTTTCCGTGGTGGGGACCCCCCGGGTTCGTGGACGTCGCCTGGTGGGGCGGATGGGGCGGGCCCCGCATCGTGAACGAGAGGATCGTGAGGGAAAGGATCATCGTCGAGCGGAACGTGACCTTCGTCAACAGCCGCGTCGGAGGCGCCGTCGTCGAAACGCGCGCCGACCGCTTCGCCCGCGGCGATCGCGACTACCGGCGCGCCTCCCCCGACCGGGTTCACGAGATGCACCGAGTCGCGCATGACCACTTTGCCCGGCCGACCGCCGCCGGCCTCTCACCTCGGAGCGGCAGCGGCCGGCGCCCGCCAGAAGACGTCCTCGCGCGAGCGGTGGTGGCGAGGCGAGCGCCGCACGACCCCGGCCTCGAGCTCCGGGCGCTCGGCCTCCACGCCGAAGCGACGCATTCGCGGCCCCGCCTGGCGCCAGCTGCGGCCCGGCCGGTCCCGGAATCTCGGCCGCGGGAGGGCGGACTCGACGAGCGCGGGCGGACGCGCGCCCGCGGCGGTGACGTCGGCGCGGAAATCGTCGAGCGGCGCCCACCGGAGCCGCCTCCCCGTTTCGACGAATGGTGGCGGCATGAAGCCCCGCAGGCGCGCGACTCTTCACGGTCCTTCCCGCGCGATCTCTTCTCCCCGCCGTCGGCGACGGAAGAGCGGGAGCAATCGCAACCGAGCCACCACGCCCTGGCAGGTGATCCGCCCGAGCGCGGCCTTCCCGGCGCGCCCGGCATGCGGGTCCGGCCGCGCGGGTTCGGCCCCGAGCGCGGGAGGAGATCGTGATGCGACCGATCATTCGTATGCTTTACCTGCGTATGTTTTACCTGCGTATGTTTTGCGTGGGCGCCACGGGGCTCCTCCTCGGCGGCTGCTCGACCATCGACCGCACGGTCGCGCGAGAGCGAACCGCGACCACCGAGGAGACACTGACGGCAGCCGGCTTTCACATCGAGCCTGCCGACACCGCGGAGCGCTTGGCGCTCCTGAAGGCGCTGCCACCGCTCGATCTCGTCGCCGGCAAGAACGGCGACGAAACGATCTACACCTACGGCGATCCGGTGAGTTGCAAGTGCTTCTACGTCGGAAACGCCCAGGCATACACGGAGTACCAACGCCTGCGGGCCGAGCGGCGGCTGGCGAACGAATGGCTGGCGGCGCCGCGGATCGACGACGAGACGACGATCGACGGAGCGCGGCCCGCCGAGGCCTGGTGGTAAGTCGCCCGCCGCGCGTCTC
>JAXDLK010000262.1:0-4809 GCA_034666665.1 Candidatus Binatota bacterium
AATTTGCGGAACCGACGCGCCGCGGCGCGCAGTTCCGCAAATTCACCAGCGTCCCCTGATTGCGGCTTGATCCCCTTCGACGGCGAGGAGGAGGCGATCCGCATCGCCAACGATACCGAGTACGGTCTCGCCGCGGGCATCTGGACGCGCGACCTGGCACGCGCCCACCGCGTTGCGGGTCGGCCTCGAGGCGGGGCAGATCTACGTCAACGAGTACATGGCCGGCGGCGTCGAGACGCCGCTCGGCGGGTACAAGGCGAGCGGCCATGGACGGGAGAAGGGCCTGGAGGCGCTCCACCACTACACGCAGCTGAAGTGCGTGACGGTCCGCCTCTGAACCGCCGTCAGCCGATCACTGCGCCGCGGTGATCGCCTCGAGGCCGCGACGGACCTCGTCTTCCGTCCGCGGGCGCACCGTTCGCGAGACCTCCTTGCCGTCCTTCAGGAAGACGAGGGTCGGCCAGAGCTTCACGCGGAACGATCGTCCGAGCGGACGGCCGGACCCGTCCTCGACCTGGAGCCGCTCGACGCCGGGGTAGGAGGCGAACGCCGCGGCGAGGAGCGGCTGGGCGGCCCGACAGAAGCCGCACCACCGCGTGCCGAACTCGAGCACCAGCGGTCCGCGGAAGGCTTCGATCGCCTC
The DNA here is from genome assembly GCA_034666665.1 of Candidatus Binatota bacterium. Lineage (GTDB taxonomy): Bacteria > Desulfobacterota > Binatia > JACPRU01 > JACPRU01 > JAXDLK01. The sequence goes on from JAXDLK010000262.1 coordinate 644, forward strand.
GCGAGTCGGCTCGCTCTCCGCGGGTTCCCCGAGCGCCATGGTACCCGGTCAGCTGCTGCCGCGAGACAGCGCGGCGGCGGTCGCGACTCCCGCCGCGACGACGACGGCCACGGCCATCAACGGATGGAGGGTAGCTCGCGTGTAGAGACTTCGCTCGAACACGGGCCGATCGTAGTCTCCACGCTCGCGAAGGTCACGCGACGGTGAGTGCAGGGAGTCGCGCCTCCGAGATCGTGCAGAACGATTCGACTTTTGCGACGGGATGATGAACCGCTCCATGATCTTGTCGGTGAGGCGCGGGAGCGTGGCGTCCCAGCGCGGAGATCGCCTTTCCGGCGCCGTCGCTGAAGACGTCGCGCTCGGGATGCTCCGCGCTGACGACCGCGCGGATGGCCGCGGAGCGAGGCGCCCGCCGGTTGTCGCCGCGCGCAGCGGACAATCGTCTGCTCGTTCAGCTTCTTCAACGTGGGGACGTGAGGCTCCTCCTTCTTGAACGCGGACTCTCTTCGCGGCGGCCGCCGGTGCCGCACCGGGCCGTGACGATCCGGAGGTGAACGTCCGATGGCGGCGAGGGTTGCGCTTCGGCGGCGGAAAAATCCTGCCCGGAAGAGGGCGACCCGCTGGGTCGTAAAAAAGGCGTGGCACTCGCATCTCGCGTGCCGAACCGCCAAAACCGGATGGACGATGAAGGTCCTCCTCTGTGCAAGGGGCCTGACGCGGATTCGCGGCTGGCTTCAGGAAGAGCTGCCCGAAGATCAGATCGTCGAGTGCTCGGGCGCCGAGGTCGCTGCCACGGCCGCCGGCGCGGACGTGCTGATTCCGACCGTCTCCGCGATCGATGAGCCGGCGCTCGCGCATCGGTCCGTCCGACTGGTCCAGCAGTTCGGCGCCGGCCTCGATACCGTCGACGTCGCCGGCGCGTCGCGCCACGGCGTCCTGGTCGCGAACGTGCCGACGGCCGAGACTGCCAACGCGGATTCGGTCGCGGAGCTGGCGATCTTCTTCATGCTGGCGCTCGCGAGGCGCTTTCCCGGGACTCAGGAGTTCCTGAGGGCGCGTCGGCTCGGCGGACCCGTCGGCAACACGATCGGGGGAAAGTCCGCGCTGATCATCGGCTTCGGCGGCATCGGCCGCGCGCTGGCGCGTCGGCTCACCGGCCTCGGAGTTCACGTCGTCGTGGTCTCACGCCGCGGGCCGCGCGGTGATGACGAGAACGTCGCGCGGCACGTGGCAGCGGAGCGCCTCCACGACCTGCTCCCGGAGGCGGACTTCGTCGTCGTGGCCACGCCGCTCGACGAGGCGACGCGCGGCCTCGTCGGCGCGCGGGAGCTCGCGCTCGTAAAGCCGGGTGCGTTCCTGGTCAACGTGGCGCGCGGCGGCATCGTCGATCGCCAGGCGCTCGTCGAGGCGCTCCGCGATGGCAGGCTCGCCGGCGCGGGAATCGACGTCTTCTGGGAGGAGCCGGTCTCGCCCGAGGATCCCTTGCTCCAGCTGAACGTGATCGCGACGCCGCACATCGGCGGGTCGACCGAGGAGAGCCTCCACGGGATCGCGCGACGAGTCGCCGAGAACGTGAGCTGCATTCGCGCCGGCAGGATGCCGCGGAATTGCGTCAACCGGAGCGCGGTCGACGGCCGAGCGTTGCGCGACCGCTGGGCGCCGGCGCCGCCTCCATCACTCTAGGGCCCGGCGAGCGATACCCAAGATCGCTTCCGATTTCTCGGTCACAGGCCAGCCGATCACCGCGGTGGTGGCACGACGACGTGCTCGCGAGTGATCACGAACGGGAGCGGCGGGGCGAGGAAGTTGGCCTCGTCCGCGCGCGTGTGCGCGTAGGCCGCGCTCCGCGCACCTTCCCGCATTGCGTCGGTGTTCTCGAACCACACCGAAGCGATGCCGTCGCATGGAGGCTTTCGACCTTGCGCGTACGACGACCGGATCGCATGGCTCTGGACGTACCGCCGCATGGTCGGGATGCCGGTCGCGATCGGGCCGTGAAGCCGACGCCAGTAGTCGAAGAACTCGTCCAGAGGCAGATCGGGCCGGCGGATGACGAGCTCCACGTTCTTGACGCCGTCGGGCGGCGGATCGCCGTCCGCGATCACGTGCTCCTCGGTCAGCACCCACGCGAGCGCGTCCACGTCCATGAAGCTCGGCTCGTCCCGTCGAACCGCGGCCCACTCCGCGCTTTCGGATGCGGCGCGCATCGTGCCCGTGTCGTCGTACCAGAGCTCCGCGACCCCGTCGTACGCGGGCTCGCCCTTGCGATACCCGGAGAGCAGCGTGTGCGATTGCACGTAGCCGCGGATCCCCTGGACTGCGCGCACCTTCGGCCCGTGCTCCGCGCGCCAGTAGTCCTGGAACGCCTCCGGAGAGGTCCCGGGTTTCCGCTTGAGGAAAGCGACGAGCTTGATCATGGGCGTGCTCCTCCGGATGGCGCTGGTCGGCCGGATCATATCCCAGGTTTCGCGGTGCGGAACCGGCTGGGCAGCTCGAGACGTTGCGGCCCGAGTGGCGCGGTCCGAGCCGTGCCGGCCCGCTCCGAGCCGGCGAGGAGAATCTTGGGCCCCCGAGCTCGTTCTGCGAGGGCTGGACCATTTTGCGCCCGCGAGCTCTCCTGCGAGCGCGCTCCTAGGCCGCAACGTCCCCCCTTCTCCTATGTCGTGATAGGAGCCGCGCCCATGGAGCGCGTTCCCGTCGTCATCGTCGGAGGTGGGCCGGTCGGGCTCGCCGGGGCGCTCGAGCTCGCGCGCCACGGGATCCGATCGCTCCTCGTCGAGCGGCACGACGGCACGACGTGGCATCCGAAAGCGCGCAACCTGAACACGCGTACGATGGAGATCGCGTGCGGGTGGGGAAGGCAGGTGCACGACGAGCTCTCCGCGGTGAACCTGCCGCCGGCCTGGACGAGCCGCATCATCTATACGCGCACACTCGCAGGCGGGGAGCTCGGACGGATGCCGACCGCCGGGTTCACCGGCCCGGGTCCGGACGTGAGCCCCGAAGTGCCGCTCTTGTCTTCTCAAGACGTGTTCGAGCCGATCCTCCGGCGAGGCGCGGAGGCCACGGGTCTCGCCGAGCTCAGGTTCGGACACGAAGGTGGCGTGCTCGAGCTCGGCGCCGGCGCGGACGACGACCGCGTCGTCCTGTCGGTCCTGGAGCGGGCGACCGGCCGCAGATATCGGGTCGAGGCGGACTACCTGCTCGCGGCGGACGGCTCCGCCAGCCGGGTGCGCACCGATCTCGCGATCGAGCTCGACGGACCGCGTGAGCTCGGTCATTTCGTCAACGTCTACTTTCGAGCGGACCTCGATCCATGGGTCGCGGACCGTCCGGCGCTCCTCTTCTGGGTCGCGGAAGGCGACGTTCGCGGTGTCTTCCAGCCGCTCGACGCGCGCGGGCGGTGGCTCTGCCAGATCGCTTACGACGGCTCGCCGGCGACGCTCGCCGCTCATGATCGCGAACGCTGCATCGGGTGGATCCGCGCGGCCGTCGGCGACCCGCGCGTGACGCCGGAGATCCTCTCGATCGGCAGCTGGACGCTGAACGCGGTGGTCGCGCGCGAGCTCGTGCGCGGGCGGGTGATGCTCGTCGGCGATGCCGCCCACCAGCTGCCGCCGACGGGAGGCTTCGGCGTGAACACGGGGATCCAGGGGCTGCACAACCTGGTGTGGAAGCTCGCGCTCCTGCGCGCCGGCAGCGCCGGGCGGGCACTGGTCGCGACGTACGATCAGGAGCGCCGCGCCGTCGCGCGCTACAACGCGGATCGCTCCCTCGAGAACGCGCAGATCGTCGGGCGGATCAACGCGGCGGCGCGCGGCGAGCTGGCGCTCACGCCCGAGGAAGCGGTCGCGTCTTCGCGGCGCTACGGCAACTTTCTGGGCATGGAGCTCGGCTTCGCCTACGCGTCGGCGGCGGTCGTTCCGGACGGCAGCGCCCCAGCGGTCGTCGCCGACGAGGTGATCGACTACGTGCCGAGCGGCCGTCCGGGGAACCGCGCGCCCCACGTGTGGCTCGAGCGCGGCGGCGCGCGATCGTCCACGCTCGATCTCTTCGGCCCCGGCTTCACGATGCTCGCAGGCGCGGATGGCCAGGCCTGGCTCCGCGGCGCGGCGGCGGCCGCGGCGCGCGTGGGGGTCCCCCTCTCCCCCCCCCCGCGCGGCGCC
>JAXDLK010000263.1:0-17728 GCA_034666665.1 Candidatus Binatota bacterium
GGGCGCGGAGCTCTGCCTCCCGGCTGCCGGTCCCTGCGACGAGCAGATCGACGTCTTCGATCCGCTTCCACGCGTCGATCAGCGTGTGCACACCCTTCACGACCTCGAGCCGGCCGGCGAAGAGGACATACGGCCGAGCGTGGGGGCGATCCGCCGGGTGCGACGACTCCCCGCTCGGCCCATCGGCGAAGTTCGGCAGCAGCGCCATCGGGCGCGAGAACCCGCGCTCCGCATGGATCGCGGCGGAGAAGCGGCTCGGCGCGAGGAAGCAGTCCACGTGACGGCAACAGTCCTCGAGATACGACGTATGCCGCCAGAGCTGCGGAGGGCGCTTCGCCGCCAGAGTGCAGCGGAGACACTGCGGCGCTTCACACGGCCGGCGCCCGAATTTCCACAGCACGTGGGTCGGGCAGATCAGCCACTGTTCGTGAGCGGTATAGAGCTTCACGACCTCGGGATAGGCCGGGGCGAGGGTCAGCACCTCCGGTCCGAGCAGCGACACGTTGTGGAAATGGATGACGTCGAACCGTTCGGCGGCGAGAATTCCGCGCAAGGCGGCGCGCTTGAAGTGAAGCCGCCCCGTCTGATGCGTGGAGAGCGGCGACAGCCATCGCGCCGGGCTTCGCAGGGCATGCCGGAACACCCGCGGATGGTCGGTGGGTCCGAGTCGCGGCTCACGCGGGTGCGCCAGGCGATAGGAATCGACACAGTGGACGACGTGCACGACGTGCCCGGCATCCGCCAGGGCGTGCGCGAGCCGCTGCACGTGAATCCCGTCGCCGCCGAAACTGTACGGCGGATAAAACGTCGTCAGATGCAGGAATCGGAGCGGGCGGCTCACCCGGCCGCCACCTGTCGGAGGATCTCCGCCATCCGCCGCGCCGCGTCCTCCCACGTCAGCCGCCGGGCGGCCTCGATGCCGGCGGCGGACATGCGCTCGCGCAACCCGGCGGATTCGAGCACGCGGGTCAGCGCGCTCTCGAGATCGGCTCGGTCGCCGGGCCGCACGTAGAGTCCGGCATCGCCGAGCAGCTCCGGAAGCGGGCTCGCGTCGGTCGCGATCACCGGGCAGCCGCAAGCGGCGGCTTCCACCGCCGGCAGGCCGAAGCCCTCCATCATCGAGGGCATCACCAAAACCGTGGCCAGGTTGAGGAGCACGACGAGATCCTCGTCGGGGAGGAATCCCGTGAAAACGACGCGGCCCGCGAGGCCGGAGCCCTCGGCGCGCCGCCGGACCGCGTCGTAGCAACTGCGGAATACCTCGCGTTCACCTTCCCCGACCAGGACCAGGCGCGCGTCGGGGTACCGGCCCGCGATCGCTGCGAACACGTCGACCAGCAGGTCCACGTTCTTGTGCGGACTGAACCCGCCCACGTGAACGACGAGGTCACCGGTGACCCCTTGATCGTGGAGCTGCGGCGTCGGTCGTGGATCGTCGATGACGCGGAAGACCGAGTCGGCCGCTTCTCCGACGACGAACGTTCGCCGGGAAGAAACGCGCAAGCGATCGACGACCGACCGGCGGGCGTATTCCGACACGGCGACGACCGCGTGGGCCTGTCGCAGCGCGACGGCGGTCTTCGCCGACCAGAAGAGCCGCGAGGCGCGGCCGGAGAGAGCCATCTCCGGGTAGTCGTGCGCGATCGTATCGTGAACGATCACCACCTTCCTCGCGCGGCTGAGGACCGGCACGTAGCTGTAGACCGCCGGAAAGAGGACCACGTCGAACGCCGGATCGGAGAGAGCCCGGCTCATCGCATAGAGGTCGCCGAAGGTCCGGCGACCATTCGCGGATGCGGCGACGGTCGTCGGCACTGTCGTCCTGACGCGCCGCACTTCCACCCCCGGCGGCAGCGGCCCGGATCCGTCGCCGTCCATCACCAGCGTGTAGCGATTCTCCCGATCCACCTCGACGAGCGCCGTGACGAGCGACCTCGCGTGGCGGCCGAAGCCGCGACGGTTCGGCCAACACGTGGCGTCGACCAGGATCCTCATGCGTTCCGTTTCTCTTCGAGCTCCGCTCCGGCAATCGCGACCTGGCGAGTTCCGCCGACACGGTCAATCGAAGCGTGCTTCTCGGTCGAGAAGAACCGCGGGACGCTCGTGGGCGCCAGACCGCCGCGGAGCTCCATCCAGTACTGCAGGTTGTCGAGCCGCCAGACGTCGAGCTTCCAGTTGCTGCCGCCGCTCGGATAGCAGAAGGCGCCGATCGCCTGAACGGCGATCGCGAACGCGAGGAGGCCGACGAACAGCCGGCGCGCGGTTCCGTGACCGAGCGCCTCGATCGCCGGCACGAGACCGAGAATCAGGACCGGCGTGAGATCGGCCAGCAGCCTCGGGCCGTAGCTGTGACCCCCGACCCAGCCGTAGAACGTGCCGTAGAAGAGGAGCTGCAGCCCCGCCGCGGGAACGAAGAACGCGAGCAACCGCGAGAGCTCGGCCGTCGCCGGTGCGCGCTGCGACGCCGCGAGGAAGATCAGGAACGGCGAGAATACGAGCAGCCCGCGGCCGGGGCTGACCAGCAACCCGAGAACGCCGTCGAAGCGGTCGGGACCGCGGACCAGCCGTTGAAGGTAGAGCACTCCATCGCTCGAATAGCCGCCGAACGCGTCGCGGAAGAATGCCAGGTTGTAGACCAGCATCACGGCGCAGATCGCGGCAGGGAAAGCCGCGAACGCGAGCATGCGCTCTCGCCGATGAACGAGCACGTATCCGACCGCCGCCGCGGCGAAGAACGCATTTGGCAATCGATTCGCGACCAGCAGCCCGGCAGCGATGCCCGCGAGCACGAGCGCGGCGGGCTTTCGTCCACCGAGTGCGAGCAGGAGGAGCGCCAGGAGCAGCTCGGACATCCCGTGCTGCCACAGTGCCTGGCTGCCGATCACCCACGTCTCCGTCCCGAACGCATAGGCCAGCACCAGCAAGGCCGCGTTCGCCGGCGAGGCGAACCGCCGGAGCAGGAAGTACACGGCGACGACCGACAGCGACGCCACCACCGAGGCCGCGACCTTCTCCGACGCTTCCGACATGGTCGTGAACTCGGCGCCGTCGATGCCCCGACTTGCGGCGTATACGGCCGCCGGGAGGAACAGGGGGGAGACGAGGAGCGGCACGACCGGCGAATAGCGCGACACCAGGTGCCCGCCGGGGGTGCGGTGGTACCAGTAGTCCGGTGTGCCGCGGATCAGCGATTCGAACGGGTCGAGGTAGAGCCGGCCGGTAGTCCAGAGCGCGATCGCCGAGAGACGAGCCGGCAGGGTGTCGTACGACCAGAGGCAGCGAAAGTTCGCGTTGTAGATCACCAGGCTCAGCAGGAAGATGCCGGCCGCCTGGCCCAGGGACGGAGATGAGCTCGCGGACGGGGCAGCGCGCCGGAGCTCGGGAGCGCGGGCTCCCGCGCTCTCACTCCCGAGTGGCACCTACGTGCCTGCTTCGGAGACCGTCATCACCCAGTCCTCGAGCAGCGCCGCCGGCTCACCGCGGCCGGTCTTGATCGCCACGTCGGCGGCCGCGAGGCGGTCGAGCGCGCGCGCGAGATCACGCTTGGAGAATCGGCGGGAGGCCGGGATCAGATCCTTCACCTTCCAGGGCTGCGTCCGTGTCTCCTGCGCCGGATAGTCCGCGGCCGACCTCGACTCGCGGGCGATCAGGAGTCTCCGCAGCTCCGCGAAGAGCACGCCGAGCAGCAGCTCCGGAGGCTGCGCATCCGCGAACGCCTCACGGAGCAGCGTCACGGCCCGACGGCCGTCGCGCGCGGTGAGCGCGTCCTGGAGCACGTAGAAGGCGTGCGCGTTGGCGGCGGGAACCATGGCGGATACGGTCGCCTCGTCGATGGTGGCGCCCTCTCCGGCAGCGAGCGAGAGCACCTCGACCGTGCGGCGGAGCGTCAACAGATCGCAGCCGACGAGCTCGACCAGGAGCTCCGGGACACCGCGCGCGAGACGATGGCCGCGGCGGCGAGCTTCCGCCTCGACCCATGCGGAGGCCTCACTCGCGCGAGGCGGCGGGAACTCGACGTCGCCGATCTCCGCGGCCAGGCGGGCCCACGGCCGATGCCGACGGTCGACCTCCGTGTCCCAAGCGACGAGCGGCGGCAGCCCCTCGACCGCCCCCCAGCCGGCGATCAGTGACTCCGCCTCGTCGCGGGACAGCTTGCCGGCCTGGCGAACGACGATCACCGACACGGGCTCGAACAGCGACTGGTTCGCCGCGGCCGTGAGCACGTCCTCGGCGCGCACCTCCGGCCCCGAGAACTTGCGGACTACGCCGCCGCCGGCGGTCCGACGGAGCTCGTCGAGCGCCTCGTCCTTCTGGAGCTCCTCGGAACCGGTGAAGAGGTAGATGCGCCGGAGACGCTTCTTGCCGAGCTCCTCGCGCAAGCCGTCGAGTTTCAGCCGGCTCAGAAGTCTTCCATCATCTGGTTGTAGATCTCGCGGCTCATGTCCTCGACCATGCGCTCGTTCGCTTCGCGGCGCTGCCCCTCGGAGAGCTGGATGTCGGTGAAGCCGCCGAGGTCGCGCGCGTTCAGCGTCTGCTGCTGGAACTGCGACGACTGGGTGACGACCACGCCGGGCACGGCGCTGTAGTCCTCGATCTCGCGGAGCCCCCGCGTCTTCCACAGCACCTTGCCGTCGTCGCGCTTGCGTAGCTCGAGATCGACGATCACCGAGAGCTGGTACTGGAGCGCCTCGTCTCGCCGCGTGAACGACACCGGACGCGTGTCGTAGCTGCGGATCTTCCCCGAGAGGACGGCATCCCCGCGCCCCGCGGGGACGACGTCGAGCCGGCCGCGGCCGGTGATCTCGTCCTCGAGCGCCTCGATGAGGATCTTCTCGAGGCCGACCTCCCGGGTGTCGTTGGCGATCGGACCGAGGGCGACCGTGCGGACCTCCGCCGGGAGCCGGCTCTCCATGCCGGCGAAGTGATAGCCACACCCCGAACCCGTCGCGAGAACCGCTGCGAGCGCGAAACCGACACTCCGTACCGTCATCTCGACCTCACACCACGAGATTCAGCAGCCGATCGGGAACGAATACCCGTTTCCGCGGCGATCCGCCATCGAGATGCCGCCGCACACCCTCGTCCGCGAGCGCCTGCTCGACCACGTGTTCCTCGCTCGCCCCCCGAGGCACGGTGAGGCGCCCGCGTAGCCGTCCGTTCACCTGGACGACCACCACCACGCTCTCCTGCTCGAGCGCACCGTCGTCGGCGAGCGGCCACGGCTCGGCGGCGAGCGACGTGTCGCGGCCGAGCGCCGCCCAGAGCTCGGCCGTCACGTGCGGAACGACGGGCGCGAGGAGCAGCACGAGCGATCGCAGCGCCTCGGCGAGAACCGCGGGACCGGCTTCGTCGTCGAGTCCGCCGTCCTCGACGAAGCGGCTCGCCGCGTTCACCAGCTCCATGGTCGCGGCGACCGCGGTGTTGAAGTGGAAGCGATCGGCGACGTCGTCCGTCACCCTGCGGATCGTCCGGTGCGTTTGCCGGTGAAGCGTCCGCGACCGCTCCGTCATCCCCTCGAGATCCGGTACCGCAGCGGCGGTGGACACCCTCTCGCGCACGCCGTGGACCAGGCGCCAGAGCCGGTTCAGGAAACGAAACGCGCCCTCGACGCCCTGGTCGTTCCACTCGAGGTCCCGTTCGGGCGGCGCGGCGAACAGGCAGAAGAGCCGCACGGTATCGGCGCCGTAGCGGGCGATCAGCTCGTCCGGGTCGACGACGTTCCGCTTCGACTTCGACATCTTCTCCATGCGTCCGATCGTCACCGGACGGCTGCAACGCTTGCAGTGGCCGTCGGCGGCCTCGTCCGGATAGAGCCAGCCGTGCTCCTCGCACGCGATCGTCTCCTTGCAGACCATCCCTTGCGTCAGGAGGTGTGCGAACGGCTCGTCCACCTCGACGTAGCCGAGGTCGCGCAGCACGCGCGTGTAGAAGCGGGCGTAGATCAGGTGGAGGACTGCGTGCTCGATCCCGCCGACGTACTGGTCGACGGGAAGCCACCGCCGCGTCCGCGCCGGATCGAGAGGCCGCGTGGTCTCGTCCGGGCACGCGAAGCGCGCGAAGTACCACGAGGACTCGACGAACGTGTCCATGGTGTCGGTCTCGCGGCGCGCGGGCCCGCCGCAGCGCGGACAGGAGACCCGGACGAACGCCTCGCTCTTCGCCAGCGGCGAGCCGCCTTCCCCGGTGAACGGCACGTCGAGCGGCAGCACGACCGGGAGCTCCTCGTCCGGCACCGGCACGACGCCGCAACCCTCGCAGTGGACGACCGGGATCGGCGCTCCCCAATACCGCTGGCGCGAGATGCACCAATCGCGAATGCGGAACTGGATCGTCGCGCGCCCGAAGCCGCGGGCCTCGAGTGCTTTCGCGACGGCGACCTTGCCCGCGTCGCTGGTGAGGCCGTCGAACTCGCCCGAGAGCACCATCCGCCCGGGACCCTCCCACGCCTCCGTCAGGCGCTCGGGATCGAGCGCACGGTCCTCGGGCTGGATCACCACCACGATCGGCAGGTCGTAGGCGCGGGCGAGCTCGAAGTCCCGCTGGTCGTGCGCCGGCACCCCCATGACCGCCCCGGTTCCGTACTCGGCGAGCACGAAGTTCGCCGCCCAGATCGGCATCCGCCGCCCCGAGAGCGGATTCGTGCAGAACCCGCCGGTGAAGACGCCTTCCTTCCCGGCCGCTCGCTCGCTCCGCGCCATGCCGCGAACGCGGTCGACGAACTCGCGCACCTCCGCTTCCCTCGCCGTGCCGCGCGCGATCTCGAGCACCAGGGGGTGCTCGACGGCGAGGCTCAGGAACGTGGCGCCGAAGATCGTGTCGGCACGGGTGGTGAACACGGAAATCTCACCGGCGCCGGCGTGTCTCGGCTCGTCGAGCGGGAAGCGGATCTCCGCGCCGATGCTCTTGCCGATCCAGTTCCGCTGCATGGTGAGCACGCGTTCGGGCCACGCGCCCTCGAGCCGGTCGCAGCCCTCGAGCAGCTCGTCGGCGTAGTCGGTGATGCGGAAGAACCACTGCTCGAGGGCTCGTGCCTCGACGCGGCTGCCGCATCGCCAGCAGGCGCCGTCCTCGACCTGCTCGTTGGCGAGCACCGTCTCGCACGACGGACACCAGTTCGCCGGCGCGTGACGGCGGTAGGCGAGGCCGCGCTCGAGCATGCGCAGGAACACGAGCTGCTCCCAGCGGTAGTACTCGGGATCGCAGGTGGCGAGCTCCCGCCGCCAGTCGTAGCTGAAGCCCATGCGGCGGAGCTGCACGCGCATCGACTCGATGTTCGCGCGCGTCCATTCGGCCGGGTGCACCTTGCGCTCGATCGCGGCGTTCTCCGCCGGCAGGCCGAAGGCGTCCCAGCCCATCGGATGGAGGACTTCGCGCCCGCGCATGCGCTGCGTACGCGCGATCACGTCGCCGATCGCGTAGTTCCGCACGTGGCCCATGTGGATGCGACCGGAGGGATAGGGAAACATCTCGAGCGCGTAGTACTTCGGGCGATCGGAATCGTCGGCAGCGCGAAAGGCGCCGTCTCGCTCCCAGCGCTCCTGCCAGCGCGCCTCGATTTCCGCGGGATCGTAGCGCTCCTTCACGAACGCCTCTCGTCTGCCGGCTCGTCCGCCGTGCGCGGGCGGACCCCGAGGATGCCGGCGATCTCGTCGAGGACGCCGTTCACGAACTGGCGCGCCTCGTCGCCACCGAAGCGCCGCGCGATCTCTATCGCCTCGTTGATCGCTCCGCTCGGCGGCACCGCCGCCGGGTGGAGAAGCTCCCAGGTCGCGACCCGGAGGACGTTCACGTCGACGCGGGAGAGCCTGCCGAGGCTCCAGTTCTCGAGCGCCTGGGCGATCAGCGCATCGATGCGCTCGCGCTCCGAGCGCACGCCCTGGACCAGCTCGGCGGCGAACGCCTTCGCTTCGCGCGGCGCATCGAAGTGATCCCAGAGGAGCTCGAACGCCGCGATCGATTCGTCTCCCGTGACGTCGATTCGATAGAGCGCCTGGACGGCGATTTCCCTCGCTTTGCGCCGGAGACCCATCAGACGTCGCCTCGACCGGGGAGCTGCTCGAGCACGCGGGCCATCTCGATCGCGGTGCGGACCGCTTCCGCGCCCTTGTTGTCGGCGCCCTCGCCCGAGCGGTCGACGGCCTGCTCCACCGTGTCGGTCGTCAAGATACCGAAAGCGACCGGGATGCCAAATTCGAGCATCACCCGGCCGATGCCGTCGGTGACGGCGCGCGACACGTACTCGAAGTGCGGTGTGCCGCCGCGGATCACCGCCCCGAGGCAGACGATGACGTCGACCTCGCCACTCGACGCCAGCCGCTGCGCCACGAGCGGCACCTCGAAAGCGCCGGGCACCCGCACCACCGTGACGTCGCCGTCGGCGACGCCGCACTCGCGGAGCGCGGCGCGAGCGCCGGCGAGCAGCCGCTCGGTGATGAACGCGTTGAAGCGCGCGACGACGACACCGGCGCGCAGCCCGGCCCCGTCCTCCGTACCGCCGATCTCCCTCGTCATGACTCGCTGCCGCGCCGGAACGGCGGTCAGGTGATCAGCTTGAGCGCGCTGAAGAGATGGCCGAGCTTTTCCTTCTTCGTCCGAAGGTAGGCGATGTTGCCGACGTGCGGCGTCGATTCGAGCGGGATCCGCTCGAGCACGTCGACGCCGTAGCTCTGCAGGCCGGTGATCTTCTGCGGGTTGTTCGTCAACAGGCGGACCTTCTTGACGCCGAGGTCGCGAAGGATCTGGGCGGCGATGCCGTACTCCCGGAGATCCTCCTTGAAGCCGAGCTCGAGGTTCGCCTGCACGGTGTCCCGGCCCTGATCCTGAAGAGCGTAGGCGCGGATCTTGTTCGCGAGGCCGATCCCACGGCCTTCCTGCCGGAGGTAGATCAGCACCCCGGAGCCGACCTGATCGACGTACGAGAACGCTTGCTGGAGCTGCTCGCCGCAGTCGCAGCGAAGCGACGCGAACACGTCGCCGGTCAGGCACTGCGAGTGGACGCGCACCACCACCGGCTGATCGCCGGCCACCTCGCCGCGGACGACGGCGACGTGCTCGTAGGGATCCACGTCGCTCCGGTAGGCGATCATCTCGAAGTCGCCGGCGCGCATCGGCACCTCGCCCCGCCAGACGCGGGTGACGAGCGTCTCGTAGCGCAAGCGGAAGTTCACCAGCGCGTCGATGGTCACGAGCGGCGCGCCGTGACGCTTGGAGAACTGGGCGAGATCCGAAAGGTGGGCGACCCCGCCGTCCTCCCGCAGGATCGCGCAGGTGACGGCCGCCGGACCGAAGCCCGCGAGCCGTGCGAGATCGACCGCAGCTTCGGGGAGCCGGGGGCGCGTGAGGACGCCTCCCCGCCGCGCCTGCAAGGTGACGACGTGACCGGGCATCACCAGGTCGCCCGAGACCGAACCGTCCGCGACGGCGGCACGGATCGTCGTCGCCCGGTCCGCCGCCGAGATCCCGGTGGTGACGCCGCTTCGCGCTTCGATCGACACGCCGAACGTCCGTCGCGACTGTCCTTCACCGGGAACGAGCGGGATGCCGAGCGCCCGCATCTTCTCTTCGCCGAGGGCCAGACACACGAGGCCGCGCGCATGCGTGGCCATGTAGTTGACCGCATCGGGCGTGATCGCGTCCGCCGCGAGGCAGAGCTCGCCGCCGCCTTCGCGCTCGTCTACGACCACCACCATCTGGCCGCGACGGACGTCCTCGAGGACTTTCTCGACGCTCATCGTCTTGCCGCGCGGGATCTTACCGCTTCGGTCGGGACACCGGAAGTCGGCGGACGGAACGTCGCCGACGACACGGGCCGGCCCGTGACCAGCCAGTCGGCGCCGATTTCCTCGAGCCGAGCATCGGCGATGCGGAGCGCGTCGGCGACCCGCCGGATCCCGAGCGGCCCGATCATGGGACGAGCGTCGCCGCCGAGAACCTTCGCGGCGACGAAGATCGCCACGCGGTCGACGAGCCTCTCTCGGAGAGCGCGAGCGGCGACCGTGCCGCCGCCCTCGAGGAGAACGCTCTTGACGCCTGCGGCCGCGAGGTCGCGAAGCACCGCCCGCAACGCACCCGGGCGATCGCCCCCGCCCCTTCGGACCGTGACCCCGCGCCCGCGCAAGCGCTCCGCCTTGGCGCTCCGCTCCCGGAGCGTGTAGACGCGCGCGGCACCGCCCGGTGCGCCGAACATGCGGGCGCTCTCCGACACTCGGAGGCGGCCGTCCAGCACCACACGGATCGGATGGCGGCCTCCACGCATCCGGCACGTGAGCTCGGGATCGTCGCGCACGACGGTCTCGGAGCCGACCACGACCGCGTCGAGACGGTTCCGCATCTCGTGAACACGCCGGCGCGCCGCCGGGCCGGTGATCCACCGCGAGTCTCCCGTCCGCGTCGCGATCCTTCCGTCGACGCTCGCCGCGAGCTTCAGCACGACGAATGGAATTCCCGTCGTGATGAGCTTCTCGAAGTCCTCGTTCAGCCGCCGGCAGTCCTCGCCGAGCACACCGACGTCGACATCCACTCCCGCCGCCTTCAGGCGGCGCACGCCACCGCCCGAGACCAGCGGGTTGGGATCGATCGCGCCGACGACGACGCGGCGAACGCCCGCCGCGAGCACGGCATCGACGCAGGCGCCGGTTCGGCCCACGTGGCGGCAGGGCTCGAGCGTGACGTAGAGCGTCGCGCCGCGCGCCGCCGCACCCGCAGCCCGGAGCGCATGGATCTCGGCGTGCGGCCCGCCGGCGCGTCGATGGTGACCGCGGCCGACGATCCGGCCGCCGCGTACGACCACGGCACCGACCGCGGGGTTCGGGCTCGTCCGGCCGAGACCGCGCCGCGCCAGCGCGAGCGCCTCGGACATGAAGCGGTCATCCGCCGCCTGCCGCTTCGCCGGCGGCCGCGTCAACCCTTCTTCACCTTGCGCTTTCCGACCCCGACGCGGCGGTTACGGATCAGCTCCTCGAGCTCGCGCATGAACTCGTCGAGGTCGCGGAACGATCGGTACACGGACGCGAAGCGCACGTAGGCGACCTGATCGAGGTCGTAGAGCTCACGCATGATCGACTCGCCGACCACGGCGCTCGAGACCTCGCGATCGCCCTGCTCCTGCAGCACTCGCTCGATCCGGTCCCCGACCTCCTCGATCTTCTCGACGCTGACCGGGCGCTTCTCGACCGCCTTCTTCAGTCCGGCGACGACCTTCGCGCGGTCGTAGGCTTCGCGCCGGCCGTCCTTCTTGACGATCATCGGCAGCACCTCTTCGACCCGCTCGTACGTCGTGAACCGGCGCTCGCACTGCGCGCATTCACGGCGGCGACGAATGATGTCGCCCTCTTTGCTCAGGCGCGAGTCGATGACGCGATTGTCGAGATCGCGACAGAACGGGCACTTCATGGGCGCTTGGGGCGAGCGTTGCGCTCACCGGGGCTCGACCGCACGGCACGCCGCCGCGGCCGGGGAAGCCGCCATCCGTGGGGCGATCGGATCGGGGTGGGAGTGATGGTTACTTGTGGCTCTCGATGTAGCTGACGACGTCGCGGACGGTGCGGATCTTCTCCGCGTCCTCGTCGGAGATCTCCATCTCGTACTCTTCCTCCAGCGCCATGACGAGCTCGACGATGTCGAGCGAGTCGGCTCCGAGGTCCTCGATGAACGAAGCCTCCGGCGTCACCTCATCCTCACCGACGCCGAGGTGCTCGCAGATGATCTCCTTCACCCGTGCTTCAACGGCCGAAGCCATGTCCTCTTCACCTCCTGATCTGCCCGCGAATTGGGCGGTGGCCTATCACACCGCCGTCAGGACGGACAATACCGCCTCGCGAAGGCAGTATCGTTCACGACTCGCGCCTCGGAGGGCCGGCTTCCGCCGAGGAATCCGTCTCCGGAGCCGCCGGCGCGGCCGCATCGCCGTCCGACGCCTCGCGCGGCTCCTTCGCCTCCGCCGCTTCCTTGCCGTCCCGGCCTCCCCGCAGGCGACCTTTGATCTGTTGCCAGAGACCTCGGCGCGCCTTCAAAGACTCGGCGAGGCCGGCCATCTCGGGCACCGCCTTCAGGCCTTCGAGGATCTGCGCGTTGATGCGCTTCGTCGCACTCTCGGAGGCGACGCGGATGGCGTTCCGGATCGCGCGCGGGCTCGAGGCGCCGTGGGCGACGATGGTGACTCCGTTGACGCCGAGGAGCGGGGCCCCGCCGACCGCGTCGTGGTCGAGCGTTTGGCGGAGATGATCGAGCTCCTTGCGCACCAGGAGGTAACCCAGCTTAGTTCGCCAGTTGGCCTCGAACGCGTGCCTCAGGAGCGAGAGGATGAATGCCGCGAGGCCCTCCATGCTCTTCAGGATGACGTTGCCGGTGAAGCCGTCGGTCACCGCGACGTCCACCTTGCCGGCGTTCAGGTCCCGGCCCTCGACGTAGCCCACGTAGTTGAGGCCCATGCTCCTGAGCGTGTGATCGGCGACGCGGGTGAGCGCGGTTCCCTTGCTCGACTCTTCGCCGTTGCTGACGATGCCGACGCGGGGCGACTGGATGCCACGCAGCGAGCGCGAGACGATATCCCCCATGACCGCGAACTGAACCAGGTTCAGCGGCACGCACTCGGCGTTCGCGCCGGCGTCGAGCAGCGTCACGTGACCGCGGCGCGAGGGGATCTCGAGCGCGATCGCCGGGCGGTTCACACCCGGCAGGTTGCCGAGGATCATCACGGCGGAGGCCATCGCCGCGCCGGAGTTCCCGGCACTCACGAACGCGTCCGACTCGCCGGCGCGCACGAGCTCGAGCGCCACCCGGATCGAGTTGTCCTTCTTCCGCCGGAGCCCCTCGATCGGCGAGTCGTCCATGGCGATCACCTCCGAGGCGTGCCGTACGGCGATCGGCAGTCCGGCGGTGTCGTGGCGGGCGAGCTCGCGGTCGACGATCTCGCTGCGTCCGACGAGCGTCACGGGGATCGAAAGCTCGCGTGCCGCGGCGACGGCGCCTTCGACGATCGCGCCGGGGGCGTGGTCGCCCCCCATGGCATCGACTGCGACGCTCTTCATTCGAGACTGCTGACCCGCCCGTGGATCCCGGGAGACGCGACGCGCACGGACACGGCGGCGAACGGCTCCCGTCTGCGGGAGCCTACTCCGCCACGACCTCGATCACCTTGCGGCCGCGATACTCGCCGCAATGACGGCAGGCGCGGTGGCGCTGGGCGGGCTCGCCGCACGACGGGCACGACACGAACTGCGGCGCGACCAGCGCATCGTGGGAACGGCGCTTGTCGCGCTTGGTGGCGGAAGTCCGGCGTTTCGGTACGGGCATGAGGTCTCCTGTGACGGCCGAGCGGTCAGTGCGACGTGGGGATCTTCAGGCTCTGCAGCACCTGGAGCCGCGGATCGGTCCAGTGCGCCGCACAGTCGCAGCTCCCGGCGTTGCGGTCGATGCCGCACTGGGGACAGAGCCCCGAGCACTCGTCTCGGCAGAGAGGTCGCGTCGGCAGCGCGAGGAGCATCTCCTCGCTGAGAAGCGGCGAGAGGTCGATCTCGTCGCCGCGGTAGAAGGCGAGCGCCTCGTCGCGGTCCGCACGATCGGCGCCCGACGTCGGCTCCGGCTTGAGAACGAACGCGAAATCGCGTTCGAGGGACAGCGGGAAGCTCTCCAGGCATCGAGCACAGGTACCGGCGACGGGACCGGCGAGATGCCCGCGGAAGAAGAGATCGCTCCCCGAGCGGTAGTAGTCGACGTGGACCTTCACCGGATCGTGGAACCGGTAGTCGACGGACTTGGAGAGGGCGAGGGCCTGGTTCACCGGGTCGGTATCCTGCTCGAAGTCGAGAGACTTCTCGCTCTCCTGGATCTGCTCGATGGGAATCTTCACGGCGGGTACCGGGTCGCGTCGGCGAATCGCACCACGCGCGGAGGAAAGGAAACTATAACGGGGGGGGACCGGCAAGAAAAGCCCTCGCTCCGGGCGGACGCCCGTCACTCCTCGCTCTCCGCGTCCCCGTCGAGTCCGAGCTTCCGCTCCACCTCGCGGAGCCGACGCAGGAGCGCGGGCAACCGGAGCCATGCCGCCGCGATCCGCCGGAACGTGCGAATGTCCACCGCCGGGGTGCCGAGCACGGTCGCGCCGGCGAGCACGTCGTTGGGCACCCCGGCCTGGGCGCCGACGCGGGCGCCTTCGCCGATGGTCAAATGGCCGGCGACGCCGGCCTGTCCTCCGAGCTGTGCCCCGGCTCCGACGCGGGCGCTCCCGGAAAGCCCGACCTGAGCCGCCACGAACACGTTTTCGCCGACGTCGCAGCCGTGCGCGACCATCACCAGGTTGTCGATCTTGGTGCCGCGCCGGACGCGCGTCGCTCCCACCGCGGCGCGATCGATCGTCGTGTTGCTGCCGATCTCGACCCCATCCTCGAGGATGACGGTGCCCGTCTGGGGGATCGCGCGGATGCGGCCATCGTCGCCGGGGGTGTAGCCGAAGCCGTCCCCGCCGATCACGACGCCGCTCTGGAGCTTGACGTCGTCACCGATCGTCACCCCTTCCCGTACCACGACGTGTGCGAACGCAGTGAAGCGGTGGCCGATCGTGACTCCGGGATAGACGACGACGTGCGCATCGATCCGCGCGTCGTCGCCGATTCGAGCGCCCTCGCCAATCACGGCGTAGGGACCGACGGTCGCGCGCGCGCCCAGGCGCGCGTCCGGAGCAATCGACGCGGCGGGGTCGATGCCCGGGGGCGGAACGTGCGGCCGGTGGAAGAGGTCGAGCGCCTTGACGAACGCGAGGTACGGGTTCGCCGAGCGCAAGGCCGCCCCGCGCGGAACCGGAATGCCCGGAGCGACGATCACCGCCGCCGCCTTCACGTCCGCGAGACGGCTCCGGTAGCGCTGATTGGCGACGAACGTCAGCTCGCCCGGGCCCGCGTCGTCGATCGGCGAGACGCCGGTGATCTCGATCGCGGGGTCGCCTTCGAGCTCGCACCCGATCCGCTCCGCGATCTCACCGAGCCTCATTTCGGCGGCTGGAGTAGCGGAATTCACCGCCTCCCGCCACCGGCCTCGAGAATTGCTTTTGCCGAGGTGGTACGGGATATTGCGCGACTTCCCCGCCATGGCAGAGACCCTCGAGATCGACTTCGCCAAGGGGAACGGGCTCGTGCCCGTCGTCACCCAGGACGCGGACAGCGGCGAGGTCCTGATGGTCGCCTACATGGACGTCGAAGCTTGGCAGGAGACCCTGCGTACCGGCCGGGTTTGCTACTTCAGCCGCTCGCGCGGCCTGTGGAGAAAAGGCGAGGAGTCGGGGAACTTTCAGGAGGTCCGGGAGATCCGCGTCGACTGCGACGGCGACACGATCCTCCTCAAGGTGCACCAGCACGGCGGCGCCGCCTGCCACGAGGGGTACCGGAGCTGTTTCTTCCGCCGCCGCGACGACGGCGACTGGAACGTGACCGGCTCGCGCGTGTTCGACCCCGCCCAGGTGTACAAGAAGCTCTCATGAAGAAGGCGCCGGCGTCGGGACCGCCGCTTCGGCTCGGAGTTCCCAAAGGCAGCCTCGAGCAGGCGACCGTCGAGCTCTTCCGCAAGGCCGGGTGGAAGATCAAAGGGTCGGAACGGAGCTACTTCCCCGCGATCGACGACCCGGAGATCCGCTGCGCGCTCGTGCGGCCGCAGGAGATGCCCCGCTACATCGCCGGCGGCACGCTCGACGCGGGGGTGACCGGCAAAGACTGGATCGAGGAGAACGAGGTGGACCTGCACGTGGTCGCCGACTTCGTCTACTCGAAGGCGAGCCTCCGGCCGACGCGCTGGGTGCTCGCGGTGCCCGCCGACTCACCGATCCAGACGATCGAGGACCTGAACGGCCGCCGCATCGCGAGCGAGATGACGCACTTCACCAGCCGTTACTTCCAGAGCCGCGGAATCGACGTCGAGGTGGAGTTCTCCTGGGGTGCGACCGAGGCGAAGGCGGCCGACGGGCTGGTCGACGGGATCGTCGAGGTCACCGAGACCGGATCGACGATCAAGGCCCACGGCCTCCGCATCGTCGCCGACCTCCTCGAGTCGAACCCGCAGCTGGTGGCGAGCCGTGAGGCCTGGCGGGATCCGTGGAAGCGCGAGAAGATCGAGCAGATCGCGCTCCTCCTCCAGGGTGGAATGGCCGCCGAGAGCCGCGTCGGCATCAAGATGAACGTGCGCCGCGACTGTCTCGATCGCGTGATCGAGATGATCCCCAGCATCACCGCGCCGACGGTCTCGAACCTCTATCCGACGCCGGCGCTCGGCGGCGAGGAATGGTTCTCGGTCGAGACCGTGATCGAGGAAGCGACGATCCGCGATCTGATCCCGGGCCTGATCAAGGCGGGCGCGGTCGGCATCGTCGAATATCCTCTGAACAAGGTCATCTGACCGCGAGAGACTGTCCCATGATCATCATCCTGAAGCCCGAGGTTCGCGAGGACGGCGCGGAGGTGTCCGGTCTGCTGAGCGCCATCGCGCAGTATCCCGGAGTCTCCACGCGCGTCCACGCCGAGCGCGGGCAGACGCGCTCGGTGGTGGAGATCCACCTGATCGGCAGCACGGCCGCCGTGCCGAAGGAGCCGCTCGAGGTGCTGCCCGGGGTGCAGCAGGTCGTGCGGGTCTCCGATCGCTACCGCCTGATCGGCCGCCATCAGGGACAGATGGAATCGTTCGGCTTCAGCTACAACGGCGTGCGCTTCGATCAGGACTCGCTGCACGTGTTCGCCGGCCTCTGCGCCGTGGATTCGCGCGAGCACACCGAAGCCATGCTGCGCGCCTGCCAGGAAGGCGGCCTGGTGACGACGCGCATGGGCGCGTACAAGCCGCGAACCAGCCCGTACGACTTCCAGGGGTACGGGAGCGACTGCCTGCCGTACGTGTTCGAGCTCGCCGGCCGCTACGGCGTCCGCGTCATCGCCATGGAGGTCACGCACGAGAGCCACGTCGGCGAGATCCGCCGCGCGCTCGAGGAGGCGGGGAACCCGACCGGGGTGATGCTGCAGATCGGCACGCGCAACGCTCAGAACTTCGAGCTCCTGAAAGCGGTCGGCCAGCAGACGGAGTTCCCCGTGCTCTACAAGCGCGGCATGGGGATCACGCTCGAGGAGGCGTTCAACGCGTGCGAGTACGTCGCGAGCGAAGGCAACCGGCGGATCCTCTTCTGTCTCCGCGGCGTCAAGTCGAACCTCGGCGATCCCCACCGGAACTTCGTCGACGTCGCGCACGTTCCCGTCGTCAAGCGTCTCACGCGCCTGCCCGTCGGCGTCGATCCGTCGCATGCGGTCGGCCGCCGCGAGACGGCTCCGGACGGGCTCCTCGACATCCATCACGTCGCCGCCCAGGCGGTGATCGCGGGCGCGAACATGCTGCTCGTCGACTTCCACCCGTCGCCGGAGAAGGCCCTCTGCGATGGACCGCAGGCACTGCTCGTCCACGAGCTGCCGCGCTTCCTCGCCGACGTCTCGATCGTTCGCGAGGCCTACGACCGCCGCCGCGCTCTCGCGCGATCCGGCGAGCAGACTGCCGCTTAAAGGGGTCGGGAGTCTTTTTCGATCGGTCAGGCGAAAACAGCGGCCGCTGACCGGTGGGAAAAGACTCCCGACCCCTTTTCTAACCGATCGCCGCGAATCGGCGGTAGGCTTCGAGCGTCGCCCGCGCCGTCGTCTCCCAGGTGAAGTCGGCCGCCCGGCGGCGCCCGGCCTCGGAGAGCTCGCGGCGGCGCGACGGGACGTCGATC
>JAXDLK010000264.1:0-12687 GCA_034666665.1 Candidatus Binatota bacterium
GAGTCGATCGCCGAGTACCAGCGCCGGGTCGAGAATGCGCCCCGACGCGAGCAGGAGTTCCAGGCGCTGTCGCGCGACTACGAGACCACGAAGGACAGCTACCGCTCGCTGCTGAAGCGGTACAAGGAGGCGCAGCTCGCGGAGAGCCTGGAGGAGCGGCAGAAGGGCGAGCAGTTCCGGATTCTCGACCCGGCGATGCTGCCCGAGCGCCCGACCGCACCGAACCGGCCGCGGATGATCGTCATGGCGCTGCTGCTCGCGCTCGCGGTCGCTGCAGGAGCGGCGCTCGCCGCGGAGCGGTTCGATTCATCCTTCCACACCGTCGAGGACCTTCGGGGATTCTCCAAGATTCCCGTGCTGGTGAGCATTCCGCGGATCGTGATCGCCTCCGACACGAGGCGCGAACGGCTGCGGTTCTGGGTGAAGACCGTGACCGCCGTGGCGAGTCTGGTGCTGATCGCCGGCGGCTCGTACCTGCTCGCACACGGAAACGATCGCCTCGCACACCTGCTCGTCGGCACGCCGTTCTCCGGGAACTGACGGGCACCGCATGTACCTCGAGTTCTACGGGCTCCGCGAGAAGCCGTTCAATCCGACTCCCGATCCGAAGTTCCTGTTCCTGACCGGCGGGCACCGGGAGGCGCTCGCGCAGCTCCAATACGGGGTGCAGGAGCGGCGCGGGTTCATGGTGCTCACCGGCGAGGTGGGCACCGGCAAGACGACGCTCCTGCAGACGCTCCTCGAGCGCCTCGACGACAAGACGGAGGCTGCGTTCGTCTTCAATTCGACGCTGCCGTTCGAGGGGATCCTCGAGTTCGCGCTCGCCGACCTCGGGCTCTTGAACGCCGGCAGCTCGCACGCGGAGCGATTGCTCGCATTCCAGCGCCACCTGGTCGAAGGGGGCTTTGCCGGCAGGAACACGGTGCTGATCATCGACGAGGCGCAGAACCTGACGCCGTCGAGCCTCGAGCAGGTGCGGTTGCTGTCGAACTTCGAGACGCCGACGGAGAAGCTGTTGCAGATCCTTCTGGTGGGGCAGCCGGAGCTGAAGGCGAAGCTCGTCCTTCCCGAGCTTCGCCAGCTGAACCAGCGGGTGGCGCTCCGCTGCTCGATCCGCCACCTCGATCCGGACGAGGCGCCCGGATACGTGCGTCATCGTCTGCTGGTCGCCGGCGCGAAGGACCCGTCGATCTTCACCGAGGCGGCGATGACCATGATCGGCGAAGCGGCGCATGGCGTACCGCGGCTGATCAACGTCGTCGCAGATCATTGCTTGCTGATGGGCTTTTCCGAGCAGAAGCCGAAGGTGGACATCGAGCTCGTCGAGAAGTCCGTCGGTTACCTGCGCGCCGAGGGTGGTCTCACGCTGACGGAATTCGATCCGGGTGCTTCCGGGCTCGACTGGCTCGCGAGCGGCGATCTGCCGCAGGCCCCGGCGAGGCGATCGGTCGGCGGACCGATCTTTCAAGCGCTCGTGCAGTCCGAGAAGCAGCGCGTGCTCCGCGGTGGCGAAGCCGGAGCGGCGCCGCGCTCGCCGGCGCCGGCTCGCTTCGAGCAGAAGTTTCCCGATCTCGAAGCCACGCCGGCCCCGGAAAACGGCGGCAGCCGGCCCGCCGATCCGCCCCCGCCCGCGCGCGAGCGGGCGCTCGTCGGCAGACCGGTCGACGATCTCCAGGCGGTGGAACAGCACCTGGTCAGCCTCGTCGATCCCGCGTCGTTCGAGGCGGAGCAGTACCGCACTCTGCGAAGCACGGTCGAAGATCTCCGGCGTGCACGCGGCTCGTGCATCGTCGCGGTTTCGAGCGCGGCTCTCGGGGAGGGCAAGACGACGACCTCGATCAACCTCGCGGGCGCTCTCGCCCAGGGCCGGGATCACCGCGTGCTGCTGATCGACGCCGATCTCCGGCGTCCTTCCGTCGCGGGCCAGCTCGGACTCGGCCGCAACGGAGAACAGGGCCTCGTCGACGCGATTCAGGACCCGCGCCTCGGTCTCCGCGACGTGGTGCGCATCTGCCCCGCGTTCCACCTCGCCGTTCTGGCCGCCGGCCGCTTCACTCGGCAGCCGTACGAGACCCTGCAGTCTCCGCGCTTCGGCCATCTACTCACCCAGGCTCGGCACGCGTTCGATTACGTCGTCGTCGACACACCGCCTCTGCTGCCGGTGTCCGATTGTCGCCTGATCGCGGAGTGGGTCGACGGCTTCCTGCTGGTGATCGCCGCCGACTCGACGCCCCGGAAGTCCGTCGAGGAGGCGCTCGGCATCATCGATGCCGAGCAGCTGATCGGCTTCGTGTTCAACCGCGATCACCGCGTGAAGGCCGGCTACTACTACGGCTACGGCCACGCTTGAGCATCGCCCGCCTCTCCCCGATTCCAACACCTCGCTTTTCTTGACTGACGCACATCGCGGGCGTAGGGTCCGCGCACGGGACGTTCGAGGGTCGGTTCGGAACGCCCCGTAGAGGTTCCACATCATTGCTCTCGAATGGTCGGGAGCGGGAAATCATGGTGCTCTGTCGCACTCGTTGCGGCGTCACGTCTCGTCCGTGACACGTGAGTGGTGCGCGAGGTGCCGGACAGAAAGCTTCATCCGTGAAACGTCCCTCCTCGTGTCCGGGGAAAAGCGACTCCGAAGCCTGTGATGGGTCGGTGGCGCGAACCTCGACGGCGCCTCGCCCCACGCTCGACGCTTCGCCGAGCTTCGTCGCCTACGAAGGGCGGCGCGTCAGCTTGACGTTGATGCTTCTCGAGTTCGGATCGCTCGTGGGGCTCGCGCTCGCGGTCTCCGCCGGTCTCCTCCCGGACGAGCGGATGGGCCGCGGGTTACGGCTGAGCCAGGTGATCGCGCCAGCCTTCTGCTGCGGTGTCTCGTATTACTACAACGACCTCTACGATCCGCGGATGGTCCATCGGTTCCGTGATTTCTGCACTCGGTTGCTGCCGACGTTGGCGATCCTGTCGTGCGTGCTGATGGTCTTCTACGGCACGTTCCCTCGGCTCGCGTTCGAGGGCCATCCCGCCTTGTCGACGCTCGGGATCCTGGTTTCGCTCGTGGTTTCCTCGGTACCGCTGCGGTGGGCGCTGTCGGTGGTCGTCGACGAGTTCTCGCCTCCCGAGCGCGTGATCCTCGTCGGCCGGAACGCCCTCACGGGAAAGCTCTTGGAGGCTCTCGAAACCGCGCTCCGTCCCCACTACCGGATCGTCGGCATCGCCCAGGATCCGCACGATCCGCTGGGTCCATCCGATCAGGGTGGCACCGACGTCGAGCCGGCGCGCCGCGTTCCGCTCTCCCGCCTCGACCGTCTGGTGCGCGACGTTCGTCCCGACCGGATCCTGGTGACGTTGCCGGAGCACCGCGAGCGCGGCGTGGTGCGCAAGCTCTTTCGCTACCAGTCGCAGGGAATCATCGTCGAGAACGGTGCCGAGACCTACGAGCGCCTCACCGGAAAGCTCGCGTTCGAGGCGGCGCCGCCGAGCGCGCTGTTCTTCTCGAAGGAATTCCAGAAGCCCGCGCTCGAACGAGCCATTACCCGCGCCTTGAGCGCAGTGGTCGCGGCCCTCGTGCTGGTGCTGACGGCGCCTGTTTTCCTGTTGATCGCGCTGGCGATCGAGATCGACGACGGCGGTCCGGTGTTCTTCGTGCAGGAGCGCGTCGGCCTTCACCGCAAGCCCTTCCGCCTCCTCAAGTTCCGTACCATGCGGCCAGTCGACCGCCGCGTGTCCGAGTGGGAGCGCGACAACACGGATCGGATCACGCGGGTCGGCCGCTGGCTGCGCCGCCATCGTCTCGACGAGCTGCCGAACTTCGTGAACATCCTCTGCGGTGACATGAACCTCGTCGGCCCGCGTCCGCATCCGATGTCGAACTACGAGCTCTTCGCCGGGCACATCCCCTATTACTCGCTGCGGGCGATGGTACGGCCCGGGATCACCGGATGGGCGCAGGTGCGCTTCGGCTACGCGAACGATCTCGCGGAAGAGATCGAGAAGATGCGCTACGACCTGTACTACATCAAGCACAAGTCCCTGGGGCTCGATCTGCAGATCGTCGTCGAGACGGTACGGACGGTGTTCGTCGGATCGGAGTCGCCCGAAGAGCTGCGCGCCGACCTCGCGGTCGCCGACCTCGCGCCGCGCGCGAGCTGAGTCCAGAGCTCCGCCCGGCCCGCGGGACGCGTGCTAGAGTGACGGCGATGGGCCGTCCTCCGATCGGCGTGCTCGCAGTGCTCGACGGCTACCGGTTGACCGGACCGGGGAAGCAGCTTCTCGAGATCGCCCGACCCGACGCCGATGCGCCGTTTCGCACGTCGCTGGCGATCTTCCAGCGAGGTGGCGAGCCGACGCCGCTGATCCGTGCCGCACGATCGCGGGAGCTCGACCTCACGGTGGTGCCCGACCGCTTTCCTGGCGACCCGAGGACCGCCGGCGAGATCCGTCGTCTGGTCGCCTCCGCGGACGCGGCGATTCTCCAGACGCACGGCTACAAGGCGAACGTGCTCGGGCGTTTCGCGGCGCGCCGGACGCGAAAGCCCTGGCTCGCCTTTCTCCACGGGGAGACCTGGGAGAACCCCAAGGTGCGGCTCTACTTCGCGCTCGAGCGTTGGGCGGTCCGTGGCGCCGCCCGCGTGGTCGTGGTCTCGCGCGAGATGGAGCGCGCCGCGGTGAAGAGCGGCATTCCAGCGGGAATCCTCCGCGTGGTGCTCAACGCGTGTCTCACGGCTCCCGATGCGGCGACGACCGTTCCCTCCAACGGCGGCGACCCGGTGGTGGCGGTGCTCGGCCGGCTGAGCCCCGAAAAGGGCATCGACCTCGCCCTCGACGTCCATCGTGTCGTCCTCGGTCGCGTGCCCGGCGCTCGACTGGCCATTGCGGGCGAAGGGCCGGAACGCGACGCGCTCGCGCGCCGGGCGGAGCGACTGGGGATCACCGCCTCCGTCGACTGGCTCGGCTATCGGGACGACGTCGCGGAGGTCTATCGCAGCGCCCGCGTGGTGCTGATGCCCTCTCGGAGCGAGGGGTTGCCGAACGTCGCCCTCGAAGCGATGGCGCACGGCGTGCCCGTGGTCGCCACCGCGGTCGGCGGCGTCCCCGAAGTCGTCACCGATGGCCGGAGCGGCTTCGTCGCACCGAGCGGCGACGTGGCTGCGCTCGCCGAAGCAGTGCTGCGCCTGCTCGAGGCGCCGGACCTCCGCCGTCGACTCGGCATGCAAGGCGCACACGACGTGGCCGAACGATTCTCGCTCGCCGCGCGTCGCCGAGCGCTCGCCGAGATCTACGGCGAGGTCGCGTGAAGATCGCCTTCGTCACGGCACGGGCGCCGTACCCGCCGGATGCCGGGGGCAGGATTCGCACGTTCCATCTGCTGCGCGAGATCACACGCGAGCACGCGGTGACGTTGGTGACGGCGGCGGACGGGGAGGTGGAACGGCACGCGCTCGCCGGACTGTCGTCGGCGGTTCCCGGTCTCGCGGCCCGCATCGCTGCCGTGCCGCCGCGGAACGGCTTCGTCAGCCGCGCCGTGCGCACACTCCGGAGCCCGTTCGATCCGCTGCCGTGGACCTGGGCCGCCTACCGGCATCCGGAGTTCGTCGCGAACCTCGCCTGCGCGCTCGCCGAGAGCAGGTTCGACGTCGTCCATTGCGATCACGTGCAGGTGGCGGACGCGGTCGCGTCGATGCCGACGCCGCCGCGCGTGCTCAATCTGCACAACGTAGAGAGCACGATCTTCCGCCGGCTCGCCGAAACCGAGACCAACCTCGTGAAGCGGCGCCTGATCGCCTGGCAAGCGCGAAAGGCCGCACGCGCCGAGGCGGCGGCGTTTCGGCGGTTCGATCGCTGCATCGCGGTATCCGACGTGGAGCGGGAGGAGATCGCGCGGATCGCGCCCGCGGTGCCGCTCTCGGTCGTGCCGAACGGTGTGGACCTGGTCGCATTCCGGCCGGTGGAAATCGCGCCGACGTCGCCGAGCGTGGTCTTCACCGGCGCCATGGATTGGGTCCCGAACGCGGATGCCGTCCGCTTCTTTGCCCGGCAAGTGCTGCCGAGACTACGAGCGAGCCGCCCGGACGTCACGTTCACCGTCGTCGGGCGAGATCCGCCGGCGGCGCTCGTGCGCGAGCTGGCGGAGCCCGGTATCACCTTCACCGGCACCGTCGACGACGTCCGGCCGTACGTGGCGGCTGCCGCGGTCGTCGTCGTGCCGCTCCGTATCGGAGGCGGCACTCGTCTGAAAATCCTGGAAGCGTGGGCGATGGCGAAGCCGGTGGTCTCGACCACGGTCGGCGCCGAGGGGCTCCCCGTCCGCGACCGAGGAAACATCCTGATCGCCGATCGCGAGGACGATCTCGCTGCCGCGATCGCGGAGCTCCTGGGCGATCCCGGACGCGCCGCCGCGCTCGGCCGCGCCGGACGGAAGACGGTCGAGGAGACGTTCTCCTGGCACCGGCTCGGCGCGGCGCTGATCGAAGCGTACGCGCAGACGATCGCCGCGGCGGAATGCGGTCGACCTGCGGACGGTCGGCGGGGGCCCGGCGTGTGACGTTCGGGATCGCGGCGGGAGCCGACATTTGGGACGCTCCTTCGCTCGATGGTAGACTCGAACCGCTGGACCTCGAAGCACTCATACTGAAGGTCCGACGCCAGGAGACGCCGGCGGCGGCCGCGCTCTACCGTCTCGTGAAGCGGCTCCGCCGTTTCGAGATGCCGACGTTTCGCCCGCTGCACCTCGCCCTCTATTACGAGCGGCGCACGCGACGAAACGCGTGGAGCAACCTGAAGCGGGTGCTCTACTACCAGCCGATCTTTCGCGTCCGCTGCGAGGAAGTCGGGCCGGGCCTGCACCTCGAAGGCGGCATCCCGTTGATCCTCGGACACCTCCGCCTGCGCATCGGATCGGGGGTGCGGATCTCGGGCACCACCACCTTCACCGGAGCGACGCGCTCTCCCGATCCGGTGCTCCAGATCGGCGACGGGTCCTACGTCGGGTACCAGGTCATGATCAGCGTCGGCACACGCGTGTCGATCGGCCGGCACGTGCTGATCGCGAATCGCGTGTTCCTCGCGGCAGACGACGGCCACCCGATCGATCCGATCGCTCGCCGGAGCGAGCCCGGTTCGGGCACGGGATCCATCGAGATCGAGGACGACGTGTGGATCGGCGAATCGGCGATCGTCACCAAGGACGTTCGCATCGGTCGGGCGGCGATCGTTGCCACCGGCTCCGTCGTCACGCGCGACGTGGCGCCGTTCACCGTGGTGGGCGGCAATCCGGCGCGCGTGTTGAAGCAGATCGATGCGGAGGGTCGTGCCGAGCTGCCGGACGAACGATGAACGAACGCGTCGCGAGATCGTTCTTCTGGATGGCATGGTCCCGAGGGGTCCTCCAGGTGCTGTCGTTCGGCTCGACCCTCGTGGTCGCGCGGCTCCTGCATCCCGCCGACTACGGGCTGATCGCGCTCGCGGCGATCTCGACGAACATGGTCGGGTTACTCTCGGAGATGGGTCTCGGCGCTGCGATCATTCAGTACCGCGACCTGGACGACAACGAGTTGAACGGCTGCTTCTGGGTCACCCTCGGCATCGCGGTGATCGGCTACGTCACCCTCTGCCTGGCAGCGTCTACGATCGCCGCCTGGTTCGAGACGCCGCGGCTGGCGCCGGTGATGATCGCGATCGGGGCGACGCTACCGCTCTCCGCCGCCCGCGTGGTGCCCGACGGGCTTCTGCGCCGCCGTCTCGAGCTGGACAAGGTCTCGAAGGCGGAGATCGCCTCTTCGGTCGCCTCGATCCCGGCGGTGCTCGGGCTCGCATGGGCCGGCGCCGGCGTTTGGGCGCTGGTCTCCGGCGTGCTGGTGCTCGCCGTCGTACAGACGGTCGCCAGCTTCTGGTTCGTACGCTGGGTGCCTGGATTTTCGGTCGCGAGCCGCCGCTTCCGCGAGATCATGCGGTTCAGCCTAGCGACGCTGGGAATGCGGATCTCCTGGGCTGCGTACGATCAATCGGACGCTTTCGTGCTCGGCAAGGTATCCGGGGACGCCGCGCTCGGGTTCTTCGCGATGGCGAAGCAGGTGGCGATCCTTCCGGTCACGAAGGTGGCCGTCGTCGTGAACCAGCTCGCGACGCCGATCCTCGCCGGTTATCAGGAAGACCGCTCCGCGATGCGGGATTCGTTCCTGAAAGGCATCCGCCTGGTCGGGTGCCTGACGCTGCCTCTGACGGTGGGAATGGCCCTCGAGGCGGACGACCTGGTGCTGGTCGTGTTGACCGACAAGTGGGCGCCGATGGTACCGATCCTTCAGCTCCTCTCGCTGTACACGCTGGTCCACAGCCTCGACGTGTTCTTGCCTTCCGTGCTGCTCGCGCGCTTCCGCGCCGGTTTCCTCTTTCGCTGGACGATGGCGTTGCTGCTGGTGATGCCGCTCGCATTCTGGGCGGGCGCCGCCACGTGGGGAGGCACCGGCGTGGCGCTCGGGTGGAGTGTCGTCTACCCCTGCCTCACCTTCTCGATCGCTCGTGAGGCGCTGCGCGAGCTGGACCTCGACTGGCGAACCGTGGGCGAGCAGCTGACGCCGCTCATCAGGCCGGCCCTGTGGCTCGTCGTCGCGGTGCTGGCGGTCCGGTCCGGCATCCCGGGCGTCGATATCGGCACCCGCGCGCTTCGGCTGGTCGCCGCCTCCGCGGCGGGGGCCGCCGTGTACGCGCTCGCGGTGTCGTGGCGGCCCGGCACCGTCGGGGGCGAGCTCTGGACGGCGACCGTCGAGGTCTGGCGCACCGGCTCACGAAAGGCGGCGGTGTGACGAGCGCCGCCGCACCGAAGGCGGCGGCGATTCCTCGGTCCGCCGCCGAGTTGTTGATCTGGCCTGCGGCGGATCCCGTCGTGGGCGGGGTGTCGATGGCCGTCTGCGCGCTCGCCGCGTTCACGTTCCTGATCATCAGCCGTCTCGTCGACTCCTTTCCTTCCATGCACCTCGCGCAGGTCGCAGGCGCGGTGACGATCGTCGCCGCCCTCTTGCTACCACGGCGTGCGGGGGCGGGGTTGCTGGACTCTGCCGACGTCCGCGCCGTGCTGGCGCTGTTCGGCGTCGCAGCGATCGGCGCGCCGCTCAGCATCTGGCGCGGCGGCAGCTTCGCGCACTTGGTGAACGTCTTCGCCAAGGCCGTGCTCTTCTTCCTGCTGGTCGTCCACTGCGTGCGCAGCGTCCGCGAGGCGCGGATCGCCGTCTGGTCCCTGCTGCTCGCTGTCTTCGTGCTCGAGCTCGGCGTGGTCTTCATGGGCGCGGAGCGGCTGTCCGGCACGTACGACCGGAACGACATCGCGTTCGTGGTCGCCTGTACCTTGCCGCTGTCCGGCATGCTTTTCGCCGACGGCGCGGGTGCGGGGAAATGGCTCGCGGGGGCGATCGCACTCCTCGCCGCGCCGACCATGGTGGCGACGCAATCGCGTACGGGATTCGTTTGTCTGCTCGTCGTCGGAGCGGTCGTCGTGCTCCGCGCCACGCGCGGCCGAGCGATGCTGCGCATCGGCGTGGTCGTCGCGGCCCTCGGCATCGCCATCCCCTTTGCACCCGCTTCGTACTGGGAGCGGATCGCCACCCTGTGGGGGGAAGCGCCCCGGCATGCGACGCGCGAGAACTACGATGCCGCCGGATTCGAGGCCGCCCGCGGGCGGATTTGGCGAAACGGACTGACGATCCTCGCCGAGCACCCTCTGCTCGGCGTCGGCGCTGGCGTGTTCGAGGTCGCAGAGGGTCGAGTGCACCACGGTCGGGGCAAGTGGACGACCGCTCACAACTCGTTCCTTCAGGTCGCGGTCGAGCTCGGCCTCGTCGGCCTCGCCCTGTTCGTCTACCTGATCTACCGCGCGTGGCGGAACGCTCGCGACTTCGCCCGCGAGGCGGTGCGGATGCCGGCCCTCGTCGGCGACGCGTGGCTCGGGCACGCGCTGGAGATCTCGATCTACGGGTACATGCTCGCCGGATCCGCGCTGTCTCAGGGATACTCGTATCTGCTGTACTGGCTGCTCGGCATGGCGGTCGCGGCGCGGCGGCTCGCCACCGAGAGCGCGGCGGCGGCAGAGCCGATCACGGTGCAGTCGGAGGTTCTCGAAAGCACGTCGAGAATCCGGCCTGCTCGCGGCCGCATCGTGGGCGGGCGATGAACCTTCCCGCGCCGCTGGTTCGCGCGCGGCTGTCTGTCCGCAACCGCTGGATCGAGGATCGCAGGCTGAAGGCGCTGCTCGCGCGCACGGCGCTGGCCGTGGCGCGTCGATTGCCCGACCCCCGAAAGCGTCTGAAAGCGGCTGAACGCTTCCTGCTTCACAACCCGACCTCGCCGGACGCGGCCGCCGTCGTCCGCGACGCCGTGGTCTGGGCTCGGCAGGGGGATTGGGTCCGGCGGCCGAACGAGACGCCGGTGCTGCAGAACGCCATCCTCGCGAAGCGTCGGGTGTCCGACCGGGAGAAGGGGATTCTCCTGCTCCAGTTCGAGCCCGAGCTGCTGAAGCTCGCGACATCTCCGGCGCTGCCGGCGATCTGCGCGCAGTACGACGTGATCTTCGTTGCCACCTGGCAGCCGTTCTTCAGCATTCCGTTGCTCATCCTGCTCGGACGGATGACGGAGCCCTTCTGGCTGATGCCGTCGTCGCAGCGCGACGGCGCCTTGTGCGAGAGCCTGGGTGTCGCGGCCGTCCCGTTGCCGTTCCAGGCGTCGAGCTGGATCCTTCCCGAGACGTTCCCCGTCGGCGACGCGCCGCGCGACATAGACCTCCTGATGGTGGCGAACTTCAGCACCTACAAGCGTCACTGGCTGCTCTTCGAGGCGCTTCGTGAATTGCCCCGCGAGCTCGAGGTGGTGATCGCCGGTCGTCCGTGGGGCGGCCGTACCCGCCAGGCGCTCCTCCGCGAGGCGGAAGCCTACGGCGTCGCCGATCGATTCTCGATCGTCGAATCACCGTCGAATCACCGGATCGCAGACCTCATGAGCCGGTCGCGGCTCTTCTGCGCGCTCAGCAACAAGGAGGGGTCGTACATCGCGGTCGGTGAGGCATTGATGGCGGGCGCCCCGGTCGGGATGTTCGAGGACGCGGTGATCGGCTCGAAGGAATACATCGGACCGGAGACCGGAGTTTTGTTCCGTCGCGACGAGCCACTCGCGCCGCAGATCCGTCGGTTCCTGGATTCGTCGCACCCTCTCCGCCCGGACGTCTGGGCGCGCCGTCACATCTCGTGCCGAACGAACGTACGGCGTCTGAACGACATTCTCTCAGAGGCGGCCCGCGACCGTGGTCGTGCTTGGACCGAGGACGTGCCGGAGTTCTACTGCGAAAACTTCGTCTTCCGGTGCGTCGACCCGTCCGTCGATGGCGTCATGACCGGCGCGTACCGCGATTTCGAGCAGAGCTACGGCTTGCGCATCGCCCGGCCGCCGGTATCTGCCTCGGATGATGCGCCGGCCGCTCGGGCGGCGACGAATGCGGGGTAGTGTGCGGACGAGCGGAACGCCTCGTCGAACTGCTTGACGCCCCAGATTTCCTTCGATCCGCCATAGACGAGCCCTTCGAGGATCCGGTCTCCCTGCTGGCGGAGGACGGGATCGCCACTTCGGAAGTAGGCGTACCCCCAGGCGGGTAAGAAAAGGCCGTTCAACACGGGTGCGGGATCGGTGTTCACGGTCCCTGCATCGACATCCCCGTACTGGAAGGTTTCGAGCTCCAGGAGCCATTGCTTCTCCCAGAGCCAGCGCATGCACTTGTCGATCGCCGGCAGGATCCGCGGATCGCCGATCGCGCGGTCATAGAGCACCAATGCCTCCATCATCAGCCCATTCATGTAGTTCAGGGTATAGCGGACGGGTACGAGCGTGCCGGGCTCGTCGCGCCATGGCCCATCGGGCGATTGGGCCGCGAGGATCGTGTCGAGCAGCGCGCGGGCGTTCTTGCCGTGATCCTTCCCGAGGACCGTCGCCGCAACCAGCGCCATCAGTGAGTAGGCCTTCTCTCGCGCGTCTCCGTAGTGCATCCACGAGAGCTCCACGAGCCGGGCCTGATCCTCGACGACGCGCTCCGCCGCCTCGTCCGCCGATTCGAGAGCGAGCACGGCCAGGCCGAGCGTCGCGAAGCCACGCGGCGGGGGGACCATCGTCGTCGGCTTCTGCGCCAGCATGAGCGGGATCTCGCGGTTCCCCTGCCAATCGCGCCACGCGCGAGCGACGCGACGCGCCTGTTCGAGCCAGTAGGCGTCGTTCGTCCGGTAGTGGATCTGGTACAGCACGAACGCGAGATCGTAGTAGTTGGCGTCGAGCAGGGAGGGGTGCGCGGGAAACGAGGTTGCCCATTTTTTCCCCTGCTCGAGCTGGAGCGAATCGTATTCGTCGGCGGGATCCGCCGCCGTCAGCGGTCCGGCGATGAGCTCGATCTGCCGCGTCGGCAAGTGGATCGGCGGTCGCGGCGTGGTGCCGCCGCTAGAGATCCTCAGGCACGATACCGCGGTGAGGGCGGCGACCACTGCGGCAGAGGGGGCTCGGTGCCTCATCGCGACTCCTGCGAAGGCGGGCACCGGAAATAACAGAGGCTGGTCGAGTGATCCACTCGCCAGCCTCGTGCTCCCGGTCGGGGAGCGGGGAGATCGCGGGACTGCTTACTTGGCGACGAGGCCCATGTAGCGCGAGCCGTTGCGGAAGACCTGGTCGAAC
>JAXDLK010000265.1:0-6568 GCA_034666665.1 Candidatus Binatota bacterium
CGCCCGTCAGCACACGGCTCGTGCCGTTGCGTTCGCCCGCGTCACACGAGCACTCGCACGTGTAGGCGTTCGTTTTCGGCTCGAAGGGCACGCCGAAGACGGAATCGCACCCCATCGTGGTGTAGGCCAGGAAGGGCAGCGACAGAAGCGATACGAGGATCCAGAGGCGACGTGAGGACATGAGGGTTCTCCGTTCACCGGGCGAGCCGGCGGATTGAGCTGACGCGGTCGAGACGATCCCTAGGCGTGAGGATCGACCGAACGTTTCGTTCGATCGCGTCGAACAAAACCGGCCAAGCGCCAGATTTACGGAGCGGGTTCGGCTCGGGGCGGCCCCGGAGGACGTCCGTGGAGCCTCCAGGCGAAGGCCAGGCCGACCAGGGCCAGCGCGACGCATCCGTATTGCGCCGTGGTCAAGCCCAGGTAGCGGGCATCCGCGCTCGGCAGATCCGTGTTCCGAAGAAAATCGCCGAAGAAGCGGGCTGGTGCATACAGGAGCGAGATCACCCAGACCGTCTCGCCGGAAGGCCGCGGCCGACGGTTCAGCACGAACACGGCCGGCACCAGCACCCCCACGGTGTAGAGCAGCTCGTATAGCCCGAGGTCGTGTCGCGGCCCGTCCGGGAAGCGCATGGCGAGCACGAAATCGGAGGGCCGGCCGACGTGGTCGTGAACCAAGGCGCAGCCGAGGCGGCCGAACACCCACCCGAGGACGAGCCCCTGGATGAGAATGTCCGCTTCGAGCAACCACGCCTTCCGCCGGCGGAAATGAATGGCGAGCCCGGCGAGCGCTCCGAAGAAGCCCCCGAACGAGCTCATCCCGTTCCAGAACTCGAAGGCGCCCCACCAACCGTGATCCGCCGCACGGTCGAGGAGCAGCACTGCGAGGTGCGACCCGAGAAATCCCGCGATCAGCGCCCAGGCGATCGCCGTGTTGACGTCTTCTTTCGGGAGCCCGAGGGCCCGCGCTCGCGCCTGAGCGTACCCGATGCCGGCCACCACCCCGGCCATGACCAGGACCCCGAATGCGGCCACGGAGGCGCCGCCCCCGAGGGGGATTCGACGGAGCTCGAAGTACGGAATCATCGCCGCCGCTGATCAGATGCACTGGCAGGCGGGCGTCGTGCAAGGACGTTCGCGCGAACATCGGTCGAAGCGGTCGGCCTACCCGCCTGGTCGGTGGAAACAGCCGATCGGCTGACGCTCGCGGTTTGTAAGCTCCTCCGACGATGCGCCCCTGCCGCACACGCGCCATCCGCGTAAGTGCGCGGATTTGTGAGAGCGTGCCTTCGGCATCGTCGTTGCAACTCTTCGCAACCGAGGAGTCGAAAATGCTGACGAAAACCGCAGGACTGGCAGCTCGCATTCGCGCCGCGTGCGTCTCCGAAAAGGCGCACCGCGGTCACACCCTGATCGAGATGGTCCTCGTCACCGCTCTCGTGACCGGCGGATCCTCGATCGCCTATCCCCAACTGAGCTCGCTCACCGAAGGCTACCGCGTGAAGAATGCCGGTCGCCGCGTGATGCTCGAGCTCCAGAGGGCGCGGCTCCGCGCGATCTCGGAAGGCAAGTGCGTTCGCGTCTCCTTCGATGCGGCGACGAAGACCTACAGGATCGAGAAGTCGAAGACCGCGACCTGCAGCACCACGTCGTCCTTCCCCGACCAGGAGAGCTCGAAGCAGCTCGACGACGGCGACACGATCTCCGTCGGCGCCGCGGGCAATCCCGTCTTCACGCCGCGCGGCATGAGCCTGACGAGCAGCATCACCACGATCCGGGGCCGGTCGAGCTCGATCAGCATCAAGGTCGACGCTACGGGGCGCGTCTATGCGTCTTGATCGCTCACCAAGCGGATTCACGCTGATCGAGACGGCGGTGGCGCTGCTCATCGGCTTGAGCACGGTCGCCTCGCTCGCGTTGCTCGGCGGGCGGCTGTCGCATCAGGCGAGCCGGAACGAGGCGAACGCAACCGCCACCACGCTCGCGACGCAGAAGATCGAAGAGCTGCTCGCGGCCCCGCACCCCGACACCGATTGGCAGCTGAACCCGCCCGGCGGGCACGCGTCGCAGAGCCTCGACGCGACCGGTCTGCCGTCCGTCGGCGGGCCCTACATGGTCAACTGGTTCGTAACCAATGACGTGCCGTACGCCGGGTCGAAGCAGATCCGCGTGACGGTGACGGTCGAAGGAAAAACCGATGTACAGTCAGACATCCTCACGTACCTCGTTCGCTGAGGCCGGGTACGCCATTCTCGAGGTGACCTTCGCCGCGCTGGTGGCGATGGTGCTCCTCGCGGGTTTCGGCACCTTCTACCTGGCGCAGCAGCACCGCCTCCAGGAACAGCAGGCGCGGCTGGAAATGCTTCAGAACGCCCGTGCCGCGATCGACACGATGATCCGCGAGCTCCGCTCGGCAGGCCGAAATCCTCATGCCGTCGATCGGCTGGCGGGGATCACGGTCGCCGACGCGAGGCAGGTCCAGTTCACGCTCGACCTCGACGGCGATGGCACCGTAGGCGGCTCGGACGAGCTTCGCGGGTTCCGCCAGCAGGGAGCCGAGCTGCAGATGCAGACCCGTAACGGGCTGGCCGGCTGGATGCCGGTGGTCGACGGCGTGAGCAACCTCGCCTTCGAATACTACCCGAAGACCGCGAACCTCTCCGATCCGACGACGATGCCGCTCGGGCGAACGCCGACCGCCGACGAGCTCGCCAGCATCAAGACGATCCGCATTCGGCTGACGGTCCAGAAGAGCGTCGGCGGCCGAACGATCTCTCAAACCGAGGTCGGCACCGCCGATCTCAGGAACGTTCTCACGGAAGGATGAAAATCATGAACCGGTCGCTTCTTCCCGCACAGCTGTCGAACGAGCGAGGCGTGGCCCTCGTCATGGTCTTCGTGTTCCTGCTGCTGCTCTCGCTGACGACGTTCTCGGGCGCGTTCTCGATCGTGACGCACACGCAGGTGGTGCGGAACATCGAGAACGAGCGCCGGGCCTTCTACGTGGCCGAGGCCGGCATCGCCGAAGCGAAGATCCGTCTGAACATGAGCTCGCCGACGATGGTCACGGTGGACGGCAAGACGTTCGATGCCGCGATCGTCCCCGAAGCGCGCGAGGACTGGGCGGGTTATCTGCAGTTTTCCGGGACCGGCCCCGCGAAATCCGCTTCGACGCTGAAGACGCCGACGATTCAGCGTGCGGCGAATCGCCTCGCCTACTCCACCGAGGGTCAGGACGAAGACACGCTCATGCTGCGCTGGGCGCTCGACGACAAGGGAAAGATCCTCAAGATCAACGGCCAGAGCGTTCTCGACGTCACCGCCGTCGGCCGCAGCGGGTCGGCCAAGCGAAGCGTTCACCTGCAGATGGCGGAGGTGCTCGCGCGCCCCAGCATTCACGTGAACAGCACCACCGCGTGCCCGGGTCTCAAGACGAACGGCAACCCGAGCATTCGCACCGGCGCGACGATCCAGGTGAACTCGACGTGCTCCGGCGCGATCCAGCTCGGTGGCAGCTCCGACATCACGGCCGCGACCGGACAGGTGAAGGTCGCCG
This sequence comes from Candidatus Binatota bacterium, assembly GCA_034666665.1. Classification (GTDB taxonomy): domain Bacteria; phylum Desulfobacterota; class Binatia; order JACPRU01; family JACPRU01; genus JAXDLK01. The sequence goes on from JAXDLK010000265.1 coordinate 3,557, forward strand.
GCGGCATCGGCGGCAAAGGCAAGATCTCGCCCGTGCCGGCGACCGGATCACCCGTGATGCCCGATCCGCTGGGTTCCCTGAAGCCGCCTTGCTTTGCCGGCTACGCACCCGCGGGCTGCATCGACCTCGGCCTCAAGACCAAGTCGAACAGCACTTACAAGGTGAGCGGCAAGATGACGCTCGAGCCCGGGGTCTACTACGGTGGCATCGACGTGAAGGGCGGAACGGCGAGCCTGAATCCCGGTGTGTACGTGATGGCCGGCGGCGGCTTCTCCGTCTCCGCGAACGGCAGCAGCGTGGTGGTGAACGATCCCAAGCGCGGCGTGATGATCTACAACACCCGCGATCCCGCCGGCGGAAAGATGGGCGCGGTCAGCTTCAACACCGGCAGCGGCAACGTGAACCTGCGCGCCGAGCCGGACGGTCCGTATCGCGGCATCGTCATCTTCCAGGACCGCGACGCCACGCCGCAACCCGCGGTCACCGTGCAGGGAGGCTTCAGCGGCGTGCTCGACGGCACGATCTACGCGATCAACGCGGCGCTCGACATGCAGGGCGGCAGCTCGCTGCAGACGGAGATGGTCGTGGGCACCCTGACGATGGGCGGGAACGCGACCATCCTGCCGCCGCCGCATCCATCGACCGCGGGCTCGACCTTCGCCTCGATCGCCTGGCTCGACGTGTGATCCGAAGGGGCGCTTCGCAGTCGTCGGGGTCCTCGTCGCTCACGCGGCAAGACTCCGGCGGCTGCGTTCGCGAGCGCTCAATCGCCGCGCGCGGCGAGCAGCGCCTGCGCCAAGAAGCTCTCGAGCTCCACGACGGCGGCCGGATCGGCGAAGATCGTAGTGTTGGACTCGGCGATCTTCGCCCGCACCTTCGCTCGTCGCGTCGAATCCCCCGCCAGCGTCAGTGCCCGCTCGACGTAGTCATCCGCGGTCGTCGCGATGCACTCCTCGACATCGAGCTTCCGGCAAAGAGCCGCCGCGTACCGCCCGCGCGGCAGCTCCCACGGCAGTGTGACGACCGGTACGCCGTTCGCCAGCGCGTCGTAGGTCGTGTTCGACCCGCCGAAGTAGAGCGGGTCGAGCGACACGTCGGCGGAGGCGATCAGACGGAAGTAGTCTTCCCACGAGAGCCGCGGCACGAAGATCATGCGGTCGGCGACGTCGGGAAGCCGATCGCGCCACCGCGCACGCAGGAGCTCACTAGGGATGCGGTGCTTGTCCTCGACGAAGACCGCGACCCCGCGGCGGTCGCGCCGCAGGATGCCGCCGAGGAGCGCGTCGAAGTCGGGATGGAGCTTCCGCAGCGTCTGCGCGCACACGTAGAGGTGGGCGTCGCGCGGCAGCTCGAGGTGCGATGGCGGCCGCGGCCCGGTAGGCACCGGCGGCCGCGGGAAGCTCGCCGGCAGCGCGGACAGTCGAACGAGCTTCTCCGTGAATCTCGCCTCGATGCCGTCCGGCGCGAGGGACTCGCTCGTCAGATGGAAGTCGAGCTCGGGCGCCCCGCTCGTGTCCGGCCACCCCCAGCTGGTCAGCTGCACCGGAGCCAGCCGCTGGAACGGCAGGAAATAGTTCGTCGCGTCGGTACCGACCTCCCAGTAGTAGATGGCGTCGAACGCCGCCGCGCGAAGCGCCGCGGCCGCGAGGTCGAACCGTAGCGGCAGGTTCACGTGCCGGGTCGCGGGATTCGCGAAGGCCGAGCGGATCGCGGTGTACGAGGCGTGCGAGCATACCAGCGCGACCTCGAAGCGCCTGCGATCGAGGCGATCGATGATCGCGTTCATGCAGCGGGCGAAGACTCCCTCGTGACCCGGGGTGACGACGAAGCCGATGCGCCAGGGCCCCTCGGGAGACGGCACGCGCTCCAGCGGCACGTTCGGAAAGCTCGATTCGAAGAGCGCGGCGTACTTCCGCTTGAGGTCGAGGTTGTCGCGACCGTGATACGCCCAGTCGAACGGCGGCTCGGCGCTCGACGACTGCACGCTCGCCGCGGGAATCGCCAGCTCGCGGCCGGCAAGCTCGTCGATAACGGCCGTCGCGTGCGCGCGATACGCGTCGAGTGCTTCGCTGGAAGGGAAGACCGGCGGGCAGAGGAGCTCGGCATGGAGCGAGAGAACCGGGTCCTTCCGGATCGCGCTCGCCCGGCCGTAGACCGCCTTTGCCTCCTCGAGGCGGCTCGCCTTCTCGTGGATCTTGCCGGCGTTCAGATGAGCTTCGTAGTAGTCTGGCCGGAGCCGCGCCGCCTCGTCGTGATGGCGAAGCGCCTCGTCGAACCTCTCCTCGATCGTCAGCACCGCGCCGAGCGCGTTGTGCGCTTCCGCGAAGTCCGGCCGCGCGCGGATCGCGCGCTCGAGATGGTGCTTCGCCTCCGGCAGCCGGCCATCGTGATAGAGCGCGAGCCACATCTTGAGCAGGAGATCGGCGTCGCCAGGCCGGGAACGGAGCGCCAGCTCCCAGTGGCGAATCGCGCCGTCGAGGTCTCCGGTCGACTCCAGCACCGCGGCCACGTTCGAGTTTGCGAGAAGTGATCCGGGATCCACGTCGAGCGCACGGCGAAAGCAGTCGAGAGCCGCGTCCGAACGGCCGAGGCGCGCCTGCGCCGTCCCGAGGTTGAGGAGCGCCTTCAGATGGCTCGGCTCGATCACGAGCGCCTGGACGTAGCGCGCGATCGCCTGCTCGAGCTTCCCGTGCTTCACCAAGACGTTGGCCGCGGCGTATTCGGCGTCGGCGCGGGATCGGTCCCCGTCGGCGACTGTCTCCGTCGGCGGCTCGGAGCCGCCGGACGAGCGCGTCCCGGCGAGCGCCTGGAACGTCGGCCGGGGCGCCACGTCGATCGTGATCGTCCGCTGGATCTCGTCCGTCTTGAAACCGAGCGCCATCGGCCGCGCGACCCCGGGCAGGACCTGCACGTCGTAGAGCTCGGCGACGACGCCCTCGAGCTCGAGCCAGTGAGCGACGACGCCACTCCGGAGATCGACGACCCAGAGGCCGCAACGCGCCTCCGCATCCT
>JAXDLK010000266.1:0-10710 GCA_034666665.1 Candidatus Binatota bacterium
TCGGCTTCGGCGAATCCCTGGGCGGTGCCGTCACCGTTCACCTGGCGAGCCGCCGGCCGCTGGCCGCGCTCGTCCTGGTCTCGACCTTCACGACGCTCCGCGACGTCGCCCGCTACCACTACGGGCCGCTCGGCGCCGTCGTCGGCACGCGGTTCGACTCGGCATCGCTGATGCCGGAGCTGGACGTGCCGCTGCTGTTCGTCCACGGCGATCGAGACGAGGTCGTGCCCTACGACCTAGGCCAGCGGCTGTACGCGCTGGCCCCTGAGCCGAAGCGCTTCCTGCGGATTCCCGCCGCCTATCACAACGACGTTCTCGCCGGTCGGGCAGCGCTCGACGCGATCGCGGCCTTTGCCCACGAGGTGACGCGAGCACGCTGAAGGCAATCAACGTTCCGGGTCGGCGCGATGAATCTCTCCGAGCGCGGCACGAACGCGCGGCGCGCGCTCGGCGCCGAACCGGAGCATCCACCAGAAACCGAGCGCGGCGAGGGCGGCCGGCAGCAGCACGAGGGCCGGCCAGCGGAGCGATCGGCCGAGCGCTCGCCAGCGCCCACCACCCGCCGGCGCGGCCGCCGCGTTGGCGCCGCGGTCAGGCGTGGTGGGTCACCTCGCAGACGACCTCGCTTCCCCACTCGACCTGCACCGTCGCGTGCTCGACCCCGGCGTCGTCGCGCAGCACCCGCTGGACTTCCTTCAATACCTCGCCGCGCGGGCTCTCGGCGGCGGCGCGGATGTGCACGCTCAGCGAATGGAGACCGGAGGTGAGCGTCCACAGGTGGAGGTCGTGGAGCTCCTCCACGCCCGGGATGTCGAGGAGCTGGCGCCGGAGCTCCGTCAGATCGACTTCGCCCGGGGTCCCCTCGAGAAGGATGTGCGCGGACTGCCGCAAGAGCGAGATCGTCCGCGGCAGCACGAGAAACGCGATCGCCGTCGACACCAGCGGATCGAGCACGTACCAGCCGCTCGGACGCATCACCAAGGCGGCGACGAGGACCGCGACGGAGGCGAGGCTGTCGGTCAGCACCTCGAGATACGCGGCATTCAAGTTGAGGCTCTTCTCGTGATCGCGGTGAAGCAGTCGGAGCGAGACCAGGTTCGCGACCAGCCCCGCCGCCGCGACCCAGCACATGAGCACGGTGTCGATCGCCGGCGGCGCCTGCAATCGATGCCACGCTTCCCAGAAGAGCAAGCCGCAGACGACGAGCAGGAGCTCCGCGTTGACGAACGCCGCGAGCACCTCGGCGCGGTAGAGGCCGAAGCTGTGACGCGACGTCGGTCGGCGGTCCGCGAGCGCCATCGCCGTGTAGGCGAGCAGCAGCGCGCCGGCGTCGGTGAAGAGGTGCGCCGCGTCCGCGAGCAGCCCGAGGCTCCGCGAGAGGAAGCCGCCGATCAACTCGACGACGAAGAACGAGAGCGTGACCCCGAGAGCGAGGAGCAGCCGGCGCTTCTGCTCGGCGCGCTCGGACGCCGACCGTCTCGCGTGCGCGGCGCTCACAGCCTGCTTGTAAGGGTCTTTCCGTGGGTGGCCAAGTGAAACCGCGCCGGGCAATTGTTGCCACCACCGCCACTCTGTAGAGTCCTCTGCATCCCCCCGCTCACCGGAGGCTCCCGTGATGAAGCTGCTGCTCGTGCTTTCGCTCCTCGTGCTCCTCCCCGGCGTCGTGCTCGCCGAAAACGATCCGTTCGAACGCGGCAAGGTCATCGACCTCACCTACCCGTTCGACGCGCAGACGATCTTCTGGCCGACGGAGAAGGGCTTCCAGCTCGAGAGCGAGCACGACGGCATGACGGAGAAGGGCTACTACTACGCGGCGAACCGCTTCTGCACCGCGGAGCACGGCGGCACGCACGTCGATGCACCGCGACACTTCGGCAAGGGCAAGCCCCCGGTCGACGAGATTCCCCTCGAGCGACTGATCGCCCGCGGCGTGGTGGTCGACGTCTCGCGCAAGACCGGCCGCGACGAAGACGAGGACTACCGCATCGCCGTCGACGATTTCACCGATTGGGAGAAATCCCACGGGCGGATTCCAGACAAGGCGATCGTGCTGCTGCGCACCGGCTGGGGAAAGCACTGGAAGAACCGGAAGAAGTATCTCGGCACGGACGAGAAGGGTGCGGCCGCGGTGGCCCAGCTCCACTTCCCGGGACTTCACCCGGACGCCGCGCGATGGCTCGTCGAGGAGCGGAGGATCGCCGCGGTCGGCATCGATACCGCCAGCATCGATACCGGACAGTCGAAGGAGTACGAGACGCATCGCGTCCTCGGAGAGCACGAGGTGCCGGCATTCGAGAACGTTGCCAATCTCGATCTCTTGCCGGAGAAGGACCTGACGGTGATCGCACTGCCGATGAAGATCCGCGGCGGCAGCGGCGGCCCGCTGCGCATCGTCGCAGTGATTCACGAGATCTGAGCGCTTGGTCGAGTCGCCCGCCGACACCCACGCCGCTCTCAAGCGCGATCTCGCCGAGATCGCGCGGCGCCAGGGCTTCGTCGCGATGGGCGTCGCCCCCGCCGTCGAGGACCGTGAAGCGCGCGCGATCACGCTTCGCCGCATCGAGGACGGAAGCTTTCGCGGCCTTCCCTGGTTCGATGCCGCGCGCGTGGTCCGCGCGACCGACCCGCGACTCGTCCTTCCCGGCGCCCGCTCCGTGATCTTGCTCGCGGCCTCGTACGCGCACTCCGCGCCGGAGATCCGCGACCGGCGGCTTCGCGGCCGCGTCTCGCGCTATGCGTGGGGCCGCGACTACCATCGCGTGCTCGAGAAGCGCGCCCGCCCGGTGGTCGCGCGCCTCCGCGAAGCGGTTCCTGGGTCGCGACAGCGGGTGATGGTCGATCACGGGCCGCTACTCGAGCGTGCGTACGCCCGCGCCGCCGGCCTCGGCTGGCAAGGCAAGAACACGATGCTGCTCACTCGCGGCGTCGGCTCCTACACGCTGATCGCGAGCCTGCTGACGACCGTCGTGCTCGAACCGGATGCGCCGGTCGCGCAGAGCTGCGGTGCGTGCACGCGGTGCCTGCCTTCGTGTCCCACCGGAGCGCTCCGCTCGCCGGGAGAGCTGGTGAACGACCTCTGCATCTCGTACCACACGATCGAGAACCGCGGCGCGATCCCCCGCGAGCTCCGCCCCCTCGTGGGCGACTGGGTCTTCGGTTGCGATCTCTGCCAGGAGGCGTGCCCGGTGAACGACGGCGTTCCCGCCGCGGGCCTTGCCGAGCTCGACGCCGCCTCCGCCGACGACGCCTTTCCCGATCTGCTGGAGCTGCTCGCGTTCTCCGAGGAGGAGTTCCGCCGCCGGTTCGCGGGCCGTCCGCTGATGCGTGCGAAGTACGGCGGAATGCTGCGCAACGTCTGCGTCGCGCTCGGTAACCTCGGTGACGCGAACGCCGTGCCCGCCCTCGAGCGCGCGCTCACGCACCGCGAGCCGCTGGTCCGCGGTCACGCGGCATGGGCGCTCGGCCGGCTCGGCGCCACACGGCCCCTCAGGAGCCGATCGGCCGTCGAGACGGACGAATGGGTGCGCACGGAGATCGCCGCTGCGCTCGCCGACGGCGAGGCCGCCGCCTGATGCCGCGCCGCTTCGAGGCCGTCGTCTTCGATCTCTTCGATACGCTCGTCCGCTGGCGCCCCGAGAGCCTGCCGCTGATCGAGCTCGGCGGCCGGGAAGTGCGCAGCACGCTGCCGCTGCTCCTTCCCGCGCTCCGCGACGGCCTGGGCGACGGGTTCGATCTCGATGCCTTCGTGGCCGTGTACCACGAGGTGATGGAGGAGATCGTCGAGACGCGGCGGCGGGACGCGGTCGAGATCACCTGCGAGGAGCGGTTCCACCGCGCGCTCCAGCGCCTGACGCCCGTGCCCGCCGATCCGGCCGCCGTCGCCGCGGAGCTCACGCGCAGGCACATGGCGGCGGTGCGGGCCGTCACTGCCGCGCCGCCGGAGTACGTCGAGGTCGTGCGGCGCATCCAGCCCTTCTACCGCCTCGGCCTGCTGTCCAACTTCGACGACTCACGGACGGGACGCGAGATCCTCGACGACACCGGGATCGCCGACCTCTTCGAGACCGTCGTGATCTCGGCGGACGTCGCGCTCCGCAAGCCGCATCCCGATATCTTCGGCATCGTCCTCGACCGCCTCGGCCTCGCAGCCGACCGCGTGCTCTTCGTCGGCGATACGCCGCTCGAGGACGTCGCCGGCGCCGCCGCTGCCGGGATGCCGATGGCGTGGCTCGCCGACGGCAAGGGACCGCTGCCGTCTCACCTCGGCGAGCCCGAGTTCGTGCTCTCGAGCCTGACCGACCTGCCGTCGATCCTCGAGCTCGGGTGAAGCCCGGAAGAGCGGCGTGAGCTTCTGCGTCCGACGAGCTGCGAAGAGGTCAGAACGAGAGGGTGAGCTGAAGCGCGAGCAGCTGCTCGCCCTGTTCGAATGGGCCGTGCTGCTGCTGGTAGCTGTACTGGACCTTTCCCTGGAGATGGCGGTCCGGCCGGTAGCCGACGGCGGCGTCCGCGCGCCAGACGTCACGGTCCCAGGCACGCTCCCCTCCGGCGCCGTCGTCGACCGTGCCGAAGAGCTGCTGATTCCATCGCAGCGCGCCGAAGATCTCCGGCGTCAGCTTGTAGCGTCCCTCGAAGTAATAGGCGGCGGTATCGGCGTCGCCGACGGCCGGCACGTCGAACCGGGCCAGCAGGAGCTCCGACCAGAGCTGGAGATGTCGCCAGGCATACTGCGCGTCGGCTCCGAAGACCGTCTCGTGGAAATCACCGATGCCGCGTGCGGCCGGCAGCGTCGCATCGGCGACCTCCTGGAGATAAGCACCGTCGCTCGCCGACACCGCGATCGACCACGCGGGATCGGGCGCCCATGCGATCCGCCCGCTCGCCGTCGGATGCTCCCAGCCGCGGCTGCGTCCGTCCCAGACCTCCGGCCGCGACGAGAGCGTCGCGTTCTTCATCTCGGCCGCGTAGTCGAAGTTCCCGAGCCGGCCGAACACGGATGCACCGGAGGCGTAGCTCGGTCCCCAGACGACCGGCTGCCACGAAGGTTTCCGGTCGGGGACGCCGCGTCGCGCGAGGAATTCCGCCTCGCTCGCCGGCGCCGCCTCGTCGGTGACGATCGTCACGTTCTCGTACGCGAGCGGCGCCGTGATCAGCGGGTTGTCCCAGGAATGATGGCGCGGCACCCAGCCGCCGAAAACGGTCGCGAACTTCCCCACCTGGAGGTTCACCAGCGGTCGCTCGAGAGGCGTCCAGCGGAGGAAGTACTCGTCGAACCGCGCCGAGCCGGAGGAGCGCGCGCGAGGGTCGAAGCCGCGGTCGATCCGCGCCTGGACCAGGGCGTACAAGCTCGACGTCCAGCGCGAGTCCAGGAACAGCGTGAGGCGCGGGTTCAGGAACGAGTCGTCTCCGCCGAAGACCAGGCCCGGTGGGTGCTCGTCGAGGACGTACCCCTCGAGATCGAGAAGGCCGCTCAAATCCGTTCGGAAGTCGCCGACCTGGAGGAAGAGAGCGCGGTCGGCGCGGTCGATCCATTCGGAAGCCGTGTCGGTGACCGGCGCCGCAGCCGCCGGCGACGATGCGATCAGCACCGCGACGAGCGCGACCCGGAGCCTCACGATGCGCTCGCGATCGCCGGCCGCGCGGTCAGGCGATAGGCGCGGACCGGGCCGCGAAACCCCTTGAGCGGCAGCTCGGCGATGGCTTGCGCGTCGGCGAGGTCGCCCGCGAGAAGGAACGTGGCCTCGTCGACGAGGATCTCGCCCGGTGCGGCGGCAGCGCAGAGACGCGCGGACAGGTTCACCCGCTCGCCGACCGCGGTGTAGTTCAGGCGGTCGGCCGATCCCATGCAGCCGACGACGACGCTGCCGGTGGCGATGCCCACGCCGATCGAAAGCGTGCGCGGTGAGCGAGCGTTCAGACGATCGCGCTCGGCGACCAGCCCGAGAGCCGCGCCGACCGCGCGGCGCGCGTCGTCCCCATGGGAGCGCGGCGCGCCGAAGAGCGCCATCAGCGAGTCGCCGACGAACTTGTCGACGGCGCCGCCACGGTCGTGAATCACTCGGGTGAGCGCCGTCATGTGCTCGTTCAGGAGCTCGATGACGCGCGCCGGATCCATTCCTTCGGTCAGGCTGGTGAAGCCGCGGATGTCGCAGAAGAGCACCGTCACGTCCCTCACCTCGCCGCCGAGCGCCGCCTGACCCTCGACGAGCTCCCGCGCGATCTCCGGGTCGGCGACCAGATCGAGGACGCTCCGGTAGCGCTCCTTCAGCGCCAGTCCCTCCGCCATCTCGTTGAACGACGTGGCGAGCCGCCCGACCTCGTCGCGAGCACGCACCGGCACGCGGACACCGAGGTTGCCGCGGCGGATCTCGGCGGTGCCGGCGACGAGCTCGCGAATCGGCACCGTCAGGCTGCGGGCGATCAGGTAGCTCGCGGAGAGGCCGAGGGTGAGCGCGAGAGCCGCGAACCCGAGGATCTGCAGGCCGAGTCGCCGCTCCGCGGCGAGCTCCTCGCCGAGAGGATAGACGCCGACCTGGTACGCGCGAGGGAAACCGGAGCGGGCATCGAGCGGCAGGGCGAAGAGACGGACCGGCTGACCGGCCGAGTCCAGCGTGCGCTCGAGCCGGACGCCTTCCGGTGGCGCGCTCGAGAGCTCGCGTTCGAAGCTCGCGCCCAGCGCCGGCGGCAGCGCCTTCGAGAAGAGCCGCCCGTCGAGCCAGATGCCGCTCCGGATCGCCGTACCGGACGGGCCCTCCTCCGCGGGAAAGCCGATCGCCAGGCCGCCGAGGCTCCTCCGGGTGACCGGATCGACGATCCCCGTGGCGACGACCTCCTGAAGCCGCGGCGTTCCATCCACCCGTGGCGCCAGGTAGCCGACCTGCTGGCGGGCCGCGGCACCGAGGGTTCTCGCCACCTCCGCGATCTGCTCCTCCCAGCGTGCTACGCCCCCGCCGGCGACCAGACCCGCGCGCCGGTCGGTCGGCGGCACCACGCGCCCGCGAGCATCGACGAAGCGGAAGAACGTCGCCGCGGCTCCCTCCCCGCCCGGCGGCGTCAACACCGCCCGCAGCTCGTCGAGCGCGATGCGATAGAGGAGGTCGGCGTCCCGCTCCTCGATCGCGGCGAGCAGACGGACCGAGCCGGCGAGATCGAGGCAGCGGTCGCGAACGCTCGCGAGCCGGGCGTCGCGCAGAGCCGCGATGCGCTCGACCTCGCTTTCGAACCGCGTGCGGTGAATCTGTCGGTAGTCCCGCTCGACCGCGTGCTCGGTCACCAGCAACGTCGCGCCGGTGACGAAGGCGACGACGAGGGTGGTCGCGAGGAACAGCTTGAACCGGAAGCTCGGATGGAACGGGATCATTCCGGCGCGAAGTCCACTCGTACGACCGCGCCGTCCGGGAGCACGACCGTGCGCTCGAGCAGCGTGTCGTCGTCGATCCAGGCCTTCACCGTCACCGTTCCCGCGGGCAGTCCTTCGAGTCGGTAGCGGCCGCGGAAATCGGTCTTCACGAAATGCGGCGTGTCGAGCACGAGGATCGTCCCGCGCATGTGGTCGTGAATCTCGCAGAAGAGCTTGACCACGCCGGGTTGGTCGAAAACGAGCTCCGCCGGCGTCTCGTCCTTGTGGTAGCGCCCGAGGTCGAAACGCTTCGGCCGCGAGTAGGAGAACACGCTGTGATACTCGTCGTCGAGGTTCGGGAAGCGGACCGTCGTGCCCGTGCGGATCGCCAGCAATCCCGGGGAGAACTGATACCCGCGCTGTCCGACGTCGGCGGGCGCGGCCGGTCTCGCGCGCGGGAACGTTCCCTCGACGTAGACGATCGCGGCCGGCGGATCCGGCGGACCGATCACGTAGGTCGCGGCGACCGGGTATCGCGGCTTCGGCGCCGGAGCGACGACGTTCTCCGGAAGCGTGACGGTGCCCTCGATCACCGCGGCGGCGACCGCCCGGGATGCGTTCGCGAGCGCCGCTGCGAGCAGCAGAGCCGCCACCCGGCGCCCCGTGCCGCTCGCCTCACACATCGCGCCGGCTCTCCCGACGACCGTCCGCCACACGCTTGATCCCCCGGAGGTCTCGGTGTTTACCGTAATCGCTGGAGGAGTGGCACCGCATGAGTGAGCTGGCTCGCAAAACCTGTGTACCCTGCCGCGGTGGCGTGCCTCCGCTCCGCGGCGCCGCCCTCGAGCCGCTTGCGCGCCAGGTGCCGGAGTGGCGCGTCGTCGACGAGCATCATCTCGAGCGTACCTACCGTTTTGCCGACTTCGCCGCCGCGCTGGCGTTCACGAATCGCGTGGGCGCACTCGCCGAGGAGCAAGGCCATCACCCGGACGTTCATCTCGCCTGGGGCAAGGCGACCGTGACGATCTGGACGCACAAGATCGACGGGCTCACCGAGAGCGATTTCATCTTCGCCGCCAAGGTCGACTCGATCGACCGGCCCGGCTGATCCTGGAGGTCTTCGTGGCCGAACGCGTTTACCGGACCGAGATGACGCCGCTGCTGTTCCTCGAGCGCTCCGAGAGGGTGTACGCGCCGCGGATCGGCGTCGTCTACGGCGAGCGCAGCCTCACGTACGGTGAATTCGGCCAGCGCGTGCGGCGGCTGGCGACCGCGCTCCGCGAAGGCGGGCTCCGCCCGGGCGACCGTGTCGCCTTCCTCGCACAGAACGTGCCCGCGCTGCTCGAGGCGCACTTCGGCGTCGCGCTCGCGGGCGGCGTGCTGGTGGCCATCAACACGCGGCTGAACGGCCCCGAGGTGTCGTACATCCTGAATCATTCCGGCGCGCGGTACTTCTTCGTCGACGCGGAGCTGGCCGCGAGCGTGGCGCCGGAACGCGACTCGCTCCGCACCGTGGAGCGAGTCGTGACGATCGACGACCCGGAGTTCGCGCCCGGTGTCGAGCGGCTCTTCGACGGACCCGAATACGAGGAGTTCCTCGCACCCGAGCCGGATCCCACGCTCGCCTGTCGCGTGGCGGATGAGGAGGAGGTGTACTCGATCAACTACACCTCCGGCACCACCGGCCGGCCGAAGGGCGTGATGTACACGCACCGAGGCGGCTACCTGAACGCGCTCGGCGAGATCGTCGCTCACGGCATTTCCACGTCGTCGACGTTCCTGTGGACGCTGCCGATGTTCCACTGCAACGGCTGGTGCTTCCCGTGGGCCTTCACCGGCGCCGGCGGACGGCATCTGCTGCTCAGGAAGATCGAGCCGCCCGCCGTGTGGAGGCTGATCCGCGAGGAAGGCGTCACCCACTTCAACGGCGCGCCGACGGTGCTGATCATGTTGATCAACGACCCGTCGGCGCCGAAGGGCCGGCTCGAGCGTCCCCTGCGGATCGCCACCGGCGGTGCTCCCCCCTCGCCGACTCTGCTCGCGCAGTGGGAGACGATCGGCGCCGAGCTCACGCATCTCTACGGTCTCACCGAGACCTACGGACCGCATACGTACTGCGACTGGCACCCCGAGTGGCAGCGCCTCGACGCCGAGGAGCGCGCGCGGCTCCGGGCTCGCCAGGGGGTCGCCAGCGCCGTCGCCTGCGAGGTTCGCGTCGTCGACGAAGAGATGCGCGACGCGCCCGCCGACGGCGAGACCATGGGCGAGGTCGTGATGCGCGGCAACAACGTCATGAAGGGCTACTTCGACGATCCGGGTGCGACCGCGACCGCCTTCCGCGGCGGCTGGTTCCACTCGGGCGACGTCGCCGTCATGCACCCCGACGGCTACATCGAGCTTCGCGACCGCAAGAAGGACATCATCATCTCGGGCGGCGAGAACATCTCGACGATCGAGGTGGAGCAGGCGATCGCCAGCCACCCGGACGTGCTCGAGGTGGCGGTGATCGCGGTGCCGGACGAGCGCTGGGGAGAACGGCCGAAGGCGTTCGTGGTGCTCAAGGAGGGCCGGAACCCGGCGGAGGCGGAGATCATCGCCCACTGCCGGAAGCTGCTCGCGCACTTCAAGTGTCCGAAGTCCGTCGAGTTCGGCACCTTGCCGAAGACCTCGACCGGGAAGATCCAGAAGTTCGTGCTCCGTGAGAAGGAGTGGTCGGGCCGAGAGAAGCGCATCCATTGACCGTGGTGAGTCCGGCGCCCGCGACCCCGCGTCCGGCCGCGAGCGTGGTGGCGCTCCGCGACTCGGCGGACGGACCGGAGGTGCTGCTCGTGCGGCGGCACGAGCGCTCGAGGGACTTCGCCGGCGCGAGCGTCTACCCCGGAGGGCTCGTGGACGCGGCGGATGCCGAGCCGGAGCTGTCGCCGGCGGGGAGCGGCCTGGTGCTCGCCGACGCGCGAACGGCTCTCGGCGAGGACCTCGCCGACGGCGACGTCCGCGCTCTCTGGGTGGCGTCGTGCCGCGAGCTCTTCGAGGAAGCCGGAATCCTGCTCGCGCGCGACGCCGACGGAGCGCCCGTCCGGCCGCAGGTCGTGGAGGCGCTCGGAAGCGAACGCGTGCGTCTCCAGGACGGCAGCCGGCGTCTCGGAGATCTCCTCGGGGAAACCGGGCTCGTGCTCGCACTCGACGGCCTCGTCCCCTTCGCACGCTGGATCACGCCCGAGGCGCAGCCGCGCCGCTGGGACACCCGCTTCTTCCTGGTCGCCGCTCCGGCATCGCAGCGGGAGCTCGCCGACGGCACCGAGACGTCGTTGGCGCTGTGGTCGCGTCCGGCGGATGCGCTCGCGGCGTATCGCGCCGGCGAGCACGTGCTCGCG
>JAXDLK010000267.1:0-11427 GCA_034666665.1 Candidatus Binatota bacterium
ACCGGCGCGAATCGCTCGCGAAATCGCCGCCCGCGGAGCCACACGGCGTTCACGCGGCCGAGGATCTCCGGCGTGGAGAAGGCGCGCTCGGGAGTCTCCATCATGTTGAACATGCGGACGAAGGCGCGGAAGACGAGCGCATCGACGCGTGAGGCCGCGACGACTCCTTCGGCGAAGAAGGAATCGCGCAATCGATCGAGCAGGCCACCCTGCGGCTTCGCTTCCGCGCGCCGCGCCGCGCTCCGGTCGGCCGCGACCGAGGCGCGGTAGAAGGGCTCGATCTCCTCGCGTGCCGCCGCGTCCAGATGCCCCGCGGCTCGCTCGACGTCGCCGGCCGCGGCGTCGAGCGCCTCGCCGAGGAGCCGCGCGTGCAGGAACGCCTGCGTGGCACCGCGGCCGTAGAGCGGGTTCGTGTGGTAGGCGGAATCGCCGATCGCGAAGAACCCCGGCGCGAGCGGATTCCCTTCGCCGTCGGTGAAGCGGCGGAGGCAGTTCTCGAGCCCGCCCATGGCCAGTACCTCCCGGCCCACCGGCAACGGGTCGGCGAAATCCTCTCTCACCCAGCGCGCGAGACCGGGGAACGCCCGTGCCATCTCGGTGAACGGCCCCGCCTGGGCCAGCACCTTGAGGCGCGGCAGCGCGATCGGGATCGCGAACGTGATCGAGAAGGTGCGATGGTCGGCCGGGAAGACCGCGAACTTGATCCAGCCGAAGTCGGCCATCGTCGGGTCGTCGCCCGGAACCGGAAACTCCGCGCCCCGGCGCAGGCGATAGAAGCGGGTGTAGTAGACGATCGACGACGGGGAGCGCGTCTCGAGCGGCGGCGGCGCGCCGATCGCGGCGAGCCAGCGGGGAGCGCGAGAGGTGCGGCCGGTGGCGTCGATCACCAGATCCGCGGCGATCGAGCGCGATCGTCCGCGGCCGTCGTCGATGCGCACGCCGCGGACCTCGCGGGCGGGACCGGCGACGAGCGCGCTCACCGTACGCCCGCCGTGGACCACCAGCCACGGCGCCGCCGTGACGCGGCGGCGGAGCACCCACTCGAACGTCGACCGCCGGCAGCCGATCGTCGCGAGCTGCTCGTCGCCCGGCTCGGGGGCGAGCGGGCGGAGCGCCGGCGGCGGAAAGTCGAGCAGCCGCAGCTCGCGCGCGCCCTCGTCGAGCAGCGCTCGATGCACCTCCGGGTACGCCTCGAGCAGGATGCTCCGCAGCCGCGCGAGGAACGCGTGCGAGTGGCGGAACTGGGGAGCTCCGCGCCGGTTCCATCGCGCGAAGGCGTCGTCGGCGGTGTCCACCGCCGGCGGCGGGTCGGCGTCCACGAGCACGACCTCGGCGCCGCGCTCGCCGAGCGACAGCGCCGCCGCGAGCCCGGCGATCCCCGCGCCCGCGACGACGGCACGCCGTCCTGCGAGGTCCACCGGAACGGATCGCGATACGACCGCCACGACCGCAGATGTAGCGTGGCCGCACGGGCGAGTCACGGCGGACGGGCGGCCCCTCTTGTTTGTCTGAAACGAGCGTTTTAAACGATCGTTCATGCCGCGGGGGGAGAACGGCACGCGCGATCGGCTCCTGGCGGCGGCGAGCGAGCTCTTCGCTGCCAAGGGGTTTCACGCGACGACGGTCCGCGAGATCGCCGACCGGGCGCGGGTGAACCTCGCCTCGGGCCATTACCACTACGGCTCGAAGCGCGCGCTCTACCTCGAGGTGCTGCGTGCCCAGTTCGCCGACATCCGCGATCGGCTGCGGCGCCGCGGCGCGAGCCGCGACGAGCGGGAGCTCGACGGGCTCGGGCGAGCGGAGCTGCTCGCGCTCCTCGAGGCGCGGGTGCAGGTGATGCTCGAGATCCTCATCGGTCCGAACGCCGGCGCCGCGGGCATGCTGATGCAGCGCGAGATGACGGACCCGAGCGAGGCGCTGCCGGTGATCGTCGACGAGTTCATCGAACCGATGAAGCGCGAGATGGAGGCGATCGTCTCGCGGCTGGTGCCGGCGCTCGACCGCGGCGCCGTGGAGCACTCGGTCTTCAGCATCGTCGGGCAGGCGCACTTCTTTCACCTCGCGAAGCCCGTGATCCTGAAGATGCTGAAGCGCACGCGCTATCCGCGCGGCTTTCCGCCGCGTCTCGCGAAGCACATCGCGACCTTCTCCGCCGGCGGCATGGAACGGATCGCCGCCGGCCAGGAGAAGCGGGGCCGGCATGCCTGAGCGCGCGCGGCTCGCTGCCGTGCTCGCGCTCGCCGGGGCGATCGTCTCCTGCGGCCCGCTCGCCCGGTTCCACACGCCCGCCGGCGACGGCGGCTGGAGCCCGGCCGTCCGTCGGCGCGAGATCGGCCGCCTCGCGAAGGGGGCCGGCGTGGCGCTCGAGCCCGTGGACGGAGCATCGTCTCGAGGCGAGCCGCTCGATCTCGCAACCGCGCTCGACCGTGCGCGCAGCGGAAGCCGGCGCCTCGGCGAGGCCGAGCGCCGCCTCGACGAATCGGCGGCACGCGTCGGCGAAGCGCGCGCGGGCCTGTTGCCGGTGACGTCCGGGAGCGGCCGCTACACCTGGTACAGCGACTCGCAAACCAATCGCATCGATCTCCCCGCCGGCACGTTCCCGGAAGGAGCGATGCCGGAGGTGAAGATCCGCGACTCGGAGGTCGGGACGATCGACGGAACGATCGCGCTGCCGCTCGACTGGACGGGCCGGCTCCGGCAAGCGCTCGCGGCGGCGCAGGCCGGGTACCGCGGCGAGCGGGCGCGGCTGTGGGCGGCGACGCTCGACGAGGAGGTGCGGGTCGTACGCGCGTACTTCGATCTGCTCGAGGCTCGCCGGCTCCGCGACGTGGCGGACCAGCGCATCGCCGTCTTCGAGAAGCAGCTCGCCGATTCGCGAGCGCGGTTCGAGAACGGCCGCGTCACGAAGAACGAGGTGCTGGTCGTCGACCTCGCGCTCGCGAACGCGGTGCTCGAGCGGACGCAGCGGGAGCTCGCCGCGGACCGCGCTCGCTGGCGGTTGAACGAGACGATCGGCGTCGCGGTGGACGCGCCGACGGAGCCGGTTGACGTGCGGGTGCGTCCGGCGACACTCCCGGCCGCGCAGGCGCTCCGCCTCGCCTACGGCAACAACCCGGTGCTCGAGTCGCTCGTCGAGGAGCAGCAGCGTCTCGAAGCCACGTTGCGTTCGCTCGAACGGAGCCGCCTCCCCGAGCTCTCCGGCGGGGGCGCGCTCGACTACTCGACGTCGGACCTCCTGCAGCCGCAGCGGATCGAGTCCGGGTTCGTGGGCTTTCGCTGGAATCTCGGCAGCGACGGCGGAAGGGAGGCGCGGATCGCGGAAGCGCGCGCCGCCGCGGCGAGAAATCGACTGTCGATCGAGAGGCAGCTCCGTGAGCTCGAGTCCGCGGTGCGCTTCGCGCAGCGAGCGGTCGAAGAGCGGCTCGCGGCGTTCGCCGCGGCCGAGATCTCCGTCAGCCAGGCGGAGGAGAACCTGCGGATTCGTCAGGAGCAGTTCCGCGCCGGGCGCGCCGCCAGCGAGGACGTGCTCGACGCGGAGGCGCTGGTGGCGGCCGAGCGAGCGTTGCTGGCGACGGCGCTCTATCAGGCGCACGCGCGCCGCGCCGAGCTGCAGCAGCTGATCGGGCTGCCCCTCGCCGGGCGCGCCGCACCATCGAGGAGGAAGCCATGAAGCGAAAGGCGGGGCTCGCCGCGCTGGTCGCGGTCGCCGTCGTCGCCGTGGCCGTGTTCCTGCTGCGCCGCGATCGCGAGCCGCGGCACTACACGGGCTTCGTCGAGGGCGAGGAGCGAGTGCTCCGCAGCGAGGTCACCGGGCGCGTGCTCGAGGTGCGCTTCGGCGAAGGCGACAGGCTCGAGCCCGGCGAGGTGGTCGCGCGGCTCGACGACCGGGAGCTGGTGGCGAAGATCGCCAGCCAGCGGCAGGAGCTCGACGTGCTCGAGGCCGAGCTCGCCGCCCAGCAGGAGAGGATCGATCTCACCGACGCGACCTGGCGGCGGGACGTCGGCGCCCGGCGCGCGGACGTCGACCAGGTGGCGGCGACCGCGGCGCTCGCGGAACGGAGCTTCGCGCGCGAGGCCAAGCTCGTGGCGACCGGCGCGAGCACGTCGGAGCGTCTCGACGACGTCCGCGCCCGGCGCGACGAGGCGCGAAGCGTGCTCGCCGGTACGCGCGAGCGACTGGAGCGGGCGCTCGCCGAGGAGCGGACGATCGCGCTCGCACGCCGCGAGCTCGAGACCGTGAAGGCGCGGCGCGGGCTCGCGCGCGCCCGTCTCGCGGAGCTCGAGGTGGTGCACGCGAAGTACGAGATCCATGCTCCGGGTGTCGCCACTCGCGTGCAGACGCAGTTCCTCTGGCCCGGCGAGCTCGCGCAGCCGGGGACCGCCGTCGCCGCGGTGCTCGACCCCACGGACAAGTACGTGCAGATCTACCTTCCCGTCGCCGAGCTCGACGCGGTGCGGATCGGCCAGCGGGTCGAGATCGAGCTCGACAGCCGTCCCGGGAGCCGCTTCAGCGGGGAAGTCAGCTTCATCGCCGACGAGGCGAACTTCACGCCCGAGAAGATCGAGACGCGCGGCGATCGTCTGGGTCAGGTCTACCGCGCGAAGGTTCGCATCCTCGAAGGTGTCGAGGAGCTCAACCCCGGCACGGAAGGGAACGTCTACCTCGAGGATCACGAGCGAGGCGGAGCGCGGCCCGCGCCCGTGAGGGACTGAGCGTGGAGCCTCTCGTCCGCTTGATCCGCTTGCGCAAGCGCTACGGCCGCAAGGCGGTGCTCGACGGCGTCGATCTCGTCCTCGACCGCCGCGAGATCGTCGGCGTCGTCGGCCCGGACGGCGCGGGGAAGACCACGCTGATCCGTTCGCTCGCGGGGCTCCTCGAGATCGAGGCCGACGAAGCAACGGTCCTGGGGCACGATCTCCGCGGCGACGTGACGGCTCTCAAGGCCGAGATCGGCTACGTGCCCCAGAGCTTCAGCCTCCACCGCGAGCTGTCGGTGATCGAGAATCTGCGGTTCACCGCGCGGCTCCATCGCATGGACGCCGAGGAGTTCCGGCAGCGCGCCGACGCGCTGCTCGAGCGCACCGGGCTCGGGCCGTTCACCGACCGCGCGGCGGCCGCGCTCTCGGGGGGCATGAAGCAGAAGCTCGCCGTGGCGAACGCGCTGTTGCCCGCACCGGCGCTCCTCCTGCTCGACGAGCCGACGGCGGGCGTCGACGTGGTCGCCCGCGGCGAGATCGGATCCCTCCTCGACGAGGCGAAGCGCGACGCCCTCGTCGTCTTCAGCACCAGCTACGTGGACGAGGCGGCGGGGGTCGATCGCCTGCTCTACCTCGACGACGGACGGCTGGTCGCTCAGGGCACTCCGGACGAGCTCCGGCGCCGGGTGCCCGTCGATCTCTACCACCTGTGGGGGGAGGCGCCGCGCGAGATCGCCCGGGCGGCACGAACGCTCCGCTGGGTCGAGGACTCACGCGCGACCGGGGCGTTTGCCCGGGTCGAGGTCGGCCGGGCGCTCGCGCCGGAGAAGCCGCGCGTTCTCCGGGAGCTGCAGGCGCTGGCGGGCGTGCGGCTCGCCACCGAGGCGCCGATCGACATGGAGTCGACGCTCCTCGCGCTCGCGCGCGGGGAAACGCCCGCCGGAGCGGCATGAGCGACACGCCGATCATCCGCACGCGCGATCTGACCAAGCGCTTCGGCGAGTTCACCGCGGTCGACCGGCTGACGATCGAGGTGCCGCGCGGCACGATCTACGCCTTCCTCGGCGCCAATGGCTCCGGCAAGTCGACCACGATCCGCATGCTGATCGGTCTGCTCACGCCGAGCGCGGGCGAGGTCGAGGTGGACGGAATCGACGTCATCCGCCGGCCGCGGCGGGTGCGCGATCACATCGGCTACATGGGCCAGCGCGTGAGCCTCTATCAGGGGCTTTCGCTCCGCGAGAACGTCGAGTTCTACGGCGGCCTCTACGGCCTCGCCGGCGCAGACCTCGAGCGCCGGTGGGGGAGCCTGCGAGAGCGCTTCGAGCTGGCGAGCGTCGAGCGCGAGAAGGCGGAGGACCTGCCGGCGGGCATCCGCCAGCGTGCCGGGCTCGCGCTCGCGACGCTGCACGGGCCGCGCCTGCTGTTTCTCGACGAGCCCACCGCCGGCGTCGACGTGCACAGCCGCGGCCTCTTCTGGGACCTGATCCAGGAGCAGGCGGAGGATGGCGTCACCGTCTTCGTCACCACGCACTTCCTCGAGGAGGTGGAGTACTGCGACTGGGTATCGTTCATCCACGCGGGGAAGCTCGTCGCCGACGATGCGCCGGAGGCGCTCCGCAGCCGCTACTCGTCCGGCTACGTGATCCACGTCGACGTGCCGCCGGAGCGCCGCGCGTGGGCTGCGGCCGCCCTCGGCGTGGATTCGTCCGCCGGGCGTGACGCCCTCATCGTTCGCGCGGCGACGTTCGATCCGGCGCTCCTCGCGCGGCTCGAGCGCATCGTCGCGGAGATCCCGGAGACGCGGATCCGCGTCGAGCGGACGGAGATGACGGAGGTGTTTCGCCGTGTGCTCGCCGGAGTCGCGGAGGCGCGCGCGTGAGCGCTCGGCGGCTGCGGACGCTCGTTCGCCGCGAAGTGCTGGCGACGTTCCGTGATCCGTTCACGGTCACGATCCTGATCGCGGTGCCGCTGCTCGCGCTCCTCCTCTTCGGCTACATCATGTCCACGGAGGTCCGGCATCTCGGCCTCGCGGTTCACGACGGCGACCACAGCCGCACGAGCCGCCGGATCGTCGCGGAGCTCACGGCCGGCGGGACCTTCGACGCACGCGAGGTCGCCCGGCGCAGCGACATCGAGCGGGCGCTGGTGTCGGGTGAGGTGAGCGCGGCGATCGTCTTTCCCGCGGGGTTCGAGCGGAGCCTGGAGCGCGCCCGCACGGGCGGCGAGCGTGCGGAGATTCAGCTCGACTACGACGGCACCGAGGCGGTCCTCGCCGGCAACGCGGAAGCGTTCCTGCGCGCGATGATCGCCTCCGCGGTGGCGGAGCCCGGCGCCGCACGCCCGGGGGTGCAGATCATCACCCACGCGCTCTTCAACCCGAAGCTCGCGGGCGAGCCGTTCATGGTGGCGGGAACGTTCGGCTTCGTGCTCTCGTTCCTGACGACCCTGATCACCGCGGTATCGATCGTCAACGAGCGCCAGGCGGGGACCTTCGAGCAGCTGCAGGTCACCCCGGCGACCTCGGCGGAGATCCTGCTCGGCAAGCTCCTGCCGCTCGGCGCGATCTTCGCGCTGGACGTCTTCCTGATGGCGCTCGTCGGAGGCTTCCTGCTCGGTGTCTGGCCGCGCGGCAGCCTGGTCTTCTTCGTGGTGATCTCCGCGGTCTACGTGCTGGTGTCGCTGGCGACGGGGCTGATCTTCTCGGCGACGTCGGGTACGGCGGCGGAAGCGGTGCAGAAGACGGTGCTCTTCAGCGTGCCGCTGGTACAGCTCTCCGGGTTCATCTTCCCGGTCCGCAACATGCCGGTCGGCGTCGGCTGGCTCGCCGAGCTCTTCCCGGCGACGCACTACATCCGCTTGAGCCGGGCGATCTATCTCCGCGGCGAGGGCCCGCTGCAGCTCCTGCCCGAGATCGGCGTGATCCTGCTCTTCGGCGTGGCGATGCTCGCCTACGCGCTCCGCTCGCTCGAGGAGCGTGGATGAAGCGCGGGCCTCGAAGCTTCTGGTCGACGGTCGCCGCGGTCGCCTACAAGGAGGCCGCGGTCCTCCGCCACGACAAGGCGCTGCTCAGCATGGTCGTCGCGCAGCCGGTGATGATGTTCCTGCTCTTCGGGTTCGTGCTCTCGAACGAGCCGGAGAACGTCCCGTGGGCGGTGTGGGACCGGAGCGGCAGCGAATCCGCCCGCCGGCTGATCGCGGACATCGAAGCGACGGGACATTTCCTGCCGGCGGCCCCGGTCTACGGTTACGACGCCGGGAGGCGGATGCTCGCGAACGGAAGCGTGCTCGCATTCCTGGTGATTCCGCAGGACCTCGAGCGCGAGCTCGATCGCGGCCGGCCGGTCGCGCAGCTCCTCGTCGACGGCAGCGAGCCGCTCTCGGCCGCACGCGTCGCCGCGTACGCGACGCTGACCGCCGGCACCGCGGAGCTGCGTGTGATCCCGGGCCCGCAGGCGCGGTCGCGCTCTCATGGCGGCAACCGAGCGCTCACGATCCGCCAGAGCTTCTGGTTCAACCCCGCGCTCCGCGACGACGTGTTCTTCCTCTCCGCGCTCGGCGCGATGTTGCTGACGAACTTCTGCCTGTCGGCGACGAGCCTCGCGCTCGTCGGCGAGCGCGAGAGCGGCACCTACGAGCAGATGCTCGCGCTGCCGACGACGCCGCTCGAGCTGGTGATCGGCAAGCTCGTGCCCTTCGTGGTCCTCAGCTTCGGGCTCGTGCTCTACGCCACCGTCCTCTGCGGCCTCGTCGGGCTGTGGCCGCGGGGGAGCTTCCTCGCGCTCCTCGCCGTGACGCTGCCGTTCGTGCTCGCCTCGCTGTCCGTCGGCGTCTTCGTGTCGACGCTGGCGCACACCTCGGCGCAGGCGGTCTTCATCACCGTCTTCTTCATCATGCCGTCCTTCGTGCTCTCCGGCGTGATGCTGCCCTACCAGTTGATGCCGCACGGCGTCCGCGAGGTCGGCGGGCTGTTCCCGCTCCGCTGGTACCAGATCGCGACGCGGCGGATCATCGATCGCGGCGCCGGCTTCCTCGACGTCTTGGTCCCGTTCACCGTCCTCTGCCTGCTGTTCCTCGTGCTGCTGGCGGCCATCCGCTGGCGACTGAAGCCGCGCCTCGGATGACGCCGCGCGCCCGGAGAGCATCACCCACAGCGGTGCCCATTCACTCGCGGGGAACGAGTTGCCCGCCGGGCGGCGCCTCGTACGCGTATCCGGCCGCTTGTCCGCTCGCGAGCCTGAGCCTCCGTCGAACACCGCCCGGCCATCGAACGGCGATCCGCGGCAGCAGGTCCGCCGCCTCCGGACCGAGCAAGACGATCGGAGACGATGCGAGCGGCGGCCAGCGATCGGCCTCTGCGTCCGTGCGGGTTACCGTGACGCGGGTCAGGTGCGGCGCCATGAAGCGAAGATGATTTCGTTCCGCGTTCCAGGGCGGCTCGACGACGAGCAGCGTTCTCCCCGGCGGAAGCGCCGCCGCGAAGCGCGCGACGGCGGAGAGCGCATCGTCCCTGATCGTCTCGTTGGCGACGAACGTCGTCCAGTTCCTCCAGCCGATGAAGCCGACGATCAGGGCGAGGAGGAGTCCCGACGCTGATCGCCCGAGCGGGAGAAGCTGCGCCAGACGATCGAGCGCCAATGCGGACAGGATCGCAGCGAGCGGAATCACGATCACCATCCGCTGCCAGAAAGGCGGATCGCTCGTCAGTGCGACCGCGAGGAAGACGATCGCCACGAAGCTCGTGAGGATCAGCCAGTCCGCCATGCGGCAGGGACGGACCGCGGCGATCCCGGCGCCGAGGACGAGCAGCGGAGCCGTCACCGAATCGAAGAAGGGAAGTCCGGGCAGGCGCTCCACCCAAGCGTTTCCGTAGAGCACGAACGTGAGGAACGACCGCTTCGTCGCCTCGACCAGCACCGCCGAGCTTCCGGAGACTCGCCAGGCGCTCTCGAGATGAGCCATCATCCGCGGCTCGAAGATCGAGGCGTCGTGCGCTCGCTGCCAGAGGAGAGGCCAGTGCTCCGCCCCGAGGATGACCATGGGGCCGAACGCTACCAGCATGCCGGACGCCGCCAATGCCCAGTAACGCGGGCTCGAGCGCCGCCGGGCGGCGGCGTGCGCGCCGAGCAGGATCCACGAGACCAGGACGAGACGACCGGAGAAGTACATCTGGAAGCACGTGCCGGCGAGCAGGCCCGCGGCCAGGGCATCCCGGCTGGCGCCGGTGCGAAGTCCGCGCACGAGAAAATAGAGGCTCCACACGAACCACGGCTCCGGGTCGTTCCCGTGCTGCACGCGGCTGAAGTGGAGATGCGTCCACGAGAACGCCATCAGAGCGCTGGCGAGCAGGCCGACCCGACGATCGTACAGCTCCGATGCGAGCAGGAACGTGCCGACGATCGACAGCATCCCAGCGACGACGGCGGCCATGTCGAGGCCGAAGAGATCGTCGCCGAAGACGAGCATCGTCAGCGCTTCGGGGAGCACGTCGGTCCGAGGCGCGAGCCCGGGGGTGAACTCGAGGATCCGACGGTTGGGCCCCTGCAAGAACGCACGCGTCCAGACGCCGTTGTTCATCGCGTCGCCGACGAGCAGCGGAGGCAGCGACGTCAGCCTCCAGAGCCGCATCGTCAGCGCGATGCCGAGAATGATCGCCAGTGGCAGCGCCCATGCGACCCATCGACCGCCAGCGTCACCCGCTCGGTCGCGTCCGCGCGTTCGGCCGGCGAGGAGCAGGCAACCGGCGCCGCCGGCCCAGGCGCCGATGACGAGGGCGTTCTCGCCCGCGAAGGCGTAGGTGCCGATCGAGGTCAGGCAGCAGAGGATGCCGGCCACGAGCGGTGCCGCCGCGGCGGGGACGAAGTCCGCTCGAGCCGGCGACTGCGGGTGCCCATGCTCGGGGACGGAGAGTCCGAAAAGCAGCGCCGCGGCGAGCAACCCGACACCGCCGACGCCCCGCCGCGCGTCGACGGGAACGTGGATCAACGGCACGCCGAGCAGCAGCGCCTGGCAGGCATAGGCGAGCGCGACCGACAGAACCACCGAGCTGGTACGGAAGATCCGCGCGACGTCCACTCGATCACCGGCTGATCGCGAAACCGACGTTCCGTACCACGGTTTCCCGGGTCACCGCCTGCGCGCGAGCCTGACGGCCCTCGACGGCCTCCGAGAGGCAGACTCGCCCGCGCCGACCTCTCCGCACCTTGCAACCGTTTCGAGGACCGGACAAAGGAGCGCCCATGGCAACTGCGGCCGACGTCACCGAGGTCCGCGCGGACGAGCACCTCGATGTCGAGCGCCTCGCGGCCTACCTCCGCGGCCGGGTGCCGGGTGCCGAGGGCGCGCTCGAGATCAGGCAGTTCCCCGGCGGCCATTCGAACCTGACGTACTGTCTCCGCTTCGGCGATCAGGAGCTCGTCCTCCGGCGCCCGCCGCTCGGACCGCTGGTGCCGAAGGCCCACGACATGGCGCGCGAGCATCGCGTGCTCGCGGCGCTGTCGCCGGTGTACCCGCCGGCGCCGCGCGTGTTCCATCTCTGCGAGGATCCCGCGGTCATCGGCGCGCCGTTCTACGTGATGGAGCGCCGCCACGGCGTCGTGGTGCGCCGCGAGGTGCCGCCCGAGCTCGGCGACGGCCCCGACGCTCGCCGGCGCATCTCGGAGGCGCTGATCGACACCATGGCCGATCTGCACGCCGTCGATCCCGGCGCGGTCGGGCTCGAGTCGCTCG
>JAXDLK010000268.1:0-9475 GCA_034666665.1 Candidatus Binatota bacterium
GTCTCGCCTTCGAGGAGAACGGTGATCGGTGACGCCGCAGCGCTCTCCATCAGCCGGAAGACCTCGGCCATGGCCGGGCTGGTGCCGACGATCTCCTGGAAGCGATCGCGGCGAGCGAGGTCGCGGCGGAGCGCTCCGACCTGAGCGCGGAGCCGCTCCTCCGACTCCCGCAGGCGCGCGTACAGGCGGGCATTCTCGACCGCCACCGCGACGCTTCCGGAAAGCGCCTCGAGGAACGCGAGGTCCTCGTCCGGAAATCGCGCACCGTTCCTGCGGTTGATCGCCTGGATGACCCCGATGGCGCCTTGCCGGGTGAGCAGCGGAGCGGCGAGTAGCGAGCGGGTGGTGACGCCGGTCTCGCGATCCACGCCACCGTAGAACCGCGGGTCCGACTGTACGTCGTCGACGCGGGTCGCGGTGCCGCCGCGGAGGACCGAGCCGGCGATGCCGCGGTCGGCCGGGAAGCGGACGCCGACCAGACGCGCGGTCACCGCGGGATCGTCGGAAGCGACGTAGGGAAAGTAGAGCTCACCGGCTTCGGCGTCGAGGAGGAGCACCGACACGCCCTCCGCATCGAGGATCTCCCGGGTTTCGTTGACGACGAACGGCAAGAGCTCGTCGAGGTCGGTTCTCGCCGCGAAGGCACAGCCCAGCTGATAGAGGAGGGTGGCTCTTTCGCCGCTCGGCGTCACTGCCGCCGGATCCCGGGCAGCCCGTCGATGCTCTCGCGGTTCTTCTCCGCCCGGTACTGCTCGACTCCATCCTCGCCCTTGTGCTCGGCCCACTGGCGCAGCTGCGTTCGCTCGCCGACGTACTGGTAGAGGGGCACGCCGTAACCGCACGAGTCGGTGATGCGGTCGAGCTCGACGCGGACCACCGAGCGGATGGCGAGATGGGTGGGAAACCGCCCGGCGAGCTCCGCGAACGCCGCGTCCGATGCCTCGATCACCTGACCGCGCCCATGGAGCCGCATGATCTTCGGCGGGCCGTCGAACGCGCAGAAGAGAAGCACGATGCGGCCGTTCTCCCGCACGTGGGCGACGGTCTCGACGCCGCTACCGGTGAGGTCGAGATACGCGACCGTCCGGGGACCGAGAATGCGGAAGGTATCGAGACCCTTCGGCGACAGGTTGACGTGCCCGTCGGCATCGAGCGGCGCCGAGGCGACGAAGAAGAGCTTCTGCGCCGCGAGGAAGCGGGCGAGCGGCTCGTCGATCTCGTCGAAGCGCTTCGCCATCAGGTCTCGACCGTCACGCCGCGCCAGAAGGCGACGTATCCCTCGACCTGCTTCGCAGCATCTTTGGTGGTCGGGTAGAACCAGGCGGCGTCGCGATTCACCTGTCCGTCGACGACCACGTCGTAGTAGCTCGCGGTGCCTTTCCACGGGCACACGGTGTGCGTCTCGCTCTCGCGCAGGTAGGCACGGTTCACCGCGCCGGGCGGGAAATACTGGTTGCCCTCGACGACCTCGCAGCGGTCGCTCTCGGCGATGACGGCGCCGTTCCAGATGGCCTTCGGCATGCGATTTCCTCCAGCGCCTGCTTAATCGCTGACCGGAGCTGAGTCGACGGGCTCGAGGCGCGAGAGCTCCGCGTCGACGGCTTCCGCGCGCGCCGTCGCCCCGAGCTCGGCGAAGCGGCGACGGGCCTCCTCCAGGTGCGCTCGTCGGTCGGCGGCCCGCCCCGCGAGCCCGGCGAGATCGGCGCGCTCGATCTCCGCCTGGATCGGGATCAGGCGATCCCCGGTCTCTTCGCAGAGGGCGTCGACGCGCACGAGCTCGCGACCGATCTGTTCGTGCTCCTGGAGTCCCCGCTGGCGCCGGAGGCATTCCGCCAGCGTCAGCCGGGCGTATGCTTCCATCAGTCGCGCGTGCCGCCCGGTGGCGAGTGCGACTGCCCGGGTTGCGTGCTCCACCGCCCGGTCGCAGTCGCCTCGGCGCGCGAGCGCGAGGGCCAGATCCGTCAGGATCAGCGCCTCGGCATGCAGCGCCGTCCGGCGATCGTGCAGGATCGCGAGCGCCTGCTCGAGAGCATTCGCCGCGGCGCCCCATTGGCCGTTCAGGTTGTGCGCCAGCCCGAGATCACGGTACGCCCAGACGCGGGAGAACGGGCTGCCGATCCTCTCGGCGATGTCGACCGCCTCGCCCGCATAGACGAGGGTGCGCTCGATCGGCTCGCACAAGGCGGCGCAGTCGATCGAAAACCCGCGGACCATGCCCAGGATCTCCGTCTCGCCGAGGCCGCGGGCGATCTCCACGGCGCGGTCGAGATCCTGACGACCCTCGGCGATTCGTCCCAAGTGCACGAGGAAGAAACCGCGGGCGGCGAGGAAGTAGACGTACGGACTGAATCCCGCCGCCGTCGATCCGACCCGCCGGTCGCCGCCCGTCAGCGCCAGCGCCTCGTCGGCAAGCGCCAGCGCAACCCGCAGGTCGCCCTGCATGAAACGGAGCTGAACGAGCGCCACCCGCAAACCGACGCGCAGCTCGAGGTCGCCCGCCTCGTCGCCGAGGCGCACGGATTCGAGAACGTGCGCGAGGGCTCCCTCGAGGTCGCCGGCGAGGCCGCGCACCGCCCCGTAGACGTTGCGGAGCGCGCTCAGCCCGACGACGTGCCCGGCGCGGCGCGCGACGGCGGCGCCCTCGTCGAAGAGCGCGGAGGCTTCAGCGTCCGTCATTCCGGTCCGCCAACCGAAGTTCAGCAGGCGCACCGCGGACCAGACCGTGAGCTCGAGAGTCTCCGGCGTCTCCGCGACGGTCGCGAGGAGCGAACGCACCTTTCGCCAGTGACGGGTCGATTCGGCGACGTTGCTGAGGCCGACCCATTCGGCGGCGCGGGCGCCCCAACGCCCCGCCTCGAGGGCATCGCCGGCGCACTCCCAGTGGTGCGACAGGAGCGCCGCCCGCTCGTCGAGGCGGTCGGGATAGAGCTCGAGAATCGTTCGCGCCACCGCTCCGTGCACGCGTGCGCGGCGCTCGGAGAGCTGCGAGCGGTAGGCGACCTCCTGCGTCAGCGGGTGCCGGAAGGCGTACACGCATTCCGGGTGCACGGAATCGAGCTTGAGAAAACCCGCGGCGACGAGCGCATCGACGAGGCGGCGGAGATCGTCGGCCGGCAGCTCGGCCACCCGCATCAGCACCGGCTCCGGGAGCTCCTTGCCGATCACCGCCGCCACCTGCAGCAGCGTCTTCTCCGGCTCGGACAGCCGATCGATCCGCGACGCGAGGAGCGACTGCACCGTCGGCGGGATCGTCACCTCTTCGATCGGCCGCGCCAGCCGATAGGCCCCGCGGCTGCCTTCGAGAAGCCCGGCCTCCGCGAGCGACTGCACCACCTCCTCGACGAAGAAGGGATTGCCTCCGGTGCGGGAGCGGATGCGTTCCGGCAGACCGTCGAGCGAGGCATCGCCGCCCAGGAGATCCTCCAGCAGCTCGGACAGGGCGGCCGGTCCGAGCGGCTCGAGAAGCACCTGGCGGTACTCCGGCCGGTTCACCCACGGCGCGCGATACTCGGGGCGGAAGTTCACCAGCAAGAGCGTGCGGCTTCCGGCGACGCGGTCGACCAGGTTCTCCACGTAGGCTTCGGTCGCTCCGTCGACCCAGTGCAGGTCCTCGAACAGGATCACCGCCGTCTCGCGCTCGCTGCGCGCGCGAATCAACCGGCCGACGAGCTCGAACAGCTGCTTCTGGCGCGCCTCGGGATCCATGCGCGGAACCGGGCGCAACGGATCGGGAACGCCCATGAAGTCGAACCAGAGCGGCAGCGTCTCGCGAAAGGATTCGTCGAGGAGCACGAGCTTGCCGGCGACCTTCTCGCGCGTCGCCTGCGCGTCGTCGCGCTCGGTGACACCGAAGTACGCGCGGAACATCTCCAGCACCGGAAGGAAGGGGATCAGCTTGCCGTGTGGAACGCCCCGGCCGGCGTAGAGCGCCACACCGCGGCTGCGGCAGCGCTCGGTGAACTCGTGACAGAGGCGGCTCTTGCCGACGCCCGCGTCGGCGACGATGCCGACGACTCCGGCGTCGCCGGCGATCGCCCGCTCGAGGGCTTCGTCGAGCGCCCGGGTTTCCGCCTCGCGCCCGACGAACCGCGAGAAGCCGCGGGAGCGCGACAGGTCGATGCGTGTGCGGAGGGGGCCGGTGCCCTCGAGCTCGTGGACACCGATCGGGCTTCGCACGCCGCGAATCGTGAACCGCCCGAGGTCTCGCAGCCGGAAGTACCCCGAGACGAGCGCCGCCGTATGCTCCGTCAGGTACACCCGGCCGGGCTCGGCGAGCTGCTCGATGCGTGCCGCGAGTCCGACGCTGAACCCCTGCGCGGTGTAGTCCATTCTCAGGTCGTCGCCGATGCGACCGACGACCACCTCGCCGGAATTGAGGCCGGTGCGCACCGAGAAGCTGACCCCGCGCGAGCGGCGGAGCTCGTCGGCATACCGTCGGAGCTCGACCGAGAGGTGAAGCGCCGCGTGACACGCGCGCTGCGCGTGATCCTCGTGGGCGATCGGCGCGCCGAAGAGCGCCATCACACCATCGCCGGTGAACTGATTCACGGTGCCGTCGAAGCGGTGGATGCCGTCGCAGAGGATCGCGAAGAAGCGGTCGAGGATCCCGTGGAGCTCCTCGGGGTCGACGCTTTCGGCCAGGTCCATCGAGCCCTTCACGTCCGCGAACAGCACCGTCACTTGCTTGCGCTCGCCTTCGACGGCGCTGCGGGAGACCAGGATGCGATCCGCGAGGTGCTTCGGCGTGTACGACCCGGGCGAACGAGCTCGCGCCGGAGCATCGGCCACCGCGTGGCCGCACTCGAGACAGAACTTCGCCTCGCCAGGGAGGCGGGTGCCGCAGCGAACACAGCTCGGCACGAGGCGCGCGCCGCACGCGGCGCAGAACTTCGTGCCCGCCGGGTTCGCGTGGCCGCACGTCGCGCGGTCGCTTGCCGGCATCATCCGCTCGCTTGTAGCCCGCGCCGGGCGGCGTTCACAACGGGGTTCCGGAGTAGCAGGAACGCAACGTCACGACGAGTGGCGGTGGCGATGATGCGCGTCCGGCACGTGCGCATGCGCGTGCACGAAGTTCGTGTGACGATGTCGATGCACGTGCGGGTCGCCGGCAGGATCCGCGGATCCATGCTCGTGCACGTGGTGACGGTCGTGGACGTGCGCGTGGGTGTGGTCGAGCTCCTGATGCCCGTGGAGGTGAACGTGTCGTTCGCGCAGGAAGAGAACGATGCCGCCTGCCATGAGGACCGCAGCCGCGGACGCCGAGAACCCCAGGCGCTCGCCGAGGATCGCCTTCGCCGCGAGTGCGCCGAAGAAGGGGCCAGTGGCGAAGTATGCCGCTTCTCGTGCCGCGCCGACGAGCCGGAGCGCGTAGACGTCGAGGACGACGCTCGCGCCGTAGCTCACGCTGCCGAGGAGAAGTGCCGCGACGATGACGGCGGCACCCGGGAGCGCGCCTCCGGCAACCCAGAGGCCGAGGAGTAGGTTCACGCTGCCGGCGGCGAGCGTCTTCACCCGCACGACGGCGACCGGATCGTGGAGCGAGAGGCGCTGCGTCAGGTTGTTGTCGATCGCCCAGGCAGCGCAGGCGATGGCGAGGAGCAGCACGCCGGCGCCGTGAGCTCCGACCTGTCCCGGCTGGACGCTCAGCAGCAGCGCTCCGGCGACGATCAGGAGCGCTGCGGTGACTGCTTGCCGGCCGAGGTGCTCGCCGAACACCGCGGCTGCGAGCAGGATCGTGAACGGAGCCTCCAGGTTCAGGAGGAGCGCTCCGGCGACAGCGGTCGTTCGCTGCAACCCGAGGAGCATCGCCAGTGGCCCGACGACTCCCCCCGTCAGCACCACCGCGGCCATCAGCGGCAGGTCGGGGCGCCGGAGCGGCGGCTCCGTGGACGGCGAAAGCCAGCGATAGAGACCGACCGCTACTCCCGCGCCGAGATACAGGAGACCGGCGAGTACCTGCGGTGTGACTTCCCCGAGAAGGAGCTTCGCCAGGGGCGGGGACACCCCGAAGAGCGCGGCCGCGAGGAGCCCGCACACCGCACCGCGCCGGGCGGTGGTTTGCTCCCGCTCGTTCGAGGTCACGAATCCGGTGATGCCCCGTACCCCGGGGTGCGGCAACCCGGAAAGCGCAGCGGCGCTACGGGAGGCCTGCGGGCATTTGGCTGCGCCGGTAGCGCGCCGTAGCATGGCTACGGACGTACGATGAGCCTGCCCGATCACGTCGCCGTCGACGCTCGCCGCGTCGGGTCGCGGCCCGCCTCGCATTCGGGTGGCAGCCGCTGGTCGTGGCTGCCCTACTTGGTGCTGCTGCTGGCGCTGGCGCTCACCGCGGTCGCCACGAGCTACGCCTGGACGAACACGCAGGCGGAGGAGCGCGCACGCTTCGATCTAGCGGTGGAATCGGCGAGCAACGCGATTTCCGAACGCATCGAAACCTGCGTCGCGATTCTACGCGGCGCGGCCGGTCTGTTCGCGGCCAGCGAGTACGTCGAATGGTCCGAGTTCCAGGCGTACGTGGAGCGCCTCGACCTCCAGCGCCGCTATCCCGGCGTTCGAGGCGTCGGCTTCTCCGAGCGCGTCACTATCGGAGACGCCGCGGCGTTCGTCGCGCGCGCGCGCCGCGAGGTCGCGCCCGGTTTTCACCTGTGGCCAAACCCGCAGAGCGAGGAGCTGCAGGCCGTTCTCTACATCTACCCCACGGATCGACGGAACCTCGCCGCGCTCGGCTACGACATGGCGAGCGATCCGACGCGTCTCGCCGCGATGGAGGAGGCGCGGGATCGCGGCGTGCCGATCGCTTCCGGCAACCTGACGCTCGTACAGGAGACCGACGGCAAGAAGCAGCAGGGATTCCTCATCTACCTTCCCGTGTACCGTGGCGCGCGGATCCCCGCCGAGGTGCGCGAGCGCAGGCAATCGCTGCACGGTTTCGTCTTCAGCCCGCTGCGTGCCGATGACTTCTTCGCCGGCATCTTCGGAGCGCCGGCTCCGCCCGGTCTCGCGCTGCGCGTGTACGACGGCTCGCCCATCGGTTCCGAGCGGCTGCTGTACGCATCGAGCCTCGGCGGCGACGACCACCCGCGATACCGCAGGAAGGTGCCGCTCGACGTTGCGGCGCGGCGCTGGACGCTCGAGCTCGCGTCCCTTCCCGCATTCGAGTCGCGCGTCCTGAGATCGCTCGTTGCGCCCACCCTCACGAGCGGTCTGCTGGTGAGCTTTCTGCTGTTCGCCATGACGCGCTCGCAAACGCGCGCGCATCGCGAGGCGGAGCGAATCGCCGCGGATCTTCAGCACTCCCGGGCAGCGCTCGGCGAGAGCGAGGAGCGATATCGGAACCTCGTCGAGCATTCGCCCGAGGCCATCGCGGTCCATTCCGCCGGCAAGGTAGTGTACGTCAATCCTGCGGCGCTCCGACTGATGGGCGCATCGTCGCCCGCAGAGATCGTCGGCCGATCCGTCTTCGACTTCGTGCACCCGGATTCGATGGAGCTCGCCAAGCAGAGGATCGGACGCCTGCTCGCAGCGGGGATACTGGACCCGGTCGCGGAGAAGCTGGTTCGGCTCGATGGCAGGACGATGGACGTCGAGATCTTGGCGATTGCCACGACCTACATGGGGAACCCGGCCGCGCAGGTGATCTTGCGGGACGTGACCACGCGCAAGCGCGCCGAGGAGGAACGGGACCGCTTGCGTCGCGAGTTCGCGGCCATGCTGTCGCACGACATCAAGACACCCCTGGCATCGATCCTCGCCTTTGCCCATCTCGTGCGGGAGCGGCTGCCCGCCGTTCGCGATCGCGACTACCTCGACCGGATCGAGAGCAACGCACAACGCGCCCTGAACCTGGCGATCAATTTCACGGACCTCGCGGTGATCGAAAGCGGTGCGCTCGATCTCCGCCGCGTTCCAGTCGACGTCAACGAGATCGTCGTGCGGGCGGCGGCCGATCAGGAAGGCTCGGCGCGGCTCGTCGACGTCGCGATCGACACGATCCTGGACGATCGGCTCGAGCCGCTCCGACTCGACGTCCGCTGGGTCGAGCGGGTGATCGCGAACCTGCTGTCGAATGCGATCAAATTCACGCCGCCGGGGAGGCGGGTGGAATTGCGGACGGGAGGAGGTGCCGGCGACGCGACGCTCACGGTGTCCGACGAGGGTCCGGGTATGCCGCCCGACGTCCGCGACAAGCTCTTCGGCCGGTTCGGCGGCGTCGCTCCTGCGGTGCGGCATAGCTCCGGCCTCGGCCTTTTCATCGCCAAGACCGTCGTCGACGCACACGGAGGGGAGATCCACATCGACGAACATCCCGGCGGAGGAACGGCCGTTCGTGTGACGTTCCGTCGCGAGGTGGAGCCCGTCACGGGCGAGAGCGGCGCCGCGACGGGATGACCGGTCGTCGTCGCGCCGGCGCTAGCGTGTTCGTTCGGCGAAACCGAGCGTCGCGAGCGCGCCGCGGATCTTCTCCGCGGCATGGTCGAGGTCGGCGGGCCGTGGATTTCGGTCCACCTTCGTCGCGTCGATGTCTTCGAGGGTCCAGATCGGGATCAAATGCACGTGCAGGTGCGGTACCTCGAGGCCGGCGATCAGCAGCGCCACTTTCGGCGGCTGGAACGCCTCCTGGATCGCTTGCCCGATCGAGCGCGAGACTTCCATCAGGTGGCTCATCAAGCCGCGATCCGCATCCAGCCAGTGATCTACTTCCTCGCGCGGAACGACGAGCGTATGGCCGGGCCGCGCGGGCGCAATGGTCAGGAAGGCGACGACGCGTTCGTCTTTCCAGACGAAGCGCGCGGGAAGCTCGCCGGCGATGATCTTGGTGAACACGCTTCCCATCAGTGCATCTCCTGTCCGCCGGTCGAGTTGATGGCGCAGCCGGTGATGTAGCGCCCGCGCCCGGAGGCGAGGAAGACCACCAGGTCCGCGACGTCCTCCGGCTTCTGGAAACGGCCGAGCGGGATCTGTGCGAGCACGTCGTTCTTCAGCTCCTCGAGCGGCTTTCCCGCGAGGCGCGTGTACGCTTCCCAGAGTCCCCCGCGGAGGTCGAGAAGCGGCGTCTCGACGGTCCCGGGGCATACGGAGTTGACGGTGATGCGGAACGGACCGAGCTCCTTGGCCGCGACTTGCGTGAGGCCCACGACGGCGAACTTCGCGGCGCAGTAGGCCCCGAGCAGCGGCCACCCGGTCTTGCCCGCTTGGCTGGCGATGTTGATGATCGCACCGCCTTCGCCTTGCTCGATCATGCGCCGTCCGGCCTCGCGAATTCCCAGCATGGTGCCGAGCGCCATGACGTCGAGGTTCCGGCGCCAGACGTCGACGGGAAGCTCGGTGATCGGCACCAGGCCGAGGCCGATGCCGGCGTTGTTCACCATCACGTCGATCCGGCCGAAGCGATCGACGGTTCGAGCGACGAGGCTCTGCACGTCCTCCTCGCGGGCGACGTCGGCATAGATGACCTCGGCATCGACGCCTTCGCCCC
>JAXDLK010000269.1:0-10505 GCA_034666665.1 Candidatus Binatota bacterium
TCGGGGCGGTCATGCGCCACACCGGCGCCGGACTGGCGATTCCCGACTTCCCGCTGGCATTCGGACGGATCGTCCCCGACCTGTCGTCCGCCTCGGTCGCGGTGCACTATCTCCACCGGATGGGAGCGCTGGCGATTGCCGTCGTGGCCACCTGGACGGCCGCGGTCGCCTGGCGCGACCACGGTGACGAGCCGCTGCTCGTGCGGCCGGCCGCGGGAATCGCGGCGCTGGTAGCGCTTCAGGTCACCCTCGGGGCACTGACGATCTGGACGGCGAAGGCCGTGCTGCCGACCACGGCACACGTCGCGACGGGCGCGGTGATTCTCGCCACCGCCGTGGTGCTCGCGATCCGGAGCCAGCGGATCCTCGTGCCGGCGGAGAGCCCCGTCGGAGAGATGCGGCCGAGCGGCGATGCCTGGAGGGCGACGGCATGAGCCGGTTCGCCGCCGCCACCGCCGACCTCGAGATCGGCCGCAAGACGCTCGCGTACTTCGAGCTCGCCAAGCCGCGCGTGGTGCTCATGGTCGTCGCCACCACGTTCGTCGGCTTCTACCTCGGCACGGATGTCCTCGGCAGCTCCTGGCTGCTCGCGCACACGCTCGCGAGCACCGCGCTCGCCGCCTCGGGCACCCTGATGCTCAATCAGTACCTCGAGCACGACCTCGACGCGCTCATGCTGCGGACGCGGATGCGGCCGCTGCCGTCGGGCCGCCTACGGCCGGACGAGGCGCTCGCCGTCGGGGTCGCCGTCACGGCGCTCGGGCTCGTGTACCAGACGCTCGCGGTCGGACCCGTCGCGGCTGCGGTCACCGCCGCGACGACGGCCTCGTACCTCTTCCTCTACACGCCGATGAAGCGGTGGACGCCGCTCTGCAGCATCGTCGGCGCGGTCCCCGGGGCGCTCCCGCCAGTCACCGGCTGGGCCGCGGCCCGCGGCGACCTCGGAATCGAAGCTTGGGTGCTCTTCGCGATCCTCTTCCTCTGGCAGTTTCCCCACTCGCTGGCGATCGCCCGCCTCTACCGAGACGATTACGCGCGCGCCGGGATCCGCTTGCTGCCGGTGATCGATCCCGACGGGCCGTCGACCGGGCGTCAGATCGTATTGAACACGCTCGCGCTCCTCAGCGTCGCCTTGATGCCGACCCTGCTCGGCATCGCCGGGGGAATCTACTTCGTCGCCGCCCTCGCGCTCGGCATCGCGCTCCTGGTCTGCTCGGTTCGGCTCGCTCGATCCCGCTCGTTGGCCGACGCCCGGCGCCTGCTCTATGCGTCGCTCTTGTATCTGCCGCTCCTTCTCGGCGTGATGGCGCTCGACAAGGTCTCGGCCGGCGGATGAGCGCCGTGCCCCGAACGCTCTCCACGCGCGCGGGGGCACAGCCCGGCAGCACGGCGCCGCTCATCAGCAACGCGCGGCTCGGCATCATCCTGCTGATCGCCGGCGAATCGATGCTCTTCGGGGGATTGATCGGCGCCTTTCTCGTGTTCCGCTTCGGGGCTCGCGTGTGGCCGCCGCCGGGCATGCCCTATCTGCCGGTCGCGGTCACGAGCGTGAACACGCTGGTGCTGTTCTCGAGCTGCTACCCGATGACGAGGGCGCTCCGCGCGGTTCGCCGCGGCGACCTCCTCGGGTTGCGCTACGGCATCGCCCTGACGACGGTGTGTGGACTCATCTTTCTCTCGGTCCAGGGCTGGGAGTGGCTGCGGCTCCTCCGCCACGGCCTCGCGCCGTCGAGCGGCCCGTACGGCAGCACGTTCTACACCCTGATCGGGTTTCACGGCTTGCACGTCGTCGCCGCCGTCCTCTGGCTGGCGGTGGTGTTCCTCGGATCGCAGCGCGGCCGGTTCTCCGCCGCGCGCCACACGGCCGTCGAGCTCGCCGCGGTCTACTGGTACTTCGTCTGCGCGGTCTGGGCGGTCCTCTTCCCGCTCGTCTATCTCGGCCTCGGTGATTGACAGTCATGGGCCAAATCGCGAAAAGACCGACGATTTCGATGACCGCAAGACTCCGCGAGCTCCTCGTCGTGGCCCCCGCCGCGCTTCTCCTCCCCGCAGCTGCCTGGGGGCAGTGTGCGATGTGCGGCACGGCGATCCAGGGTCAGGACGATCCCCTCGCGCGTGGGCTCTTCTGGAGCGTCGTCTTCCTGATCTCGCTCCCCTACACGATCGTCGGCGGCCTCGTCCTGACGTTCGTCATCTTGCACCGCCGCGCCGCGCGCGGCTTCCTCGGCGAGAGGAGCGGTGCCACCGCGAGACGGCGCGAGCAGGGCGGCCTCCGTCTCGTTCCCGAGCGATTCCCCGGTTACGCAGGGCCGCGAAAGGAGAACCGAACGTGAGCGAAGCAGCCACGCTGGAACACGGCGAGATCCTCGGCGTCGAGCCGGCGGAGTCCCCGCTGACCCCGGAGAGCTGGGGCAAGCTCGGCATGTGGTCGTTCCTCGCCGGTGACGCCATGTCGTTCGGCGCCTTGCTCGCCGCCTACGGAGCGCTGCGGTACTCGAGTGCGCCGGCGGGTCCGAACGCGTGGCCGGTGCCGGGGCACGTGCTCGGCATTCCGATGACCGCCGGCATGACGTTCCTGCTGATCTGCAGCAGCGTCACCATGGTCCGGGCGCTGTCGGCGATTCGCCACGGGGACACGACCGGGCTTCGCAACAACCTGCTGCTGACGGTCCTCGGCGGCCTCGTCTTCCTCGGCTGCCAGGGATACGAGTGGACGAAGCTGATGCTCGAGGGCGTGAGCGTCACCGGAAACCCCTTCGGCAACCCGCTCTTCGGCACCACGTTCTTCGTGCTCACCGGGTTCCACGGCTGCCACGTGTTCGGCGGGGTCGTGTACCTGGCCTGCATCTGCGCGCAGGGGATGCGCGGGCGCTATACCGCCACGAGCAACAACCCGGTGGAGATCGTCGGCCTCTACTGGCACTTCGTCGACCTGGTGTGGATCCTGGTGTTCACCTTCGTCTACCTTCTCTAGGAAAAGCGAAATGACGACGCACGCCGAACCCAACTACAACAAGATCTTCTGGTGGCTGCTCGCGCTGACGATCATCGAGGTCGGCATCACCTACACGGGGATGCCGAAGGTGGTGACCGCGTCGCTGCTGATCTCGACCGCGCTCGCCAAGGCGGCGCTGGTGGCCCTCTTCTTCATGCACCTCCGCTTCGAGAGCGTCACGCTCGGCTTGATCGCGGTGACGCCGCTCGTCCTCTGCGTGTTCCTGCTCTTCATGCTGATGCCCGATTCGAATCCGTTTCACCGGCTGGAGACCGCCAGTCCGGGGAACGAAGCCGCTGCCGTTGAATAGGGCCCCTGCGGTCCGCCTCGTTCCCTGGAGCATCCTCGGGGCCGCGCTGGTCCTGCCGATCGCGGTCGTACTGCACGGCGCCGTCCGGCGGCCGGGCGGCGCAACGCTGGAGGAATATGGCGTCGTGCCCGAGTTCTCGCTCGTCGAGCGAAGCGGTCGGCCGGTTCGCATGGCGGATCTTCGCGGCACGCCGTGGGTTGCGAGCTTTCTCTTCACCCGCTGCTCGGGCAGCTGCCCGACCCTCTCCCGCGAGCTCGGTCGTCTCGAGCGTCGCCTCGGAAGCCGGGCGCGCCTGGTCTCGTTCACCGTCGACCCGACCCACGATACGCCGGAGATCCTCCGGCGGTACGCGGAGCAAGTCGGCGCCCCGAGCTCTCGATGGCTGTTCCTGACCGGCGACCGAGCGGCGCTTCACGACGTCGTGCAGCAGGGATTCCGCCTGAGCATCGCGGAGGAGCCGTCGGCCGACCCCGGCGAGGCCGTCACGCATTCGAGCCGAGTGGCGCTCGTCGATCGCGACGGACGGATCCGCGGCTACTACCTGACGACGGAGGAGGGCTGGGCCGACCGTGTGCTCGGTGACCTCGACGCCCTCGAGAGCGCCCGCGGCTGATCGGCGGAAAGTCCCCAGGACGCGATGACGGTCGGCGACCTGCCGGCACTGAACGCCGTCCTGAACGCCTCCAGCGCGGTCCTGCTCGCTGCCGGCTGGTCATCGATCCGGCGCGGCCGGATCGGGCGACACCGCGCGTTCATGCTCGCGGCATTCGCCGTGTCCACGGCGTTCCTCGCGTCCTACGTCTATTATCACGTCCACCGAGGCTCGACGCCGTTTCCGGGCACCGGATGGCCGCGCGCCGCTTACCTGGGGCTGCTCCTCACGCACGTGCTGCTCGCCGTCGTGCTTCTGCCGCTGGCGCTGGTGACCCTGTCCCGCGCCTTCGCCGGCCGGTTCGAGCGGCACCGGCGGATCGCGCGGGTGACGTTCCCGATCTGGATGTACGTGTCGGTCACCGGCGTCGCCGTCTACTGGATCCTCTACCGTCTCTACGGAGCATGACCTGACCTCGCCGGGCGCGTAGCCGGAGCTCCGCGCCTTCGCTATCCTCGAGGCGATGCTCGAGATCGGCCGCGTGCGCGTGCACTCGCTGAACGACGGGTTCTTCGCCATGGACGGCGGGACGATGTTCGGCATCGTTCCGAAGCCGCTGTGGTCGCGCGACGTCCCCGCCGACGAGCGAAACCGCATCCCGATGAGCCTACATTGCCCGCTCGCAGTCGACGGACGCGATGCCATGCTCTTCGATACCGGCCTCGGCGACCGTCTGAGTCCACGCGAGAACGAGATCCATCGCGTCGACCGTCGCGGCGGGCTCCGCGCACGCTTGGCGGAAGTCGGGCTCGATCCGGAGGACGTGACCCACGTCGTCCTGACGCACCTCCACTTCGATCACGTCGGCGGCGTGGTGACGCGGGACACGTCCGGCCGGCTGGTGTCGGCGTTTCCGCGTGCGCGCCACTTCGTTCAGCGCCGCGAGCTCGAGACCGCGCTGTCGCCGACCGACGAGCGACTCGCGGCCGCGTACCGGCACGTTCCCGAGTGCGTTCAGCCGCTCCGCGACGACGGTCTCCTCGAGCTACTCGAAGGCGACGCCGCGATCACCACCACGGTGCGCGTGGTCGTGACCGGCGGCCACACGCCGTCACACCAATGCCCGCTGGTCGCGGATGGAAGCGACGTGTTTCTCCACCTCGGCGACATCGCTCCCAGCCGGGCGCATCTCCGTCCGGCGTGGAACCAGGCGTACGACCTCGATCCGCTCGGCACGATCGCCGCGAAGAAGGCGCTCGTCGAGCGGGCGGAGCGCGAAGGATGGTGGGTGTCGTTCGACCACGATCACGAAGTCGCTTGCGGCCGGGTCGCGAGCGGATGGAGTCGGACGGGCGCCCTGGCTGCATCGAGAAACTTGACCGATCCCACCGCGACGGCAAAACGGGCGGAAGGATAAGGAGGGAGCATGGACGGCGTCCACGATCTCGGAGGGATGCAGGGCTTCGGCAAGGTGACGCCCGAGCCGGCGGAGCCGGTCTTTCATCATCCGTGGGAACGGATCGTTTTCGGCATGACCCTCGCCGCGATGGGTCAGGGAATCGCCAGCATCGACCAGTTTCGTTACGCGATCGAGAGCATGGACCCGGCGCACTACCTGGGATCGAGCTACTACGAGCATTGGCTCTCGGCGCTGGAACGAGTGCTCGTCGCCAAGGGAATCGTCACCGCCGACGAGCTCCGCGCGCGGATCGACGCGGAGAGCCGGCCGGAGGCACCTCCGGCACCCGAGCGTCAGGATCCGACCCTCACCGAAGGCGTTCGCGGCATGGTGCGGCAGGGTTATTCCAGCCGCCGCGAGGGCGGACCGGGACCCCGTTTCCATGCCGGCGATCCGGTGATCGTCCGGCGCCTTCACCCGCCGACGCACACACGCTGCCCGCGGTACGTACGCGGTGCGCGGGGAGTGATCGAGCGCGCCTGGGGGAGCTTCGTGCTGCCGGATCGGAACGCACACGGTCTGAGCGAGGTGGCGGAGCCCTGCTATTCCGTGCGCTTCGACGCTCGCGAGCTCTGGGGTCCGGATGCGGAAGGGCCGGAGCACATCTACGTCGACCTCTGGGAGAGCTATCTCGAGCCTGCTCGCACCGGTGGCACCTCCCGGTCGCCGCGAAGAAGGAAGCAACCATGAGCGATCATCACGATCACGGTCATCACCCGGCACCGCCCACCGATGTCGAGGCGCGCGCGCGGGCGATCGAGGCATTGATGATCGAGAAGGGCCTGCTCTCGACGGATGCGATCGACGCCCTGATCGCTGCCTACGAGAAGGACATCGGTCCGCTGAACGGCGCCCGCGTCATCGCCCGCGCATGGAAGGACCCCGCCTACCGCAGGCGCCTTCTCGAGGATGCGACGAAGGCGATCGGCGAGCTCGGCATCGGCGGTATGCAAGGCGAGCACATGGTGGTCGTCGAGAACACTCCGCAGGTCCACAACGTGGTCGTCTGCACGCTCTGCTCCTGCTATCCATGGCCGGTCCTTGGGCTACCTCCGTCCTGGTACAAGAGCCCGCCGTACCGCTCGCGCATGGTGTCGGAGCCGCGGGCGGTCCTGACGGAGTTCGGCATCGACCTCGAACCTTCGGTGGAGGTTCGCGTGTGGGATTCGAGCGCCGAGATCCGCTACATGGTGCTGCCGGCGCGGCCGGAGGGCAGCGACGGCCTCGCGGAGGAGGATCTCGCGAAGCTCGTCACCAGGGACGCGATGATCGGGGTCGGTCGCGCGCTTTCGCCCGGGGGACCCGAAGCCCCGTGAACGCGCCACGCTCCTACGAAGGCGCGCTCGGCGGGATTCCACCGGCGGCGGCACCGCCGCGCCAGAACGGTGAGCTCGTCTTCGAGGCGCCCTGGCAGGGTCGGGTCTTCGGGATGGCGCTCGCGCTGGCGGAGCGCGGCGCCTACCGGTGGGATGTCTTTCGCGACCGGCTGATCGCCGAGATCCAAGGCGGCGCTTCCGCAGCGGACGATGCTCTGCCCGCCGCCGAGGTCTACTACCGGCACTGGCTCGCGGCGCTCGAGGGGCTGCTGGTGGAAGGCCAGCTCCTCGACCCGGCGGACATCGATCGGTTCCGGCGGACGCTCGCGGACCCCGACCACGGCTGATCAATCGGCGAAGAAGCCGGTGAGCTCCTCGATCAGAACGTTGGGGCGCTCCTCCGGGATCCAGTGGCCGCAGCGGTCGACGACGCCGCCGCGCACGTCCTCCGCCAGCGCCTCCATCGAGCGCTTCGCGTGCGCACCGAAGCCATGCTCTCCGCCGAGGGCGAGGACGGGCATCGACAGCTTGGTCCGGGCGCTCTCCCGGTTGTCCTCGACGTCCTGGAATATCGCCCGATAGTACTCGAACCCCGCCCGCATCGCCCCCGGGGCCGAGTAACAGCGCACGTACTCGTCGACGTCCGCGTCGGAGAACGCCGCCGGGTCGTAGGCGGTGCGGTAGAACCAGGAGAGATACGTGCGCTCCCGCCCCGCGACCAGCTCCTCCGGCAGATCGCGAACGTTGTGAAACGCGACGTGCCAGAGCCCGCCTCCCGGACGGAGACCGCCCAGCTTCTCGAGTCCGGACCCGGGGATCGCCACGTCGAGGATCGCGAGCTTCCGCACCTCCGCGGGATGGGCGGCGGCATAGGCATAGGCGACCGGGCCTCCCCAGTCGTGGCCGACCAGGAAAACCCGCTCGAATCCGAGCGAGAGAACGAGCTGCCGGACGTCCTCCGCGATCGTACGCTTGTCGTAGCCC
This sequence comes from Candidatus Binatota bacterium, assembly GCA_034666665.1. GTDB lineage: Bacteria > Desulfobacterota > Binatia > JACPRU01 > JACPRU01 > JAXDLK01. Next base: position 7,657 of record JAXDLK010000269.1, read on the forward strand.
CCGGCGGGGCGAGAAGAATCCCCGAGACCCCGCAGATCCGGCGCGATCACGGTGTGCCGCTCCGCGAGGGCGGGGATCACCTTCCGCCACTCGTACCAGGTCTGCGGCCAGCCATGGAGGAGGACGACGGGGTCACCCGTCCCGGCACGCACGTAGTGCAATCGAACGTCCGGAAGCTCGGTAAAGTGGTGACGGATCATCGGGCGCGCCGCGACAACTGGGCCGCCGTGCCGGCGCTGTCAAGCCGCGCCGCGATGTATCGCGCGATCCCGTTTTTGTAGTCGTGGAGGGCAATCACATGAATCGCATGATCCTGACACTCGTCTTCGCCGTCTGCGTGACGGCGGGCGGTGTGACCTCGCTCGGACCGCCTCCGGCGTTCGCGTACGGCGACTGGGGCGACGACGGGGGCGACGACGAGGGATGGTTCGTCGGTGACGACTACGACGAGGACGACTCGTTCCGGGACGAGGACGCGGACTACTTCTACGACGATCTCGCGCCCTATGGAGAGTGGACGCGCTTCGCGCCGTACGGCCGGGTATGGCGTCCCACCGCGGTCGGCTCCCAATGGCAGCCGTACACCCAAGGCCACTGGGTGTACACGGAGTACGGCTGGACCTGGGTCGCCGACGAGCCCTGGGGTTGGGCGCCCTATCATTACGGGCGCTGGTTCAACGACCCGCGCATCGGCTGGGCGTGGGTGCCGCGGCGGCAGTGGGCCCCTGCCTGGGTCTCCTGGCGGCGCGGTGACGGGTGGGTCGGCTGGGCGCCGCTGCCGCCGGACGCGCGCTGGCGTCGTAGCGGCGGCCTCTACCGAGGCTACCGGGTCCCTTCGCGCCACTACTGCTTCGTGCCCGACCGGCGATTCGCCAGCCCGTCGCTCGGTCGCTATGTCGTCTCCCGGGACCGGGCGGCGCCGTTGATCCGCCAGACACGGAACGTGACGAACTACACGGTCACGAGGAATCGGATCGTCAACCGGTCGATCGACATCCGGGAGATCCGGAAGGTTTCCGGTCCCGTGAACGAGGTGCACGTGCGCGAGATCGAGCGGGCACGGCCTCGAGTTCGGGCACGCGCTCGCCGGGAGACGATGGAACCGGCGCCTGGCCCGGCCGGTCACGAGGTCGGTCCGCGGCAGCATGGGCGCTCGGACCAGCGACCTGGAGAGCGGTCGTCGTTCGCGCCCAGCGGTGGCGGCACCCGACCGCCCGACGAAGGCGAGCACCGCGTCCACGGCTCGGACCGCCACGATCGGATCCTCCGGGAGCACGGATCGGCGGCCCTTCGCGAGCGGCCGAGCGAGATGCCGGCGGTCGACCGAGGGTTCGCCCACGAGCGGCCGAAGCGCCGGGACGACGCGCCGCACGCCGTCGGCACGACCTCCGGACGAGCGGCGGAAGACGAACCGGCTCACGAGCACCGGCGGAACCAGCGCAGCGAAGAGCGGAGGCTCGAGCGGCGGGAACGAAGCGCCGACCGGGAGATCCCGAGCACCCGGCCGTCGGTGCAATCACCGAAGGCTCATGGGGGATCCACGGCTCCGCTCGGCTCCGGCCAGTCGGTCGACGCCACGGATCGACATCTCCAGCACGGCCGGGAGGTTCCGGCGGCCCGACAGCAACTGCGGCAGGAGCGGCGCGAGGAGCGCCGCCAGCAGCGCGGACAGAGCCCGACCGGGCACTGACCGCCACCAATGAAGAGGGCCGGGCGCCCGAGGCGCTCGGCCCTTTTTTCACTCCGAATCGACGTCTCAGCGTCCGCCGAGGAGCCCGTTCAGCAAGCCGCCGATGTCGAGACCGCCGTCGTTCGATCCGTACGGGTAGCCTTGTTGCCACCGGAGGTAGGGGTCATACGAGATATCGCCGCAATACGGCCGATCTCGCCGCCACCGCCGTACCACCAATGAAAAGGGCCGGGCGCCCGAGGCGCTCGGCCCTTTTTTCACTCCGAATCGAGGTCTCAGCGTCCGCCGAGGAGCCCGTTCAGCAAACCGCCGATGTCGAGACCCCCGTCGTTCGATCCGTACGGGTAACCTTGGTTGCCACCGTAGTACGGGTCATACGAGGTATCGCCGTAATACGGGCCGATCTCGCCGCCACCGCCGTACCGTGCTTGCCCGCGGCAGACGCGCAGATCGTTGTACGCGTCCTGTAGGTCCCTCTGGTACCAGTCGACCGCGTTCTCGTGCCGGCCCGAATTCCTCCACCGGCCGATCTCGGTCTGGTCCCGGCGGATGCGGTCGCCGATCGGGCCGCAAGCGTCGTTCCGGCCGTAGCGGCCATCGTAGCGGCGCCCGTACCGGCCATCGTTCCGCGGATCGTAGCGAGGCCCGTTGTACCGAGGATCGTAGCGAGGGCGGTTGGGAGGGGGGTTGTGGCGAGGCGCGTCGTAGCGCCGATCGTTCCGGCCGACCTGCGGGTGCGAAGGCTTCGGCCGGTTCGCGCCCCCATGGTCGTGCTCCCATCGCTCGTGAGCCCGGCCACGCTGGTCGTGGTCCAATCGCTCGTGGGTGCGGTCGTGCTTGCGGTCCCACTTCTCGTGCCACTTCTCGTGCTTCTTCTGCGAAGCCCCACCCCCATGCGGATCGGCCGACGCCGTCGACGGTGCCGTCATGGCTACCGCGACTCCGAGCAATCCAGCCAAGGCGAGAGATTTCAGCGGTTTCATCGAATGATTCCTCCGTTCCTGTGGAGTTGAAAACGGCGGTAGGCCCCGCCGTTGCGCTACGGCAGCCGCCGGGCCCGCGAAGTGCTACAACGGCGACCTCCGGAGAGCAGAATGGACGTAGCGCAACCGGATCGATCCTTGGCCGAGCAGCTGCGCGAGCTGACGGTCGCCCACGA
>JAXDLK010000270.1:0-4566 GCA_034666665.1 Candidatus Binatota bacterium
CCGAACCCGGTGACGACCTCGTCGACGAAGCAGAGGACGCCGTGGCGGTCGAGGACTTCCTGGATCCGCGGCCAGTAGCCGGGCGGCGGGATCGCCAGCCCGCAGGCGAACGCGACCGGCTCCGCGACGAAGGCGGCGACGCTGTCCGGCCCCTCGCGGACGATCAGCGCCTCGAGCTCGCGCGCGAGACGCTCCGAGTACTGCTGGGGTGATTCGCCGTCGGCCCGGCCGTTGGCGACGTCCGGCTGCGAGGTGTGCAGGATTCCCGGCAGCGGCAGCCCGAACTCTTCGTGATGGCCGCCGGTGAGGCTCGCCGAGGCGAGCGTGCCGCCGTGATAGCTGCCGATCCGCGCGATCACCTTGGTTCGCCCGGCGTCGGCGGTCGCGACGTTCCGGAAGCGGAGGAACTTGAGGAGGAAGTCGTTGGCCTCGGAGCCCGAGCACGCGAACGTCACGCGCGCGTTCGCGAGCGGCACCAGCGCGGCGAGCTTGTCGGCCAGCGCGAGCGTCACGTCCGTCGTCCGGTACTGGCCCGAGACGTAGAACGGCAGCCGGCCGAGCTGCTCCGCCGCGGCCTCGACGAGCTCGGGCTCGGAGTACCCGAGCGCGGCGACGTAGAACGACGACGCGCCCTCGAGCCATTCGCGGCCGCGATCGTCGTAGACGAAGATTCCCTTGCCGCGGGTCATCACCGTCGTCCGGTCGGGAGTGCCGTGGGCGAGCGGCTGGAACCCGAGGACGAGGCGGTAGCGCGGATCCTCGATCTCGGCGAGCCGCCGCCGGGCGGCGTCCCCGGTCGTGCTGCTTCCCGTCGTCATCGTGCTCCTCCCCGGCGCTCCGCGGTGCGCGCCTCGTCGATCGCGAGCGTCTCGTCGTCGGCGCTGCCGGTGAGCACCACGCCGTAGACTTCGCGTGCGCGCTCCTCCGTCTCCCAGCCCTCGAGCACGTCCTCGAGGACGCGGGCTGGCTCGCGTTCGCACGGGTCGCCGTAGCCGCCGCCGCCGGTGTCGAGCCCGCGGAGGTACTCGCCCGGGCCGACGACCACCTGCCCGACGTTGCCGAGGCGGGTCTGGGTGCCGTCGGCGCTCACCTTCCAGCTCTCACCGCGGTTCCCGTCCTCGCCGCCACGTACGCCGCGCGGCGGGTTCTGCTGTCCGTCCTGCGCGAAGACGACCGTCATCGCGTCGCTGCGCGGGCCGTAGAGGGTCTCGCACGGCGGCGCTCCGCGCATGCGGCCGGCGCCGCCGAGACCCGGCGCGACGCGCAGCGACCGCACCTGGATCGGATACTTGAGCTCGATCACCTCGACGCTATCGCGGTACATGAGGCCCGCGACCACGGGGATGGCATAGGTGAGCCAGCCATCCGCCTCCGAGCTCGCGGGGCCGCCGTTGTTGCCGAGGATCATCTGGTTCACGTAGGGCGCGCCACCCCGCCGCGCGTCCTCGCCGGAGATGACGCTGGTCGCGGCGCCCATGCCGATGCCGCCCTCCGCGAGCCCGTAGCCTTCGCCGAGCTTCGAGAACGCCGCCTGGACGACGTTCACCAGCCGGTCGGCGATGTTCGTCGTGGCCACGGAGCAGCTGTGGGGGAAGCGCGGGATCCCGACCGCGCAGTTCTCTCGCAGCAGCACCTCGACACGGCGGAACGAGCCCGCGTTCCGGGGGATGTCCGCGGGCAGGCTGTTGAAGACGCCGGTGACGGCGTTGTTCGTCGCCGTGGCCTCGGACAGGTTGAGGCCGTTCGCCATGCAATCCACGTTGTGCCGGAGGTCGACGCGGATGCGCTCTTCCTTCGGGTCGACCTCGACGATCGCCCGTACGGGGATGCCGTCCGGGAGCAGCGGCGGCATCGGATCGTGCATGCTCTCGCTCTCGAGACGCGCCGCGGGGAGCGCGCGGATCGCGTGCCGGATGCGGCGCTCCGAATAGTCGAACCACTCGACGACGAACCGCCGGACCGTCTCCGCGCCGTACTTCGCGAAGACCTCGTGGATCCGCCGCTCCCCCGTGCGCGCCGCGCCGAGCGCGGCCAGGAAGTCACCGTACCACTGGTCCGGGACGCGGATGCGCGCGCGGCACATGCGGATCACGTCGTCGTTCCTCTTGCCGTCGCGCTCGACGCGCACGCACGGGAAGACGAGCGCGCCCTCCTCGTACACGTCGCGGGCCGCCGCGTGGTACGTCGTCGGGATGCTGTTGCCGATGTCCGCCTGATGCGCCTTGGCGCACACGTTGAAGACGTGCTCTCCCTGCCAGAAGAAGGGCACGAGGATCGTCTGGTCCGCCGCATGCGTGTTGCCGAGGTAGGGGTCGTTGTGGAGGTAGGCGTCGCCCTCGGCGAGGTCGGGGTGCAGCTCGCTCATCGCGCGCGTCTGCAGGTGAAGGCCGAGCGTGTGCACCGGGAGCCCCTCGGCGGAGCTGAACATCTCGTTCGCCGCGGTGGTGATCCCGCAGGAGAAGTCCCGCGCGCTGTTGATCACGGCGGAGCGCGCCGCACGGAGGAGCGTGTTCGACATCTCGCGGACGACCGAGTCGAAGCGGTTCGCGAGCACGGAGAGGAGGAGCGGCGAGAGCGCTCCGGATCCGTCGCGTTTCGTCGCGGCGACTTTCATGCGGCCACCTCTTCCTCGACGGCATCACGGCCGACGTCGACCACGTAGCACCCGAGCGGCGAGAGCCGGGCGGTCGCACCCGGGGGAAGCACGAGCGTCGAGGTCTCCTCCTCGATGATCGCCGGGCCGGCGATCGTCTGGCCCGGGGCGAGATCGCCGCCGCGCCAGACTTCCGCGGTGGTCGGCTGCTCGAGCCCGAACCAGGCGATGCGACGTCCTGCGCGGCCCTCGGTGCGAGACTCGCGTGACGGGGGCGCCGCGGCTCCGGCGAGGCGGAGCGTGGCGCGACCCGTCCAGCGCAGGAACTCGATCTCGCTCGCCTCGTCTCGTACGGCGAAGACACGCTCGTGCGCGTCGTGGAAGGCGCGGACGAGGGAGTCGACGTCGGTACGGCTCTCGAAGCGCCGGCGTGGCAGCGGCACGTCGAGCTCCCACACCTGCGCCGCGTAATGCGCGGCCACCGTGTAGGTGATCGTCCGCGTGCCGAAGCCGCGCTGCTCGAGCGGACGTGCGAAGGCGTCGAGCTCCTCGTCGATGCAATCGAGCGCGCGGTTCACCGCGGCGGCGTCGAAGGACCCGGAGCGCGCCGGCGCGCTCGCGCTCTGCTCCGAGACCAGATCGGAGAACTGCATCCCGCACGCGCTGAGCGCGCCGGCCGTCCGCGGCACCAGCACGCTCCGGCAGCCGAGCTCCCGCGCGATCGGCAGGATGCCGAGTCCCGCGGCGCCGCCGCCGGCGACGAGCACGGCATCGGCGGGGCTCACTCCCTCGTTGATGGTGATCTCCTTGATCGCGTGGATCATCGTCTCGTTGGCGACGGTGAGGATCGAGAACGCCGTCTCCTCGACGCCGAGGCCGAGCGGCTCCGCGACGCGCGTCACCGCCGCACGTGCGGCGGCAGGATCGAGCTTCATTCGCCCGCCGAGGAACCACTCGGGATCGAGGTAGCCGAGGACGACCGCGGCGTCCGTCACCGTCGGCCGGTCGCCGCCGCGCGCGTAGCAAGCGGGACCCGGGTCGGCACCGGCGCTCTGAGGGCCGACGCGGAGGAGCCCCCCCGGATCGAGCCACGCGATCGATCCCCCGCCGGCACCGACGCTCCGTACGTCCACGGCGGGGATCCCGAGCAGATGCCCCATCCACCGCTCGCCGAGCCAGGTCTCCTGCGTCGAGACGATGCGCCCGTCACGGATGAGCGCGACGTCGAACGTGGTGCCGCCGGTGTCGACGACGATCACGGTGTCGCCGGCAGCTTCCTGGCGGGCATAGGCGAGGCCGGCGACCGGCGCCATCGCCGGGCCAGAACGGACGGTGTGGAGCGGCCGCTCGGAGACGGCGCGAACGTCCGCGCAACCACCCGCGGCGGTGCTGACCAGGAGCTCGCCGTCGAACCCGGCGGCACGCAGATCCTCCTCCATCTCGCGGAGGTGCGCCTGCATGAGCGGCTTGATCGAGGCGTCGATCGCGGCGGACGAGGCGCGGCGGTACTCGCGGAGGATCGGGTTCAGCCGATGAGAGAGGGTGTAGGGGATCCCGGGAAGGACCTCCTCGATCAGCGCGCCGAGTCGGAGCTCGTGCGCGGGATTCGCGATCGACCAGAGGAGGCACACGGCGACGGCCTCGTACGCGCGCGCTCGCAGATCCCCGAGGATCGCCCGCGCGCGGCTCTCGTCCAGCGCTCGGACGACGCCGCCCTCCGCATCGACGCGCTCGCCGATCTCGAACGTCCGCCGCCGCGGCACGTAGGGCGGCGGGTACGGTCGGCCGAAGTCGTGCGCCGCGGCCTTGCCGCCCTCCTTCAGGACGAGCACGTCACGGAACCCCTCGGTCACGAGGAGCGCGGTCTTGGCGACACGCCCGGTGACGATCGCGTTCGTCGCTCGCGTCGTCCCGTAGACGACGACGTCGGTCCCGCGCAGGAGCTCCGACGAGGTCCGTCCGAGCTCCGCCGC
>JAXDLK010000271.1:0-7113 GCA_034666665.1 Candidatus Binatota bacterium
CTGCTGCTTCTGCAGGACGGTTCCCTCCGCGCCGACGCCCCACTGGAACACGTAGGGATTCGGCGACCGGTACGTGACGACGACCGTGTTCACGTCGCGCGCCGTCACGCTCTGCACGTTGTCGCAGCGACCCAGCGTCGTCGCCGCGGTCGCGGGGTCGCACTGGTACTGGTGGGTGAAGACCACGTCGTCCGCTGAGAACGGCGTGCCGTCGGACCACCGCACACCCTGACGGAGCTTCCAGGTCACGCTCGTGAAGTCCTTCGCGATCCCGCCGTTGGCGACGGTCGGGATTTCGGCGGCGAGACCGTTCGCGATCGGCTGGCCGTCCTTGCCGAGCGAGGCGAGCGGCTCCAGTACCAGGCGAGCCGCATCACTGTCCTTCGGCCCCGTGGCTTGGTGCGTGTTGAGGGTCGAAGGCGCTTGCCAGTACAGGATCCTGAGCTCGCCACCCGCGCCCCGCCGCGTTGCGAGCGCGCCTGACGCGCTCGGAGTGACGCTGCGAGCGGCGTCCCCGGGTGGCGGAACGCATCCGGCGAGCGCGACCAGCGACAGGGTCGCGAGCGCCAGGACGCGATGCATCAGAGCGCGCCTATCCCTATGAGCAGGCCGCCCTTCTTTATGGCGGGGCTGGTCACGATGAACAGGACGACGCCGCCAACGGGAGCAGTCAGCGCCGCCAGCGGGTCCCCGACGAGGTCGGTGAGGTCGCCGACAAGGTCGCGCGGCTTCACCACCTGATCGACCCGCACATGTGAGTGGAAGATCCCCTCGACCGGCGAGCGCAGCCATTCGAAGCTCTTCACCACGGTCGGCGGGTCGACGCGGCCGGGGCGACCGCTGATCGCGCCGATGGTGCGGAGGATGTTCGTGACCCCGGTGACGTGGCGCGTGACGTCCTCCTCGATGAGCTGACCGCGGCCGCCGGACTCGGCCAGCATCGCCGCGACTCCGTTGAGCGCCGCTACGGCCATGAGCGTGCCCGGCCGCTCGCCCGTCGGCGCGCTCTTCACGGCCCATCGGGCGCCGTAGGCGTTCGCCATCGCTTCGATCCGGCCGTTCAGCGCTCCGTTGTCGGTCTCGCGGTAGATGACGAACGGAACGAGATCTTCGATGAGATCCCCGGCATGCAGGTCGATCGCGTTATCGCATTTGGTGATGATCTCGGTGAGCAGGCGGTGCGCAAAGCGCTCGCCCCACGTCCCGTCCGGCTTTCCCGGAAAGAGACGGTTCAGGTTGTCGTTGTCCTCCGGATTCACGTAGATGCTGCGCTCGTAGAAGCCGGGCCGGTTGAGGAGCGGAAGGATGATGATCGTCCCGCGAACGGCGTCGGGCGAGATTGCTCGACCGAGCCGTATGGCCGCCTCTATCCCGGTGTACTCGGCGGCGTGAATGCCCGCCGTGATCAGCACCGTTGGGCCGGCCATAAGACCGGCGATGGCGATGTACGGCCACTGATATTTCTCTAGTCCCTCATCACCCTCGAACGTAAAGCTGCCGGTCGCACGTTCCCCCGCCGGTGGGATCTCGATCGGCCCGATTTTCACAGTGACTCCCTGAACGCTTCCATGTCCACCGCCTTACCGCTTGTTCGTGACTCTTCCGCCGCGAAAGCCATGAGGTGACTCGCGACCGCCTCACGAGCTGAGGTGAGAACGCCAGCGCGATCGCCCTGGATCGCGCCGACGAACGCACGCATGAGTCCGTCGTCGCCGCCACCGTGTCCGCCGACGCCGCGGGGTCTCGCGACCCGCTCCGACGCGCCGGTCCGGTGATCGTGAATGTCCATCTCGCCCCGGCTCTCGTTGGCGAGGAGCGTCGCGCGCGTGCCGTCGATGCGGATCGTACGGCCTTCGACGTGGGACGAGCCCTGCATCGTCATGCTGACCGAGAGGCCTCCCGCGAATCGCATGAGGACGACCTGGTGGTCAACGACGTCGTTGTCCGAGCGGTACACGCATCGACCATACGGCCCTGTCTCGAGGGCCCGCATCACGCCCTCCGGCGTCCGGTCGAGCGTGATCGCGGCGACCGCGAAGCTGTCGGGGTTCTGACGAAGGCGCTCGAGGTACACGCGCGGCGCGAAGTACGGGCATGCGTCGGCGATCGGACACCCGTCGGTGCAGCGGCCCGGGATCTCGGGACCGACGGCGTCGCGCGTGAAGTGCGTGAGAGAACCCGACGACGAAAGCCACTCGCAACGACCGAAGATCCATACGAGCAGATCGAGGTCGTGGCAGCACTTCGTGAGGATCATCGGACCGGCGCGGCCACTGTTTCCCCAGTTCCCACGGACGTAGCTGTGCGCGAAGTGCCAGTACTCGAGGTTTTCGCGCCAGTCGACGGAGACGATCCCGCCGAGGCGGCCCGAGACGATGATCTCGCGCAGCGCGATGAAGAACGGTGCGTACCGGAGCACATGGGCGATCTGGAGCAGCCGGCCCTTCGCCTCAGCCGCGGCCGCGATCTCGAGGCACTCGCCCGGTGTTATCGCGATCGGCTTCTCGAGGAGCATCTCGTACCCGGCCTCCAGTAGGGCGAGCGTGCTCGCCCGGTGGGTGGATTCGAGCGTCGCGTTGATCAGCGCCGGCGCGAGGGGCGGCCGATTCGCAAGCTCCTCCCATGTACGGAACTGGCGCTCCGCGGGGATGCCGTGGGCGTTCGCGAACCGCGCGCGACGCGCGTCGTCGGGTTCGACGACGGCGACGAATCGCGCCGCGTCGGGATTCCTCTGGGCGAACGCGCCGTAGGCGAGATACCCACGATTGCCCGCCCCGACCATCACAAGCTCGACCGGCCGCATAGCCCGAAGGCTAGCGGGTGCGACTCACTCGACCTTCGCGATGGTCTCGCCGTCCTCCGAAAGCGTCATCACGTACCACACGTCCTTCGCCCCGTGGCGCAAAACGAACACGAACTGGGTCTGGCCCACGGATCCGAGGTACCGAACGCTGGTGCAGTTGAGCTCGTTGTCGCGCATCCGCTGGAACTGCGCGTCGAGGTCTTCCTCGGTCACGCCGAGCGCCGGGTCGGTGCGTTTGACGAGGTACGCGGAGTCAGCCGCGCACAGCGCGCCGGCGTACTGATTCACCCACGCTGGAGCGGCGCTGCCTCGCCCGTGCCGCAGATCGGCGATCTCGCCGCGCATCTGGGCCATGTCCTCTCTGAACGTGAAGAGCGCACCCATCGAGTCCTTGAGCGGCCCTGGTCCGCTTGCCCCGGTGAGCAAGACCAGCGCGAGGACGGCGGGGATGACGAGCTTCATGGCCTTGGCGGCCCACAAGGGCACGCCGTGTGCCAGAGAGTCCACGTAGCATCCGAGCCATCGCAACAGCGCTTCGCCTCGAGGATCTGGTCGCGAATCGCACGATGTCGACCGACATCGCCGCGACGCTGCGCGATATCGCTCGCCGTCGGCGTTCGTTGATCGTCGTCGCGGTTCCGCGCCTCGCCGGTAAGAGCACCGTCCTTCGCGCGATCCTTGCCGAGCGCCCGCCCTCTTCGCCGGTGCTGACGATCGCGGAGGACGGCAACGATATAGACGAGCTCATCAAGAAAAGCTCCGGCGGCTATCTCGTCATCCCGGAGATCACAAAGAGCGCGGCCATGCCCGGGTATATCTGGGGCGCCGACGTGCGAAGGATCTTCGCGGCGGCGAAGGACGATGTCTTCTCGCTCGCCGCGACGCTCCATGCCGAGGGACCGGACGACGCGTTCGCTCAGATCTGCGGCGGCTGCGGCGTCCCGGACGAAGACGCCTCGAAGATCTCCTTCGCCGTGGCGCTGCGCTCTCTCGGCCGTTGGGAAGAGCCGACACGCCGCGTCGTTCAGTCGGTTCACGCGATCGAGGGCGTCCGAGACGGGAAGCCACGTGCGCGGCTTCTCCATCAATGGGACGAGCAGCACGACCGCTTCATCTAGACACCCGTGATCGACGTCTCCCCGCTCCGCGAGTCGCGCTCGTTCCGCCTGCTGTGGTTTGGGCAGCTCGTGTCGCTCTCGGGTACGCAGCTCCGTCTGGTGGCCATCCCCTACCAGATCTACCTGATCACCGGCTCCTCGCTGGACGTCGGTCTCATCGGTCTCTTCCAGGCGGTCCCGCTCATTTCACTGGGCCTCTTCGGTGGCGTCCTCGCGGATCGCTTCAACCGGAGGCGCCTGCTGCTCCTGACCCAGTTCGGTCTGGCGCTCTCGTCCGCGGCACTCGCGATCGGAACGCAGTTCGGAGTCGCCGGCGTGCCCTTCCTGTACGGGATGACCGCCATCGGCGCGGCCTTCTCCGCGATCGACGGCCCCGCCCGTGGATCGCTCACACCAAGCCTCGTACGACGGGATCAGCTCCCCGCGGCCATCACGCTCAATCAGGTCCTCTTCCAGACCGCCGCGATCGCCGGGCCCGCATTCGCGGGCCTGATCATCCTGAGCTTCGGGGTTGCCGGCGCGTACTGGATCGACGTCGTCTCCTTCGCCGTCGCCATTGGTGCGGTCGCGGCGATGCGCATCCCACCCGCGCCGCCGCGCGTGCACGCGCCGGTGATGCGCGCGCTCGTCGAAGGCCTCCACTACCTCCGGATGAACCGCATCCTCTTCTCGACCTTCATCCTCGACTTCCTGGCGACGTTCTTCGGATCACCGCGCGCGCTCTTTCCGTACTACGCGGACCGCGTGTTCGCCGTCGGGCCGCAGGGTCTCGGTCTCCTGTTCGCCGCGCCGGGCATCGGCTCGCTCATCGCCGCGCTGACAGCCGGATGGATCCCTCGCGTCCGCCGCCAAGGCGTCGCCGTACTCGTGTCTGTGGCAGCGTGGGGCCTCGCGATCGTCGGGTTCGGGTTCATGCGCGAAGGTCTTTTCGTTCCGGCTCTGGTGTTCGTCGCGCTCGCGCAGGCGGCGGACACGGTGAGCGCGATCTTCCGCCACACGATTCTCTTGACCCTGGTCCCCGACGAGCTCCGCGGCCGGCTCACCTCGATCGGGCAGATGTTCTTTCTCGGCGGGCCGTACCTGGGGCAGGTCGAGTCCGGCGTCGTCGCGGACGTGATCTCACCGGAGTTCGCCGTGATATCGGGAGGAGTCGCCACGATCGCGAGCGTTGGCCTCGTCGCGCTGTGGGCGCCGGAGCTCGTCTCCTATCGTGCTCCGGCGCCCAGCGCTAAAGAGACTTCTAGCCGCGACGCATGAGTGCGCGAAGGTTTGCGATCGCGAGGAAGCCGAACGCTGCGGCGGCGGCGATGCCGACCAGCAGAACAGCGCTTCCGGTTGTGAGCCAGTCGCCCGTGCGATCTGTCCCAAATCGTCCCGCCGCGACGCCGGCGGTCGCTATCGCCGTCGAGTAGTACGCGAGCGCGAGCCCGAAGATCGCGAAGCCAACAAACGCCATGGCTTTCGGCCAAGAGGGGTTCTTCATGGGCTGCATTCAATTTGGGCGGCGGGTTTCGGTCAATGTCGCCCGGGTACCAAGTGCAGCCGCAACGGAATCGATCCTCCCGCCCTGGGCTTTTGCACGCCTGTCTGGCGGCCGGAGTACGCTGCGTTTCTCCATGACGACACGAACTTCGCCCGTAACGTTGCGCGACCGGGTCAGCGAGGACATGCCGCGCATTCGCGCGGAGCTCGAAACGCTCGTCCGCATTCCATCGATCAGCCATCCCGGCCACGACCCGTCACAGCTCCGTCGTTCGGCGGAGGCCACCGAGAAGATCCTTCGCGATGCCGGATGCGAGACCAAGATCGTTGAGATCGAGGGCGTCCCCGCCGTCATCGGGCATGTTGCGGGACCGGCGGGCGCGCCAACGGTTCTTCTGTACGCGCATCACGACGTGCAGCCGACGGGCGGGCGCAGTCTCTGGCACTCGGAGCCATTCGAGCCCATCGAGAAGGACGGCCGGCTCTACGGTCGCGGAACGTCAGACGACAAGTGCGGCGTCGTCATGCACGCGGGTGCGCTAAGGGCACATGACTCGCAACCACCCGTTGGCGTGACGGTCTTCGTCGAAGGCGAAGAGGAGTGGGGCTCGCCCAACCTCGCGAAGTTCCTCGAGCAGTACGGCACGGAGCTCCGCGCCGATGCGGTGATCCTCGCGGACTCGGGCAACTGGCGCCCCGGTCAGCCCGGAATCACGATCTCGCTGCGCGGCATCGTCGCCTGCGACATCGAGGTGCGGACGCTCGATCACGCCGTGCACTCGGGAGAGTTCGGTGGACCGGTGCCCGACGCGCTGACGGTCCTCGCGAAGACTCTTGCGACCCTGCACGATGAGAAGGGCAACGTCGCCGTCGCGGGTATCGCGAAGGGCAAGGCCGATCCTCTTGACCTCACCGAGGACGAGCTCCGCAAGCAGGTCGGGCTCCGGCCCGGTACCAAGCTCATCGGCGAGGGCGGGATCACCGACCGCATGTGGATGAAGCCCTCGATCTCGATCCTCGGGATCGACGCACCCAAGCTCACCGAATCCACCAATCAGCTCGTGCCCTCGGCGAAGGCGCGCGTGTCCATGCGCATCCCGCCCGGCCAGGACGCCGATGCCGCTCTCAAGGCGCTCGCCGACCACCTGCGCAGTCACGTGCCGTGGGGCGCGGAGGTGTCGATCACCCCGCGCGGGTCCGGCAAGCCGTACAAGCTCGATGGCAAGGGCGCCGCGTACGACGCGATGCGCCGTGCGATGAAGGAAGCATTCGATCACGACCCCGTCTTCATGGGCGCCGGCGGGACGATTCCCTTCGTCGCCGACTTCGCGAAGGCGTTTCCCAAGGCCACGCTTCTTCTCACCGGTGCGGGCGACCCGTTCTCGAACGCCCACTCCGAGGACGAGAGCGTCGACCTCAAGGATCTGGAGCGGTCCACGCTCGCCGAGGCGCTCTTCCTGGAGTACCTGGCCTCGAAGTAGGCGTTCCCGGCACGAGTTCTGCGGCGTGAGGCTCCATGAAAGATCGCCAAGACATCGACGACGTTCCCGATTCTGAGATCGAGGTCGAGCCGTTCGACCAGCCGGTCGAGACCGACCCCACCAGGGCTGTCGAAGAGGCTGAGCCCTACTTCCCGCCGACCGATCCGGTCGTGCGCACTGACCGCAAAGGCGAGACGCAGATTGCCGGCGGTTTTGGGACCGGCGAACC
>JAXDLK010000272.1:0-7308 GCA_034666665.1 Candidatus Binatota bacterium
CGCGTGCGTCTCTCTCGCGAGCCGCAGTCCAGAGGAGCAGCGCGATCGCCAGCCACGCGCCCTCTCCGAAGAAGCGGCCGATGAGCGCGAGATGGAATCCCGGCCCCCCGGCGTGAGCTTCCAGCGCGGCGGGAAAATGGCGGAGCATGTATCCGAACGAGGCGGCGAGCTCGTTCGGCCATCGCCAGGCGGCGTAGAGAAACCATGGAGCAGCAAGCGCCGTGGCGAGAGCGGTCAGCGTCGCCGCGCGCGCGATCACCCGCGCGGGCGAATCGCCTTCGGCGCGAAGCGCGACCGCAGCGAGAACCGGAATCAAATATCCGGGAAACGTCTTGGCGAGGAGCGCGAGCGCAGTCAGCGGTGCGAGGACGAGAAGGCGTCGCGGCCATGGGCCGCCGCGAGCGAGCGCCAGCACGGCGGCGCCGACGAGGACGAAGAGCAGCGTGTCGACGTGGTCGACGGGCCGGCGGCCGGCGGCGAGATCCAGGAGCACGCCGTTCGTCGCCTGGAAGCCGGCGGCGACGAGCCCCGCCTCCGGTCCGATCGCGTAGCGACCGATGCGGTAGGTGATCCAAACGCCGGCGAGCGACAGCGCGAAGCTCGGGACGCGAAGCGCGACCGCGTTCTCGCCGAAGACGCCGAGTGCGAGCGCCAGCAGCCAGGACGCGAGCGGCGGCTTGTGAAGCCAGATGCCGGCGGTGGTCCAGTCGCCATGACGCTCGGGAAGGACGGTCTCCGGGTAGAGGCGCGGTGTCCACGGGTCGGCGAGGAAGTTCTTCGCGACCAGCGCATGATAGCGCTCGTCCCACGGCCAGAGCTGCCAATGAAGCCCGAGGTCGAGACGCAGGACGAAGCCGCAGACGAGAATCCAGAAGAGCGCCGATCCCGATCGGCCTTCTCGCCCGCTCCACCACGCCAAGGCGAGCGCAGTCGAGGACGCGACCAGCGTGGCGACGTGCTCGAGGATGATGGCCATGTAAAAAGGGGTCGGGAGTCTTTTCGCCGCGATTCAATCAGTTCAAAAAGACTCCCGACCCCTTTTTGCAAAATGAAAAGGGGGCGGACCCTGCGGATCCGCCCCCTGGTACCGTCGAGTCGTGAACGTCAGGCGGCGGCGCCCAACACCGCCTTGATCTCGAGGAACTCCTCGAAGCCCTCGGCGCCCCACTCGCGTCCGTTCCCCGACTGCTTGTAGCCGCCGAACGGAGCCGCGAAGTCCGGACCTGCGCCGTTGATGTGCACGTTGCCGGTGCGGAGCCGCGAGGCGACCTTCTCCGCGTGCTTGGGATCCGCCGACTGCACGTAGCCGGACAGCCCGTACGGTGTGTCGTTCGCCATCGCGATCGCTTCCTCCTCCGTCTGGTACGGCAGGATGCAGAGGACGGGTCCGAAGATCTCCTCCCGCGCGATCGTCATGTTGTTGCGGACGTTGCCGAAGACGGTCGGCTTCACGAAGTAGCCCTTCTCGAGCCCCTCCGGCTTGCCCGGGCCGCCGATGACGAGCTCGGCGCCTTCGTCGATGCCCTTCTGGATCAACCCCTGGATCTTGTCGAACTGCATCCGACTCGCCACCGGACCGAGCACCTGCGCATCACTCGATGGGTCTCCCGGGACCACGGCGGCGGCGGCTTCACGCGCGATCTTCAGAGCCTCGGCGTGCTTCGCCGCCGGTACGAACATCCGCGTCGGGGCGTTGCACGACTGGCCGCTGTTCATGAAGCAGGCCTGCACGCCGCGGCTGACCGCCTTCGCGAGATCGGCGTCCTCGAGGACGATGTTCGCGGACTTGCCGCCGAGCTCCTGCGTCACGCGCTTGACCGTGTCGGCCGCGTTCTTCGCGACCTGGATGCCGGCACGCGTGGATCCGGTGAACGACACCATGTCGACGTCCGGGTGAGAAGAGATCGCCGAGCCGACCGTCGGACCGTCGCCGTTGACCAGATTGAAGACGCCTGCGGGAACGCCCGCCTTGTCGAAGATCTCCGCCAGGATCATCGCGTTCAGCGGCGTGATCTCGCTCGGCTTCAGCACCATCGTGCAGCCGGCGGCGAGCGCCGGCATGACCTTGCACATCACCTGGTTGATCGGCCAGTTCCACGGCGTGATGAAGCCGCAGACGCCGACCGGCTCCTTCATGATCCTGGTCGTGCCTTCGAGCTTCTCGAACTCGTAACCCTTGAGGATCTGCAGCGTCTGCGCGATGTGCGCGAGGCCGACGGGGGCCTGGGCGGCGTTCGCGAGCCACTTCGGCGCGCCCATCTCCGCCGTCACCATCGCTGCGAGCTCGCCGAGGCGCTCCTGATACGCGGCCATGATCTTCTCGATCAGTTGGATCCGCTCTTCCTTCGTCGTCTGCGACCAGGCCGGGAACGCCTTCTTTGCCGCCGCGACCGCGCGGTCGACGTCCTCGGCACTGCCGAGCGTGACGCGGCCGATGACCTCTTCGGTCGCGGGATTGATCACGTCGATGGTCTTCTTGCCGAGCGGCTCGACCCATCGGCCGTCGATGTAGAACTTCAACTGCTCTTTCATTTCGACCTCCTGGAATACGGGTATGGGCCGCGGCATGCGGCCGGACCGGCCATCCTCTTCCGGCAAGGGGCCCGACGCAAGCGGATCCCCGGTGCTGTGGTCGGATGCGCTGCCGAGGCTCAGGCCGGCGCCGAAGCGAGCTCCTGCGCCCACGACACAGGCTCCGGCTTGCCCGAGGGTCCGATCGGCGTCGACCCCGGCTTCCGCTGGAACGGATCGACGAGCCCGAGCGAGCGTCCATGCTCGCGGAGCGCCGGGATCACCTCCTCGGACAGGAGCCGCAGGCACTTCTGGCGCTCGTCCCACGGCAACGGTCCGTCGATCCAGAAGGAGAGGATGCCCGGTCGCAGCACGTCGAGGACGTGCTGCAGGCGCGGGATCGCGTAGTCCGGGGTGCCGGCGATCATCTGCAGGTCCTGCTGCGCGACGTCGAAGCGCTCGTAGATGCGATTCCTGACCTCGTCGGCGTTCTCGTCCTCCTGCCACTCGGCGATCATCGAGTGCCCCGGCAGGTTCGGGTTGGCGAACTGGCGCGCGAGACGGCGCGTCGCCTCCTTGGTGTTGTAGCCGGGAGGGAACATCCATTCGGCGCGCGCGAAGTGGGCGAAGTGACCGCCGTAGAGGAAGCGCTTGCCCATCTCCTCGGCGCGCTTCTGGTTGTCGCCGATGAAGACCGGCTGCATGTAGCCGAAGTTCTCCGGCCCCGCCTGATATCCCTCGCGGGCCGCGGTCTCGGCGTAGATGTTCCAGAGCTCCGCGGTCGGCTCGAGGTAGGTGGCGAGCGCGACGTACGGGTAGCGCTTCTTCGCGCACCAGCGCACGGTGTCGGGGCTGACGAGCCCGGGAATCCAGATCGGCGGGTGCGGCTGCTGCAGCGGCTTCACCCACGGGTTCACGTGGCGGAAGTGGAAGTGCTTGCCTTCGAAGCGGAACGGACCCGGCTCGGTCCAGGCACGGATGATGAGGTCGTGTCCCTCTTCGAAGAGCTCGCGGTTGTACGCGGGGTTCGCGTTGTTCGCGAGCTGCTCGCTCCCGGCGCCGCGCACCCACCCCGGGACCAGGCGCCCGCCGGAGATCAGGTCGATCATCGCCAGCTCCTCGGCGAGTCGCACCGGGTTGCCCACGGTCGGGATCGGGTTGCCGAGAAGGGCGATCTTGCTCCGCTTGGTGGTCTTCGCGAGGATCGCCGCCTCCACGTCCATCACCGCGCCGAGGCAGAACGGGGTCCCGTGGTGCTCGTTCAGCATGAAGCCGTCGAAGCCCCCGAGGTCCTCCGAGTACACCTTCTCGTCGAGGTAGCGGTTGAGGATGTCGGCGCCGACCACGGGATCGAAGAAGGTGTTCGGCGTGCCCCAGAAGCTCCGGTTGCGAATGATCTCGTCCTCGAGCTTGCGGAGCTTCCCCTCGTCCTCGTCGTGATACGCGCGCTCGGTGAACCACATGATGTGCATGGCTTGATGCTCCTTTGCTTCGGCGCTCAGCCGAGGAATCTCGTCAGCTCGGAGACGAACTCTTCGCGCTTCTCGATCTCGGGACGGTGGCCGCAGTCCGGCAGCACGACGAGCTTCGATCCGGCGATGGCGCGCCGGTAGGCATCGCCGACGCTCGGAGGAACCACCGCGTCGCGCTCACCCCAGACGATCAACGTCCGCACGCCGACCCCTTCGAGGAGGTGCGGCAGGCTCGGATCGTACATGTAGGGCTGCCAGGCGAGGCGGGCGCTCTCCGCGCGGCACTCCTCCCAGGCTTCGAACTGCTCTGGCGTCTGCTCGGATCCGTAGAGGTCGACGAACTCGGGCGTCCGCGCCGGATCGAGCACGGAGGCGCGGAGGTACTTCTGTCCGGTCAGCAGGAAGAGATCGAGGATCTCGCCCTGCGGAGGGCGAATGCCCGGCGCGCCCACCAGCACCATGCTGGAGAAGAGGCTCGGATCCATCGCCGCCATCTCCGCCGCGATCCATCCTCCGAAGGAGAAGCCGATCACGTCGATCGGTGCGAGCTTCTGCTCGCGACGGAAGCGGGCGTAGAAACACGCCAGGTCGCGCACGCTCGCGATCCAATCGATCCGCTCGGTGCGGCCGAACCCGGGGTGCAGCGGCACGATCAGCTGCCGATTCTCGGCGAGCACCGATTGCCACCGTACGGGGCCGGGGCAGCCGAGCTCCTCGTGGAGCACGAGCAGGGGTCTCCCCGCGCCGGACTCGAGCACCTTGAGCTCGGCATCGCCGAGCCGGTGGCTGCGCTCGCTCCACTGAACCCGTCCGTTCCCCTTCATCGAATGTGCCTCCGAGTGTTCCTGCCCGAGACCGGGCCGCCGGGACGCCCGCATCGAGGGCGCGGGATTCTGCTTCCTGGCTGCACCGTTCTCGACGTGGTGTCAACGACCCGCGGACTCGCCTTCGCGGTTGCCTGCCGACCCACGAACGCCGGCGGTCGGTTGCTCCGGCGAGGACAGGCGCGTAGACAAGCAGAAGAGGTGAGCGCATGGCGATCAAGGTCGGCGATACCCTGCCATTCGACGTGAAGCTGAAGGAGATGTCCGGCGGTGGACCGAAGGACGTGAGCGCGGGAGACGTCTTCAAGGGGAAGAAGGTGGTGGTCTTCGCGGTTCCCGGCGCGTTCACTCCGACGTGCTCGATGAAGCATCTTCCCGGGTTCGTCGAGCAGGCGGAGCAGATCCGCGCCAAGGGCGTCGACGAGATCGTCTGTCTCTCGGTCAACGACGCGTTCGTCATGGGCGCCTGGGGCGACCAGCAGAAGACCACGGGCAAGGTGCGGATGCTCGCCGACGGAAACGGGGAGTTCACGCAGGCGCTCGGACTGTCGCTCGACGCGAAGGGGTTCGGTATGGGCGCCCGCTCGCAGCGCTATGCGATGGTGGTGAACGACGGCAAGGTGCAGGAGCTGTTCGTCGAGCCAGGCGGCGGCCTCTCCGTATCGAGCGCCGAGTCGGTCCTCGCGAAGCTCTGACGAGCGCCGCATTTGCAAGCGTCCACGATCCGTAACGTCCTGATCGTCGACGATCACGAATACAACCACGTCTACCTCGAGCATCTGCTCGCGTGCCCGGCGATCCGGCTGCTCCACGCTCGGAACGGGCAGGAGGCACTGGCGATCGCCGAGGCCGAGCGGCCGGACCTCGTGCTCACCGACGTGTGCATGCCGAAGATGGACGGGCTCGAGCTCTGCGACGCGATCCGCCACAACCCGGCGCTCGCGTCCACGCGCGTGATCCTGCTGAGCGCGGTGGTCGGCGAGGACACGCTCAGCGACTCCGCGGACGAGCTCGGAGCGAACGGCTACTTCGCGAAGCCGTTCAACGAGGACGCGGTGCGCCGCGGGGTCGACCAGGTGCTCGGCGGCGTCGGGCTCGGCGCCCGCGTCGCACGGACGCGCTGACGCCTCGCCCGTCACCTGCTGCGCCTTGCGCCTCTCCCGCGGGCCTGCGACAAGTCGCGGTTCATGCGCTGGCTGATCCTGGTGCCGTATTATTTCTTCGGTTCGATCCTGCTCGGCTTCGCCGCGCTTCTGGTCAGCCGCTTCGCGCGCGCGAACGTCGACTTGGGGCGGCTCGCGGCCGGAGCATCGATCGTGTCGGTCGCGGCCGTGGCGCTGCCCTTGATCGCGGGCTGGACGACGATCGACCACTATCGTGCGCTGCCGATGCTCTCGATCGGCCTGGTGAGCGCCCTGGTCGCGGCCGTCGACCTTCTCGTCGCGCGCTCGCTCCCACTCGGCGCCGACGAGGAGCTCGAGGGGGCGGCGGCGCCGCGTCGCTCCGCCAGGGCCGCGGTGACCGACTGAGATCTTGCCGGCGCGAGAGCCGCCCCGCGATTCCGACAGCCAACTCGCTCGTGTAGAAGCCGATCGACGGCGAACGTCGGCCCGAGCGCAACAGGAGGAAATCCGATGAAGCTCTACAACATGTACCTCAGCAACTTCGCATCGAAGTGCCGGATCGCGATCTACGAGAAGGGTCTCGACGTCGAGATGGCCACGATCCCGAACGGCGATCTCCAATCGCCCGATTACCTGAAGATCTACCCGCTCGGAAAGACGCCGTCGCTGGACGTCGGCGGCCAGGTGATCGGCGAGTCCGAGGTGATCAACGAGTACCTCGAAGACAAGTTCCCGCAGAAGCCGCTGCTGCCGAAGGACGCCGAGAGCCGCGCGCGGGTGCGGTCGGTGACGCGGTTCCACGACCTCTACCTCGAGCCGCCGATCCGCGCGCTGTTCCCGCAGGTCGCCGCGAAGGAGCGGGACCAGAAGCTCGTCTCCGAGAAGCTCGCGGAGATCGACACGCGTCTCGATCAGCTCGAGGCGAATCTCGGCAAGCCGTACGCGGCGGGGGAGAGCTTCAGCCTCGCGGATTGTGCGCTGCCGCCAACGATGTTCTTCGCAGCCTCGATGCTGCCGATGCTCGGCGCGAAGGACCCGACGGGGAGCCGTCCGAAGCTCGCGGCCTGGTGGGCTGAGGTGCAGAAGCGGCCTTCCGTCGCGAAGGTCCTCGGCGAGCAGCAAGAGGCGCTCGGGAAGTTCATGAAGGACGGAAAGCCTTCCTGAGATCCCCCTCACCCTGACCCTCGCCCTCGCGGAAGAGCTCGGGGACGCAGATGTTGCTCGCCGGCGCGCAACGCGTCCCCCCGCGGACGGGGGTGAGGGGATTTCTCGCGATCGTCCCGCGCGCGAGTTGCGGTCGCGACTCTTTCCAGATGTAGCCGGGTGAGACTGTGGCAGCGCTCGGTGCGCCTCCCGCGGTTCTACGGCTGGTGGATC
>JAXDLK010000273.1:0-5581 GCA_034666665.1 Candidatus Binatota bacterium
GGGGGTAGCCGGCAGTACGAGCAGGCAGACGAGCACGATCACGGCGAGGGGCATCTTCGGAGCTCCTTCCAAGTGTAACACCAGCGTCATCGCCGAGTAGCAAATCCGCGACGATAGGGGGAGTCGCCCTCAGAATGCCTCAGTCTCGGTCTGAACGGCAGAGTTCGCTGTAGCACTGGATTTTCCGCTCGGCCCGAAGTGTGGGGCGAGCGGAAAATCCAGCCACCGCGCGAAGCGCGGAATGCTCGACCTCGGCACCACGTCGGGTACTTCGGCTGAGTCGTCTGATTCCGTGCTCCGCAGGGTGAGTCTTTCTTCTGAAGGGCCGTCGAGAGACTGCGAGCAGGGTCGCGGCACACGCTACGTGGTCAGCGCGACCTCGACCGGGATCCCGGTCATGTGCGCCTGGTTGCTGACCGTCTCGTAACTCCCCGGGCCGCTCGGCAGGAGCACGTTCACGTTGACGCCGGGGTGGCGCCGCGCGACGCGCATTCCCGGCGTACGACCATTCCCCCAGCCGTGCGTCATCGCCACGACCCCGGCCATGAGCGCGTCGTCCAGGCGCACGTCGACCTCGACGGCTCCGTGCTCGTTGTGCACGCGCACGCGATCACCTTCGGCGACGCCGCGAACGGCTGCATCCTCGGGATGGATGTAGAGGTGGTTCCGGTCGTGGTCGCCGAGCTTCAGCCGCTCGACGTTCTGGTACCAGCTGTTGTGCATGAAGGCGTCGCGCCGCTGGATCAGCTTGAGGCGGCCGGGCGGCTCTCGCAGCAGCTCCTCGAAGATCTCCTCCGCCCTGCCGACGGCTTCGGCGAAGATCTCCGGGTGGCAATCGACGCGGCGGTCGGCGGTCTGCACCTGATCGGAGAAGAACCTGCCGGGCTCGAGCGGCGCGAGGAAACGGCCGCGCGGTTCGGAGCGGAGCGCCTCGACGGACAGACCGCTCCCCGCGAGCATGTGATCGAGGCGGGCGAACGGATTCGGCGTCGGCGTCTCGTCGAGCATCGACCGATACCCGAGCCGCCGCGCCAGGCTCGACAGGATCCACCATTCCTCGCGGCGCTCCGCGGTCGGCTGCACCACGCGGTCGGTGAACTGCACGTAAGGCCGGTGCTGTAGCCCGAGCCCGGTGATGTTGAGGTCGGGGCGCTCGAGCATGTCGGTCGCCGGCAGCAGGTAGTCGGCGACCTCTCCGCTGGCCGTTCGGTAGAGGTCGATCACCACCAGGCATTCGAGTGAGGAAAATGCCTTCCGGAGGCGCTCCTCGCCTGCGACCGACAACAGCGGATTCCCCGCGAGCACGAAGAAGGCGCGGATCGGACGGTCGGGATCGAGGATGTCGTCCGCCATGAGGTTCCCGGGAAGCGTGCCGCGGATTCGCCGCACCTTACCGTGACGACTCGGGAAGAAGGGGTCGTCGCCGCGGACGCGGCCGGCACGCGGGGCCGACGGATAGAATCCCTGCGACAGGACGTTTCCGCCCCGGCGATCGAGGTTGCCGGTCACCAGGCTCAGCATGAACGCGAGCCAGTACGCGAGCGTCCCCTGCCGCCCCATGTTCACGCCGGTCGAGACGTGGATCGCGGCGCTCGGCGCGCCGGCGAAATCGCGCGCCATCGCGCGGATGGTCTCCGCATCGATGCCGGTCACCGGAGCGACGCGGTCCGGCGGGTAGCGGCGGACGAACGCGCGGAGCCCGTCGACGTTCCGCGCGTTGTCGCGGAGCACGTCCTCGCGGAACCCGCCGGTGCGCTCGATCTCGCAGAGGAGAGCCGCGAGCAGGTAGACGTCGGTGTCCGGTCGGATCAGCACCAGCTCGCCGACGTCCGGACGTGCGGATTCGATCCGACGGGGGTTCACGAACACGACGCGGCCCCCGCGCCGACGCACGCCGCGGAGCACCTTCATCGGGTTCGCGATCGAGATGAAGCTCATGTGGCTGACCACCGGATTGGTTCCGAGCAGCAGCAGGTAGTCGGTGTGATCGATGTCCGGGATCGGGTGGATCGTGCTCGAGCCGAACATCGCCTCCGATCCGGCGAACTTGTTCGCGCAGTCCTGCGTCCCGGAGCTGAAGACTCGCGTCACGCCGAGCTGCTTCAAGAACGCGCCGAGCGCCGGATCGACGAGCGAGTTGAAGGCGCTGGGGTTGCCGACGTATGCGCCGATCGCCTCCGGGCCGTGCTCTTCGAGGATCGATCGCACGCGGCCGGCGATGCCGTCGAGCGCCTCGTCCCAGGACGTGCGGACGAAATCCGATCCGTCCCTTCGCCATGGATGATTCAGGCGATCCGGGTCGCGGTGAACGTCGAGCGCCGCGATGCCCTTCGTGCACGCGAAGCCCTGGGTGAGCGGATGGTCCCGATCCGGCTCGAGCTCCGTCACCCTTCCGTCCTCGACGGTGGCGACGAGGCCGCACGCCGGCTCGCAGACGCGGCAGAAGGTGGGGACGCGGCGTGTCTCCATCACGGGTTCTCCTCGGGCAGCGGGGTCCGCGGCGGCGGGCGCCGGTGCTCGTAGAAGATCACGAACTCCATTCGCTTGGATCCTTTCGCGACGCCGGGGTACGGGCGTCCGCTCGTTCTACCCAGTGGCCGGGGGCCAGGGAAGGACGGGATCGAGCAGCACCTTCAGCGTGCCCGGCGACGCGGCGCGCGCGAACGCGTCCGCACCGCCCGCGAGCGGGTAACTCGCCTCGACGAACGATTCCACCGGCACGGCGCCGCGAGCGAGCGCGTCGAGCGCGGGCTCGAATCGCCCGCATCGCGAGCCGAGCAGGGTCAGCTCGTGAACCACCGCGGGGCTGAGATCGATCGCCGTCGCTCTCTCGCTCGTGGTCTTGAGGACGATCGTGCCCCGCGGGCGGACCAGCCGGATCACCCGGCCGAGGCACTCCGGCCGGCCGGTCGCCTCGACGGCGAGGTCGAACCGCGCGCGATCTCCGGCTTCGTGCCACGCGACGTCTTCTTCGAGGAGGCCGGTCGCATGCTCGACGCCTTCGGGCAGGAGACGCCGGCGCCCGTCGTGTCTCCCCGCGACGGTGACGCGGAGGCCCGCGAGGTGCAGGACCCACGCGCAGAGAAGGCCGATCTTGCCGTCTCCGGCGACGAGCGCTGCGCATCCCGGTTCGAGCGGAACCTGCTCGGCGATCTCGAAGGCGGCGGCGAGCGGCTCGACGAAGACCGCTGCGTCGGTCGAGATCGCGTCGGGGACGCGATGGAGGTTCGCCTCCGGCAGGGACAGCTCCTCGGCGAAGGCGCCGGCGCGTCCGAGGATTCCGAGCACGGTCCGAGACGGGCAGTGTCGTCCGAGGCCGGCGAGGCAGAATTCGCAGGCGCCGCACGCCGCGTTGATCTCGCCGACGACGCGCTCTCCCGCGAGCGGCCCATCGAGCGCCTCGCCGACGAACTCGTGGCCCGGCGTGCCGCGGAATCCCATGTATCCGCCGAGGAGCGCGAGATCCGTCGAGCAGATGCCGGCACGGAGCACGCGCACGCGGGTCTCGGCGACCCGGTCGGGACGCGGCAGGTCGTCGCGGTGAACGACGCATCCGCCTTCGAGCACGAGACCCCGCACGCTTCCCCCTCTATTCCAGCGGCGGAATCTGTGACAACAGCCGTGCGGCGCTGCGATGCTCAAGCCCTCGCTCGACTGGTTGCTCGTCTGCGTCCCCTCGCTGATCGTCCTCGAGTTCGTTGCGCCCCAAGCGCACACCGCGATCTTTCTCCTCGCGTGTGCGGCGGTGATCCCGCTCGCCGGCTGGATGGGACGGGCGACCGAGCACCTCGCCGAGCGCACGAGCGAAGGCGTCGGCGGATTCCTGAACGCGACGTTCGGCAACGCGGCGGAGCTGATCATCGCGCTGACGGCGCTCCGCGAAGGGCTCACCGGCGTCGTCAAAGCGTCGCTCACCGGCTCGATCATCGGCAACGTGCTTCTGGTGCTCGGCATGTCGCTGCTCGCCGGCGGGCTCCGCCGTGAGACGCAGCGCTTCAACGTCGCCGGCGCGCGCATCCAGGCGACGATGCTGCTGCTGGCGGCGATCGCGCTGATCGCGCCCGCCTCGTACCACCACCTCGCCGGTCCCGCCGGACGTGCGCGCGAGGACGACCTGAGCGTCGAGATCTCGCTCGTGCTCGTCGTCCTCTACGTTCTCTCGCTGGTCTTCTCGCTCCGCACTCACCGGCAGCTCTTCTCCGGCCATTCCGCCGAGGCCGCGGACGTGGAGGACGGAAGGGCGCACCGGACCTGGAGCCTTCGCCGATCGCTCGCCGTGCTCGGCGGCGCCACGGTTCTCGTCGCCTGGGTGAGCGAGATCCTGGTCGGGTCGATCGAGCCCGCCGCCCGCGCGCTCGGGATGACCGACGTTTTCGTCGGCGTCGTCGTCGTGGCGATCGTCGGGAACGCCGCCGAGCACTCGACCGCGGTGCTGGTCGCGCTCAAGGACAGGATGGACCTGGCGATCGGTATCGCCGTCGGCTCGAGCATCCAGGTGGCGCTCTTCGTCGCGCCGGTGCTGGTGCTCGCGAGCTACGTGGTCGGTCCGAAGCCCATGGATCTCGTGTTCACGCCCGCCGAAGTGCTCGCGGTGGTGATGTCGGCGCTGATCACGTCGCAGATCGCCGGCGATGGAGAGTCGAACTGGCTCGAGGGCGTGCAGCTGATCGCCGTCTACGTGATCCTCGCGCTGATGTTCTATTTCTTGCCGCCGAGCGCGCTCGCCGTCCCGACTTGATCGCTCCACGGACCGCCGGCCGGCTGTCGATCCTCGCGGCCGCCGTGCTGTTCTCGACCGGCGGCGCGGCGATCAAGCTCGCGACGATGTCGGCGTGGCAGATCGCCGGCTTCCGCTCGGGTCTCGCCGCGGTCATTTTGCTGATCTGTTTGCCGGCACCTCGCCGCGCCTGGAGGTGGCCCACACTCGCGGTCGGTCTCGCACACGGCGTGACGCTCGTGCTCTTCGTCGCCGCGAACAAGCTCACGACCGCGGCGAACGCGATCTTCCTCCAGGCAATGGCACCGCTCTACATCCTGGTGCTGGGTGTGTGGTGGCTGCGCGAGCCGGTGCGAGCGCGAGATCTCGGAACCATGGCCGTGCTCGCCGTCGGCCTCGGTCTCTTTCTCCTCGACCACCCGCCGCGGCTCGCCAGCGCTCCCGATCCGACGCTCGGCAACCTGCTCGCGATCGGCTCCGGATTCACCTGGGCGGTTACGCTGACCGGCATCCGTTGGCTCGGTCGCCGGGGAGAAGACGGCGAGGAGGCGCTCGCCGCGGTCACGGCCGGGAACCTCTTCGCTTTCCTCGGCTGCTTGCCGGCGGCGTTGCCGGCATCCGGTACGGCAGCCGACTGGCTGGTGATCGCCTACCTCGGCATCTTCCAGGTAGCGCTCGCGTACGTCTGTCTCACGGCCGGACTTCGCCGCCTGCTAGCGTTCGAGGCGTCGCTGTTGCTGCTCCTCGAACCGGTGCTGAATCCCGTCTGGGTGTGGTGGCTGCACGGCGAGTCACCGGGCCGGCTCGCGCTCGGCGGCGCCGCGCTCGTGCTCGCGGCGACGCTCTCGAAGCTCGTCTGGGAGG
>JAXDLK010000274.1:0-6216 GCA_034666665.1 Candidatus Binatota bacterium
GCCGCGTAGTTGATCTGCGTGCGGATGATGAACTTGCGGAGCTTGATGTCCGACGACGCCTCGTCCTGCGCCGTCTCGACCAGATCGACGGTCGTGAAGTAGGGCGACGTCGACAGCGCGCGCAGGAATTCGGCGATCGTCTGGTTGTCGATCGCCTTGCCGATCAGCGTCGCCGAGCCCGCGGTCTCCGTCAGCTCCGTGATCCACAGCCGATCCGGCGTCGCGCGGCTGAGGTCGTTCATCACGCCGACGGGACCGACTCGCTTCTGCACGAGGTCCGAGATCACTTTGAGCTTCGCGTCGAGGTCCTTGCTCTTCTGCTCGAGCGTCGCGACCTCCTTCATCTGATTGTTGAGCTTGCCGAGACGGGCTTCCTCGGTGGCGATCTCCTGGTCGAGCGCGCCGATCCGGGCCGACTGGCTGAAGCGGACGACACCGAAGACGACGAGCTCGAGCACCAGCAGGAGGGCGAGAAGCGAGAGCTCCTGGCGGCGGCTGTCCGCCTGCTCCTTCTCCTTCGTCGGGAGGAGATTGATGCGGATCATTTGTCACCCGGCCGGCGCGTGGCGAGGCCGACCGCGATCGCGTACGAGGGCGCATCCTTCATGAGCCCTTCGCGGTCGCGAACGCTCACGTCGACCCGCTCGAACGGGCTGGCCAGCTGGACCGGCATCTCGAGCCGCTCGTGGAGCAGCGTGACGAGGCCGGGCACGTGCGCCGCACCGCCGCTCACGTACACGGCGCTGATCGTCTCGTCGGTGGCCGCGGTCCAGAAGAAGCTGAGCGCCCGGTGGATCTCGTCGGCGATGAACTCCTTGACCGGCTGGAGGAGCGGATCGATCTCGGCGAGCGGATGATCGCTCGTACCGCCGAGCTTGATCGTTTCCGCCTCGACGTAGGAGACGCCGAGGTTTCGCACCAGCGTGTCGTTGAACTCCTTGCCACCGACCGGCACGTCGCCGGTGAACGTCGAGCGGCTGCCTCGCAGGATGTTGATCGACGAATAGCGCGCGCCGATGTTCACCAGCGCGACGATCTCGTTCCCTGGCGGCGAATAGTTCGCCTCGAACATGTTCTCGAGCGCGAAGTAGTCGACGTCGACGACCGCGGGCTCGAGGCCCGCCATGCGGATCGCCGAGGTGTAGCTGTTGATGATCTCTTTCTTCACCGCGACCAGCAGCACCTCGACCTGATTGTCACGCTCGATCACGTCGACGATCTGGAAATCGAGGTTCACGTTCTCGAGGTTCTCGGGGATGAAGTTGCCGGCCTCGAAGAGCACCGAGTTCTCGAGCTCGCCCGGCTCCTGGTGCGGCAGCTGGATCTTCTTGATGATGACGGCAGGACCCGGAACCGCAGTGATGACCTGCTTCGCCTTCGCGCCGGACTCGGCGACGAGGGTGCGGATCACCGCGGCGACCTGGTCCGGCTCCTGGATCATGTTGTTCTGCACCGCCGAGGGGGCGAGCGGGTGGGAGCCGAATGCACGGATCCGCGGCCGGTCCGCGGGACCGTCGATCTCGAGCAGCTTGACGGCGCTCGAGCCGATGTCGAGGCTCAGAAGACGCCCGTCCGTGCGGAAGAGGTTGGTGACCCGAAGGTTGAGGATATTGGACAGTGCGCTCAAAAGGGTGGCTCGGGTCGCGTCAGAAGCCGCCCGCCGAAGGGCACGCGGGCGTCGCGAAACTCGTTGTCACGTGAATTTGAATACCATAGTGAAGAAAAGCGGCGCAACTTTAACGCTTCTTTTTCGCCCCAGCCGCTCACATGCGTTCTCCCGACTCGTCCTCCGCCGCCACTCGAAGTCGGACCCGGAGCGCGTCCCCTTCGCGTACTGAGCACTGACGGCGAATGGACGTGACCCTCGCACGGCTCGAGGAATCGCCCCCGGCGAAGTTCCTGCTGCGGATCGCGCGCGACTTCGGCCGGCACCGCGGGCCGGTGCGTGCCGCCTCCCTCTCCTACACGACTCTGCTCGCGCTCGTGCCGCTGCTCGCGCTCGTGCTCAGCATCTCGAAGGGTGTGCTGCACGAGCAGAGCCCGCAGGCGTTCTCCGATATGATCGACCGCTTCGTCACCTACGCGGTGCCGCAGCTCCGCTATCTGTCGGAAGACGACGCCGCGTCCGCCCGCGAGGACGTCTTCGCACGCATTCAGGAGTCGATCGAGCGCATCAATGCCGGCGCGCTCGGCGTGTTCGGCGCGCTCAGCCTGGTGATGGTCGGGATCACCCTGCTCTCCGCGGTCGAGTACGCGCTGAACGACGTCTTCGGCGTCACGCAGGGGCGGAGCTTCGCACAGCGCGTCGTCTACTACTGGGCGGGCGTGACGCTCGGACCGATCCTGATTCTCTTCGCGCTCGGCCTCACCGGCTCCGGCGTCGTCGCCGAGGTTCTCGGCCGGATTCCGGGCGGGTTCGCTCCTGCCATCTTCTGGTTCGTGCTGCCGTTCGCGGTCCTCGGCACCGCCTTCACCCTGCTCTACTGGACGCTGCCGAATACCCCCGTGCCGTTCCGCGCTGCGCTCTGGGGCGGCCTCACTGCGGGCACCCTCTTCCAGACGAACAACCTGCTGAGCGCGCTCTACCTCTCGCAGGTGGTCGGCTACAGCAAGGTCTACGGCAGCCTCGGGGCGATTCCCGTGCTGATGGTCGGCCTCTATCTCTCGTGGACGATCGTGCTGCTCGGCGCCGAGGTGGCGCAGGCGGTGGCGACCCCCCGGACACAAGCCACCGACGACCCGCCCCCGGAAGGGTTCGAAGGGCGCGCGCGGCTCGCGCTCGAGTGCGCTCGCCTGGCCGCGGCCGCGTACCTCGCCGGCCGCGGCGGCGCGTCACCGATCGAGATCGCGGAATCGCTGGGTGTGCCGCTCGGATGGGTGAACGCCGCGGTCTCCGCGCTCCGGGATGGCGGCATCCTGGTGGCCGCCGAATCCGCCGAGGATCGCGGCAGCGTGCTCCCGGCACGTCCGCCCGAGGCGATCTCGGCGCTCGAGGTGCTCGATGCGCTCCGCCGCCCGCCGGGCGAGCGCCCCGCCCCGCCGGCGCCGAGCGCGGAGATCACCGAGTTCTTCGCCCGGCTGCATCGTGCCGAGCGCGAGGCACTCGAGGGCGTGACGCTCGCGGCTCTCGCCGACGGCTGCCCGCCTCCCGCGGTCGAGCCCTTGCGCCGCCTCCGCGAACGCCCACAATCGCCGTCGCCTTGAAGCCCCTCCCTCGCCTTCCGTCGGCTCGAGCCTCTTTCCGGCGGACGGCCGAGATCCATCTCTCACCCATCAAGGAGATGGAGCTCCGCGCCGCGCGTCTTCCCGACGTGGTGTCGCTCGCCCAGGGCATCCCGAGCTTCGACACGCCGGAGCCGATCCGCGATTACGTTCGCGAGAAGATCGCCGCCGGCGACTGCAGCCGCTATTCGCTGACCCCGGGTCTGCCGAAGCTCCGCGAGCTGATCGCGGAGAGTCTCCGCCGGGACGGCATGTCGTACGACCCGGAGACCGAGATCATCGTCTCCTGCGGTGCGATCGAGGCGATCTCGGCGACACTGCTGGCGGCGATCGAGCCCGGGCAGGAGGTGGTGCTGCCGTCCCCGACCTACGCCTCCTATCCCGAGGTCATCCGCATGGCCGGCGGCGTTCCGCGCTTCGTACCGCTCGTCGAGGAGCAGAACTTCGACCTCGATCCCGAGGCGATCGCGCGAGCCGTGACCCGCCGTACCGCCGCGATCCTGTTCGGCAACCCGAACAACCCGACGGGTACGGTGTACTCGCGCGCGCAGATCGAGCGCGTGGCGGCGATCGCGGAGGAGAACGGCTGCCTGCTGATCACCGACGAGGTCTACAAGGACTTTCTCTACAACGACGCGGAGCTCTTCACGCCGGCGCGCATCGATGGCCTTCGCTCCCGCGTGGTGCGCATCTTTTCCTTCTCGAAGGCCTACGGAATGACGGGCTGGCGCGTGGGCTTCCTGCATTCCGACGCGGCGAACGTGCGCGAGATCCTGAAGATCCACGACGCGCTCGTCACCTGCGCGCCGGTGGCGTCCCAGTACGCCGCGATCGCGGCGCTCGAGCTCGGCGATCGCACGATCGAGGAATTCCGTCTCGAGTTCCGCCGGCGCCGCGATCGCACGCTCGGACACCTCGACCGCCTGTCGCACGTCTTCGATTACCAGAAGCCGAACGCCTCGTACTTCGTCTTCCCCCGGGTCAAGGACACGGTGCCGCTGGCGCGCGACTCCCGCGCGCTCGCGATCGACCTGCTCGAGCGGGGTCGGGTCGCCCTGGTGCCCGGAGTCGCGTTCGGCCCGACCGGAGAAGCGCACCTGCGGGTATCCTTCAGCCGGCGGACCGAGGACCTCGACCTGGCCTTCGAGCGGATCGGGGACTACTTCGATCGGGCCTGGCGAAGCGGCCTCGGCGCCGATCACCGGGCGCGGGACCTTCCGTCGACGTCGGAGCCGCCGAGGAAACCCCCGCGGGCACACCACGGAACCGCACGCCTTCGCACCGCCGGCATCCGCGTCCTCCAGCTGCTGTCGCGGAGATACCTCGCTCGCGTCCGCCCGCGGTGCGTCGCGATCGCCGGTCTCGGCGGCAAGACGGTCATGAAGCGGTGGCTCCGCGAGATGCTGGAACCCGTGCGGCGTGTCCGTGCGAACCCGCGCTCCTACAACACCGAGGTCGGCCTGCCGCTCGCGGTCCTCGGCACCGAGATCGAGGGCCGTGGAGTACGCGCGGCCGTCGAGGCCGTCGCGCGCGCGACGGTGCATGGTCTCTTCTCCCGCGAGCCCGTCGACGTGCTGATCCTCGAAATGGGCCTGCGGAGAGCCGGCGACGCGCGGGCCCTTCTCGGCTCCGTCCTTCCGGACGTGCTGGTGCTCACGCCGATCGCACCGAGCTTCACCGGCGACGTCTCGTTCCTTCGCACGATCGAGACCGAGGTGGCGACCCTCGCGCGCGAGGTCGCCGGCCGCGGCGGCGCGGTGGTCGCCTGTCGGGACGACGCACGCGTGGTGGCTGCGATCGAAGGCGTCCCCAGGGTCACGACGTTCGGACGCGAGCAGGTGCGGATCGACGGCAGCGGCCGCTTCGCACTCGAGTCCGGCGGCGCCACCTACGACGTCGGGCTCGACGCCGTCGGCGACAGCTCGTTCTACGCGCTCCTCGCCGGGGTCGAGGTGGCGCGTCTCCTCGGCGTCGAAGACGCCGCGTTGCGGCGGTTCCTGACGGGGGGACGTTTCACACATTGAGCGCATTTGCTGCGCCGGCTTGGGTCTGCCGTCCGCGAATGTGCGCAATGTGTGAAACGTCCCCGACGCTAGCTTCCTTTGAACGCGGGCCGCCGCTTCTCCCGCATCGCCGCCACCCCTTCGACCACGTCCTCGCTCGCGGTGATCTCCGCGATCGCGCGGTCGAGGTCCTCGTGCTCGATTTGGCGGAAGCGGTTGCCGCGCTCGATCGCTCGCTTGAAGTACCGGAGCGACAGCGGCGCGTTCGCGGCGATGGTCGCGGCGAGCGACATCGCGGCGCTCTCGAGCTCGTCCGGCGGCACCAGACGGTTCACCATGCGGAGCGCGAGCGCCCGCTCGCCGTCGAGCTTTTCGCCGGTGTAGAGGAGCTCGCGGGTGTGGGCGGTGCCGATCGCGTCGAGGAGCTTCTGCACGAGCGGCAGCGGGATCGCGAGACCGAGCTTGGCGAGCGGCATCGAGAAGCGGACGTCGGTGGCGGCGACACGCAGATCGCAGTGGAGCGCGAGCTCGCAGCCGCCGGCGATCGCGTCGCCCTGAACCATGGCGATCGTCGGCTGCGGCAGCCGCTCGACGACGCCGAAGACGTCCTCGAGGTCGGTGAGCGCGACCGCGCCGGTGCGCGCGCGAGCCTCGGCCATCTCGGCGAGATCGAGGCCGGTGCAGAAGGCCTTGCCGTTGCCGCGCAGCACCATCACGCGGACGGCGGGATCCGCGCCGATCGCCTGCATCGTCTCGAGCAGGCGCACCAGCATCGTCGAGCTGAGCGCGTTCCGCTTCTCGGGGCGATTCAGCGTCACGACCGCGATCGGGCCGACGTGGGAGATCTGCACCTCTTCGCTCATCGCCCTACCTCAGCGCGGCCCGCACGGCCGCAACTGAATCGCCTCTCCCCCGGGGCGGAGAGGCCGACGGCGCAGCCGGCGGGTGAGGGGGAGTTGGTCGTGAACTGTTCGCGTCGCATGAGCCCTCC
>JAXDLK010000275.1:0-2693 GCA_034666665.1 Candidatus Binatota bacterium
TGCGCTCTTCGATGTCGCCACCGCCGACGCCGCCGGCCCAGGGCGTCTCGAACGCGAAGAACGGGTACTCGAAGAGCCCGAGGCGCGTACGGCCGTCGCTCGCGTCGGCGAGCTCGCCACGAAGCCGAAAGCGCGTTCCGAGGACGAGCGGATCGTCGTAGAGGAGCTGCCGCGACGTGCGGTCGATCTCGTCGCGGTAGCGCACGGCGACCGTCTTGCCGTATCCGAGGAGGTTCTTCTCGACGATGCCGATCTCCGTCTTCGAGCTGCCCCCGCCGCTCGAGAAGGAAGCCCGCGGCTCCGTCGTCCAGGTGTCCTGCGTCTGCACGATCAGGTCGACCCAGCCCGGAGCCTCGGTGGGGCGAGTGAAGAGGCGCACGCGTCGCACGAAGGGGAGATCGCGGAGATTCCGCTCGCTCTCCTCGAGGAGCTCCGGCTCCGCGAGGTCGCCGTCGTCGAGGAGGATCTCGCGGCGGATCACCTGTTCCTTGGTCTGGATGTGGATCCAGTTCGCCACGTCGAACACGAACGTCAAGTCGGGAAGGCCGGGGACCCGCAGCCGCTCGTCGGGCGCGAACAGCTCCTGACGCTCGATGATGACGTGTCGGATGCGGGGCGGGGGCGTCGCGGCCGCGGCGGAGCTCGCAAGCGCGGCCGCGACCCAGGCCGCGAAGCAGAGAGCGACCCTCACCAGGCCGGTGAGCCGCTCGAATCGCCGGTGACGATCGCGTCGCGGCCGCGCAGGGTGGAGATGTCCTCGGGCGCGGTCATGGGCGTTGTTACCGCGAAGGCTGGCGGGACTCAACGCGGGCGCGCCGCAGTCGACGGTGCGGGCGGTCGGATTGAAGGGGATCGGCACGGGGGTTACTAGTTGCGGTGCATGGAGGATCGTTTCGTACGCGTGAACGGCGTTCGGCTGCACGTCGTCGACTGGGGCGGCGACGGTCCGGTCGCGTTCCTGCACCACGCGACCGGCTTTCACGCGCGCGTGATGGATCCGATCGCGCGCTTCCTCGCCGATCGGTACCACGTGATCGGCGTCGACGCGCGTGGACACGGTGACAGCGACAAGCCCGAACACGGGTATCGCTGGGAGGTGTTCATTCACGACACCGTCGCGCTTCTGGACGAGCTCGGCATCGCCGGCGCCGTCGGGATCGGCCATTCGTTCGGCGCGACGACGGTGCTCGGCGCCGCGGCCGAGCGTCCCGATCTCTTCCGGGCGCTGGTGCTCCTCGACCCGATCTTCTTTCCGCGGGAATTCCGCAGCTTCTCGGACGGGGAGAACCCCATGGCGGAGGCGGCGCGGAAGCGCCGGGAGGTCTGGGCGAGCCGCGAGGAGATGTTCGAGAGCTACCGTTCACGACCGCCGTTCGCGACCTGGCGGGAGGAGTTCCTGCGATCGTACGTCGATCATGGCACGGAGCCTCATGCCGGCGGCGGCGTACGGCTGAAGTGCCCGGGAGCCGTCGAGGCCGAGGTGTTCGGGATGGCTCCGGAGCACGATGCCTGGCGCGACTGCGACCGCGTCACCGCACCGACCCTGGTGATTCGCGGCGAGCGCAGCACCGCCTTGTCGGATCGCGACGCGGCAGCGGTGGTTGCGAGGCTCCGGCGCGGCCGCATGATCACCATCGCGGGTGCCGGTCACTTCGTCCCGCAGGAGGCGCCGGAGGCGGTGCTCGCCGCGATCGACGGGTTCCTCGCCGATTCCGCCGGAGCGTTGCCGATCGCGACGCAGGGGATGGCGCACCTCGCGCTTCGCGTCGCCGACCTCGAGAGAAGCGCCGCGTTCTACCGGGACGTCTTCGGCATGCGTGTCGCATGGCAGCCGGACCCGGACAACGTCTACCTGACGAGCGGGCGCGACAACCTGGCGCTCCACCGCGCCGCAGTCGAGCCGCGATCTTCGACCGGCGCGCTCGACCACCTGGGTTTCCTGGTCGCCACTCCCGGAGAGGTGTTCACCGCCGCCGAGGCGGTGGCGCGGAGCGGCATTCCTCTGCTGCGCCCGGCGCGGCGCCACCGGGACGGCAGCTGCTCCTTCTACGTGGAGGATCCGGAGGGCAACGTCGTGCAGGTCCTCTACGTGCCAGAGACGAACTCCGGGTGAGCAGCAACCCCCCGTCTCCGGTCGAGCGGGCGCTCGCGTGGAGCGTTCATCTCTACACCGCGCTCGGCGCCGTCTTCGGCCTCGCGGCCCTCGCCGCCACTCGCGAGAACGACGTGCGCAGCGCCTTCTGGTGGATGTCGGTCACGGTCTTCATCGACGCCACCGACGGGACCTTCGCCCGCGCGGCGCGCGTGAAGACGGTGGTGCCCGAGTTCGACGGATCGAAGCTCGACGACATCGTCGACTACTTGAACTACGTCGTGGTGCCGGTGTTCTTCGCGCTCGACCGCGGGATGTTGCCCGCTTCCGGCGGTCTCCTGCTCGCCGCGCTGCCGCTCCTCGCGAGCGCCTACGGCTTCTGTCAGACGGCGGCGAAGACCAGCGACTTCTTCTTCACGGGATTCCCGTCCTACTGGAACGTGGTGATCTTCTACCTCTACGCTTTCGGCCTCTCGCCGCTCGTGAACGGCGTCGTCGTCGCCGGGCTGTCGATCCTCGTCTTCGTCCCGATCGGCTACCTCTATCCCTCGCGGCAGCCGTTCCTGAGGCCGCTGACGGTCGCTCTCGGCGCCGCCTGGGG
>JAXDLK010000276.1:0-7431 GCA_034666665.1 Candidatus Binatota bacterium
GCGAGCGCCGCACGTGCCGGTCGAAGTGGCCCTCGCGGATGAAATCGGCGAGCGTGAGCTGCTCGAGGGTCGCGCAGCCGGTATCGGCGAGCGCCTTCGCCGCGATCATCGGGGTGAGCAGCGCCTCGGGCAAGACGACGTAGCCGAGGCGGAGCGCGGGGAACATCAGCTTCGAGAACGTTCCTCCGTAGATCACCAGTCCGCTGCGATCGAGCCCCTGAAGCGCGGGCACCGGCGCGCCCCCGTAGCGGTACTCGCTGTCGTAGTCGTCCTCGAAGATGACCACCCCGTGGTGCTCCGCCCAGGTGAGGAGCTCGAGGCGCCGCGCGAGCGGCATCACGGCCCCCGTCGGGAACTGGTGGGACGGGGTGACGTACGCGAGCCGCGGCGACGCGCCGGAAGCTTTCCGCCGCGGCACCTGCATGCCGTCGCCGTCCACCGGCGACGGCAGGAGCCTCGCGCCGGCCGCGAGGAAGACGGAGCGCGCACCGGCGTAGTGTGGCTCCTCGATGAGCACACCGTCTCCGGGTGCGAGCAGCAGGCGCGCCACGAGGTCGAGCGCCTGCTGCGATCCGTTGACGACGACGATGCGCTCGGCATCGCAGTCGACGCCGCGGAGACGGCGCAGGCGCTCGGCGATCGCTTCGCGAAGCTCGATCCGACCTTCCGCCGCGCCGTAATCGAGATCCCGGATCGATGCCCGGCGTGCGCGGCGGCCGAGCAGGCGGCACCAGGTCGCGTGCGGGAAGTCGCCGAAGGAGGGGCGTCCGAAGCGAAAGTCGTAGGGCATCCGCGGACCGTGGATCTCCCAGCGGAGCCGTCCACGGCCGTAGAGCTCGAGCACTCGCTTCCCCGCCGGAGCGAGCTTCGGCGAGCGCTGGAGCGTCTTCGGAGCCGCGGTCGCCGGCCGCAGCAACGTCTTCTCGGGTAGCGGTGCCACGACGGTTCCCGAGCCGCGCCGCGCGAGCGCATACCCTTCGGCGAGGAGCTGGTCGTAGGCGAGCACGGCGATGTTGCGGGACACCCCGGCATCGGCCGCGAGCGCTCGGGTGGACGGCAGGCGGTCGCCGGGCCCGAGACGCCCGCCGAGGATCTCCGACCGGAGCGCGCGGTAGATCTGCCGGTAGAGCGGGCCGTCGCCGTCGAGCGGAACCGTCATCGGGTGGAAAGTGGACCCATCAGTGAACGCGGAAAAATGCCTTTCCTGGATCCAGTCGCGTAGCATACAAGCGGCGTCGCAACCACGACGACCGTGAAGGAGGAGGACCGGCGATGGCCGAGACCGTGTATCGGGCGTGCACCCTCTGCGAGGCCAGCTGCGGCCTCGCGTTCGACGTCGAGGGCAACGACATCGTCGGCGTCCGCGGGGACGACGAGGACGTCTTCTCGCGCGGCTACGTCTGCGCCAAGGGCATCGCGATCGCCGACATCCACCGCGATCCGGACCGCCTTCGTCAGCCGATGGTGCGCGACGCGTCGGGAGAGCTCCGCACGGGGTCGTGGGAGGAGGCGCTCGGCACGGCGGTCGCACGCCTGAAGCAGGTTCAGGCGCGGCATCGGCGTGACGCGATCGCCGTCTACTTCGGCAATCCGACCGTGCACAACACCGGCGCGGCGATGCTGCGGAGCGCGCTCCTCCGCACGCTCGGAACCAAGAACAGCTACAGCGCGGCTTCCCAGGACACGAGCCCGCGCCTCGCCGCGTCGTGGTATCTCTACGGCGCCTCGTTCGCGATTCCGGTGCCGGACCTCGATCGCACCGCCTACCTCCTCTGCGTCGGCGCCAACCCGTACGTCTCGAACGGAAGCTTCCTGACCGCGCCCAACGTGCGCGAGCGCATCCGCGGCATTCGCTCGCGCGGCGGCAAGGTGGTCGTCGTCGATCCACGGCGGACCGAGACCGCGCGCGGCGCCGACGAGCACGTCGCGATCCGCCCCGGCGGCGACGCGTCGCTGCTGCTCGCGATGGTGCGTCACCTGGTCGCGAGTGGGCGCGTCGACCGGGTGCGGCTGCGCGCGGTCTCCAGCGGCTGGGACGACGTCGAGCGTCTGCTCGATCCGTTCACTGCGGACCGCGCCGGACGGAGTGCCGGGATCGCTCCGGAGACGATCGAGCGGCTCGCGATCGAGTTCGTCGAGGCGCCGTCCGCGGTCGCGTACTCCCGGATCGGCGTCTGCAACAATCGCCACGGGACGCTCGCGAGCTTCGCGACCGATCTGCTGAACCTGGTCGCCGGACGCCTTGGGGAGGTCGGCGGCGCGATGTTCCCGAGCCCGGCGATCGACCTCGTCCGGATCGTGCGTATGGTCGGTGGCGACGGGCACGCCCGCTGGCGGACGCGCGTCCGCGGCCTGCCGGAAACCTTCGGCGACCTTCCGGCCGCCGCTCTCGCCGAGGAGATCGAGACGCCGGGGCCGGGCCAGATTCGCGCGCTCGTCACCTTCGCGGGCAACCCGGTGCTCTCGGTGCCGAACGGTCCCCGTCTCGACGCGGCGCTCGCGAAGCTCGATTTCGTGCTCTCGATCGATCTCTACGTGAACGAGACCACGCGACACGCCGACGTGATCCTGCCGCCGGCGTGGAGCCTCACCGAGGAGCACGTGTCGGTGATCACCGCGAACTTCGGCGTGCGCAACGTCGCGCGCTGGTCGCCGCCGGTGGTCGCGGCGGAGCCCGGCGAGCGCGCCGACTGGCAGATCCTCTACGAGCTGGCGGAGCGCCTCGGCGGCGGCCCGAACGGCATCCCGTGGATGGATCGCCTCGTCCACGCCTCGCGGCGCCTCGGCTTCCGCTGGAGCCCGGGCGGAGTCCTCGGTCCGTTCCTGCGCGTCGGACCGTACGGAGACCGCTTCCTGCCGTGGTCGAGGGGCCTCAACCGGAAAAGGCTGCGGGCGGCGGCGCACGGCATCGATCTCGGGGCGATGGAGCCGGGCTTCTCGCGCCGCGTCTTCCACCGCGACGGAAAGATCCACCTGGCTGCGTCACCGATCGTCGAAGCCCTCCGCGACCTCGGCGCCGACCTCGCCCGCGAGGTGGTGAACGGCGAGCTGCTGCTCATCGGCCGCCGTCAGGTGCGGACCAACAACTCCTGGATGCACAACGTGCCGGCGCTGGTCTCGGGGCGCGAGCGCTGCGTCCTGCTGGTGAACCCGGAGGACGCGCTCCGCGCCGGCGTCCGCGACGGCACCGACGCGATCCTCGAAAGCCGGGTCCACCGCGGTCGCGTTCGTGTCCACGTCACCGACGAGATGCGCGAAGGCGTGGTCAGTCTGCCGCACGGTTGGGGTCATGCGGCGAGCGCGCCGTGGCAGCGAACCGCCGGCGCCCATCCGGGTGTCTCGGCGAACGACTGGACCGATGACGAGCTCGTCGAATCGGTCGTCGGCCAGTCGATCCTGAACGGCGTGCCGGTGCGCCTCGCGCCGTTGCCGGCGGACGAGCTGAGACACGCCTCGTGATGCTCGCCGCGCTTCCGGGAGACCGGCGATGACGGCGGCGAGCGCGAGCCCCGAGG
Organism: Candidatus Binatota bacterium; assembly: GCA_034666665.1. Classification (GTDB taxonomy): domain Bacteria; phylum Desulfobacterota; class Binatia; order JACPRU01; family JACPRU01; genus JAXDLK01. Next base: position 3,516 of record JAXDLK010000276.1, read on the forward strand.
AACGCACCGGAGCGCCCGAGGAGCTCCGGGCGCGCGACTTCGTCGCCGGCTTCCGCGACTTCTGGGCGGCGCCGTCGCTCGACGGCTTCGGGCGGCTCCTCGCGCCGGACGTGGTCTTGGCTCAGCCGCTCGCGCCGCGCATGTGCGGCCTCGACGAAGTGCGGCGACACTTCGCCACGATCTTCGCCTGGCTGCCTGATCTCAGCGGTGAGGTGGACCGCTGGAGCGCGGAGGGCGATGTCGTGTTCATCGAGTTTCGCTTGCGGGCGACGATCGGCGGCCGGCCGTTCCAGTGGCCGCTCGTCGATCGCTTCGTGCTCGGAGAGGATGGCAGGGCGACCGAGAGGGTCAGCTACTTCGACCCGATGCCGGTGCTCGCCGCCGCGGCCACGCGGCCGCGAGGATGGGCGAGGCTCTGGCGCTCCGGCGCGGCAGTCTCGATCCTCCGCCGCTGAAAGAGGGCCGGGAGTCTTTTTCGATCGGTCAGGCGAGCGCAGCGGCCCCTGACCGTTGGGAAAAGACTCCCGACCCCTTTTTCTGGCATAGGGTTTCTCGTGCCGTCCTCGACGACCCTTCTCGTCGCGAATCGCGGCGAGATCGCCGTCCGCATCTTCCGTGCGGCGGCCGCGCTCGGCATGCGGACGGTCGCCGTCTTTTCCGAAGACGACGCTCGCTCGCTTCACGTTCGGCGTGCCGACGAGGCGCGGCCTCTTCGCGGTGCCGGGCCGGCGGCCTATCTCGACTCCGAGCAGATCGTCGCCGCGGCAAAGGGCGCACGCGCGGACGCCATCCACCCGGGCTATGGCTTTCTCGCCGAGAGCGCGGCGTTCGCGGAGCGCTGCGCGGAAGAGGGGATCACGTTCGTCGGTCCGACTCCCGAGCTCCTCGCGCTCCTCGGTGACAAGGGCCGCGCGCGGGCCCTGGCCGACCGATCCGGGGTACCGATTCTTGCCGGAACGACCGGGCCGACCTCGATCGAGGAGGCGCGCGAGTTCTTTGCATCGCTGCCGCGCGGCGCATCGGTTCTCCTGAAGGCGATCGCCGGGGGCGGCGGGCGAGGCATGCGTGTGGTCGGCGACGCCGGCGCGCTCGAGGACGCGTGGGCGCGGTGCCGCTCCGAGGCGGCGTCGGCGTTCGGCAACGGCGACCTCTACGTCGAGCAGTACCTGCCGCGCGCGCGGCACGTCGAGGTGCAGATCGTCGGCGACGCCTCCGGCCGAGCTCGTCATCTGGGCGAGCGCGAATGCACGCTGCAGCGCCGGCACCAGAAGCTCGTCGAGATCGCGCCGAGCCCGAGCCTCTCGCCGGCGCTCCGCGAACGCGTCACGGCGGCCGCCGTGCGGCTGGCCGAGAGCGTCGCGTATCGCAGCCTCGGCACGTTCGAGTTCCTGATCGATGGCGACGGCGATCCCGAAAGCCCCTCCTGGTACTTCATCGAGGCGAATCCGCGGCTCCAGGTCGAGCACACGGTCACCGAGGAAGTCACCGGCGTCGACCTCGTGGAGACGCAGCTCCGCATCGCGAGCGGCCGGACCCTCGCGGAGCTCGGGCTCGACGGCACCGTCCCCTCGCGTGGCTTCGCGGTCGAGCTCCGGGTCAACATGGAGACCATGGGGCCCGACGGAGTCGCACGCCCGTCCGGCGGCACGTTGACCGCTTTCGAGCCTCCGTCCGGTCCCGGCGTTCGCACGGACACGTTCGGTTACTCGGGCTACGTGACGAGTCCGCGCTTCGATTCGCTGCTCGCGAAGGTGGTGGCGCACTCGCCGTCCGCCGATTTCCGCGATGCGCTCGCCCGCGGCTATCGGGCGCTCTGCGAGTTTCGCATCGAGGGCGTCGCCACCAACATCGACCTGCTCCAGGCGCTCCTGCGGCACCCGGACGTGCTGGCGAACCGGGTGCACACGCGGTTCGTCGAGGAGCATGCCGCCGAGCTCGCGAGCGCAGCCGGCGACGGCCATCCGCGGCTCTTCTTCGAGCGTTCGGCGCCGACGGCGCGCAGCGGAGCCGCGCTCGCCGGCGCGCGCATCGACTCCGCGGATCCACTCGCCGTTCTCGAGCACGGCAAATCCGCTGCCGGATCGCCGGCTGCCCTCGACGAGGCGGCGTGGCACGACGGCCCCGGTACCGTGCCGATCCGCGCCGCGATGCAGGGAACGATCGTCGCCGTCGAAGCGCGCGAAGGCGACCGCATTCGCGCCGGCGGCCCGCTCCTGGTGATGGAAGCGATGAAGATGGAGCACGTGATCGCCGCCGATCGCAGCGGCGTGGTCAGGCGGATCGAGGTGGCGAAAGGCGATGCCGTCTTCGAGGGGCACGTGCTCGCAGTGCTCGAGGAGACGGACATGAAGGCCGAGGTCGGGGATGCCGCCGAGGCCGTCGACCTGGACATCCCGCGTTCCGACCTCCAGGAGGTGCTCGACCGCCACGCCATCGGGCACGACGCGGAGCGTCCGGAGGCGGTCGCGCGACGGAGGAAGACCGGCCAGCGTACGGCGCGCGAGAACGTCGAGGACCTCTGCGACCCGGGAACCTTCGTCGAATACGGAGCGCTCGTGATCGCGGCGCAGCGCCAGCGGCGCTCCGTCGAGGACCTGATCCGGGCCACGCCCGCCGATGGTCTGGTCGCCGGGGTCGGGCTCGTCAACGGCGACGTCTTCGATCGGTCGGCGGCGGAGTGCGCGGTCCTGGCGTACGACTACACGGTCCTCGCCGGCACACAGGGGCAGCAGAACCACCGCAAGAAGGATCGCCTGTTCGAGCTCGCCGCTCGCTCGCGCTTGCCGGTCGTGCTCTTCACCGAGGGGGGCGGCGGCCGGCCGGGCGACACCGACGGACTCGTCGTCGCCGGCCTCGACTGCCTCGCCTTCCAGCTCTTCGGCAAGCTCTCGGGTCTGGTGCCGCTGGTGGGCATCAACTCCGGCCGCTGCTTCGCGGGCAACGCCGCGCTGCTCGGTTGCTGCGACGTGGTGATCGCCGCGCGCGACTCGAACGTCGGCATGGGTGGTCCGGCGATGATCGAGGGCGGCGGGCTCGGCGTCTTCCGGCCCGAAGAGGTCGGACCGATGGCCGTGCAGGTGCCGAACGGCGTCGTCGACCTGCCGGTCGCGGACGAGGCGGAGGGCGTTCGTGTGGCGCGGAAGTACCTCGCCTATTTTCAAGGGTCGCTTCGCGAATGGGAGTGCGCGGATCAGCGCCTGCTCCGCGAGGTGATCCCCGAGAACCGCCTCCGCGTCTACGACGTCCGCTCGGTGATCCAGCTGCTGGCGGATCGGGAGTCGGTGCTCGAGCTCCGCCGCGAATTCGGTCGGGGCATGGTGACGGCGCTCGCCCGCGTCGAGGGACGTCCGCTCGGTATCATCGCGAACAACCCGACGTACCTTTCGGGCGCCATCGACCCGGACGGTGCCGACAAGGCCGCCCGCTTCATGCAGCTCTGCGACGCCTTCGATCTGCCGATCCTGTTCCTCTGCGACACCCCGGGAATCATGGTCGGACCGGAGATCGAGAAGCGCGCGCTCGTGCGCCATGCCGCGCGGATGTTCGTCGTGGGCGCGAGCTTGACGGTGCCGTTCTTCACGATCGTGCTGCGCAAGGGCTACGGCCTGGGCGCGCAGCTGATGGCCGGCGGCAGCTTCAAGGCGCCTGCGTTCCTCGTGGCGTGGCCGAGCGGGGAATTCGGCGGCATGGGGCTCGAGGGCGCGGTGCGGCTGGGCTTCCGCAAGGAGCTCGAGGCGATCGCCGATCCGGACGAGCGAAGGGCGGTGTTCGAGAAGATGGTCGCAGCCGCCTACGACCACGGCAAAGCCGTGAACGTGGCCTCGGCCTTCGAGTTCGACGACGTGATCGACCCGGTGCAGTCGCGGACCTGGATCCTGAGCGCGTTGCGGTCTGCCCCGACCCCGCCGACGCGGAC
>JAXDLK010000277.1:0-3255 GCA_034666665.1 Candidatus Binatota bacterium
CCAGGCGACGGGGAAGCTCGTGTCCACCTCGTACGCCAGCGCGATCGTCGGCCGGAGCTTTTCGCGCAGGAAGAAGCCGGTCTGGATCCAGGTCAGCACCGGGTTCCAGTGCTGGTGACGGTTCGTGATCGAGAAGTCTTGCCCGAGCTGATGGCTCACGTGCGACCAGTACTCGTTGAAGAACTGGAACGTGAAGAACCACTGATCGGTGAGCAGGCTGCGGGCGAGCTCCGAGCGGCGGAGCCACCCCGGCAGTGAGTACACCTTGAACGGAGCGCGCAGGTAGTCGAAGCCGATCATGCTTCGCCAGATGTCGGTCTGCGTCCATCCGCCGGTATCGAAGTCGCGCGTGTGCGGGTAGTCGCCGGCGCGCGTGCCGACCAGCGCGGGAAAGATCGTCCGCGGCTCCTTGGTCGACAGGCTCTGCTCCATCCGCAGGATCGTGCCCGTGTAGTCGTAGTCGTTGTAGGTGAGCGTGCCGCCGACGATGTGCGTGTGCGGATAGTGGAGCGGGATCGGTACGCATGCCTGCCCGACCGACTCGTTCGGAAAGCGGTAGCCGTAGGCCGTACGGCTGCCGCTCGCCACGGGACCGATGATCAGCATCGTCTCGCTGTCGCGGAGGCAGCGCTGGAATGCCGCCTCGTTCCCGTCCGGGACGCCGTCCCCGTCGGCGTCCGGTGAGGTGAAGTTCGCGACCGCCTCGGCGGCCTTGTCACCGCGGAGGTTCGGCGAGCCGTCGCCGGTCGCGGGGTCGAAGAGCTTTGCCCACCCGATGCCCGGAGCGGGGATCTCGGCGCGCTTCCAGATGTAGTTGAGGGTGAAGTAGATGCCGGCGAACGTCTGTCCCATGAAGCGGATGCCGGCCATGCTCCGGCGTGCGGGATCGATCTCCCGGTAGCCGTTGCCCGCGAGGTTCACCTTGTCGCCGTATCGCTGATGACCGAGGTAGATGAAGTCGGCGCGATCGGACGCGCCGAGCACGGGCAGAGCGGGAATCGCCGCATCGAGGTTGATGTCGCCCTGATCGGGCGGAAAGCCGTAGTCCGGGCCGACGCGCTCGATCTCCCACGGTTGCCGCACGCGGCGGAACGGCAGCTTGTGCGGCCGCTCGCAGTCGATCGGCTGGGGCGGGTCCCGGAGCTCGCAGCCGTAGCCGGCCTCGTTGATTCGCCAGCCGTTGCCGAGGATCAGCTTGTTGGTGAGCGGCCGGCCGTCGGGAGAGTAGAGCGCCTCGACGTCGAACTGGGAAATCCACGGCACGCTGCCGAAGTGGACGAGCATCTTGGCGATCCACAGCGGCTCCCGGTACTTGTCGAGGTCGTCGCCGACGAGGCCCATCTGGTCGATCCTGAGCGGGTTCACCACGTCGAGCGAGCGGAAGAAGTCCGCCTCGCCCCAGACCACCTGCTGGCGGCCGACGCGCAGCGAGAATGGCCTCAGCAGCGGCTGGTTGAACTCGAGATCGACGTAGAGCTCGCGCGGGTGGCTCCCCTCGGGAAAGCGGAAGTCATTGCGGTCGTATTCTCGCCTCCGGTAGCGGTCGCGGAGATCGAAGATCGCGTCGTAACGGCCGCGCCAGAGAAGACTGACGTCGGATTTCCGCAAGAACGGCTGCTGGTCCTCCTCCTTCACCAGATGCGAGACCAGGCCGAGCTGCAGCTGCTGGCGCTGCTGCACGTACTCGAAGTCGGCGAGGGAGTCGTGCTGAAAGGTCGACTGCATGGTGACCTCTCCCTCGATCTGAAAACGGTCGTACTGAAGGACCGCGTCCGCACGTCCCGCCGCGGCGATCAGCGCTGCGACGGCCGCGAGCATTCTCGCCGTGCTGCCCAGCCGCATCGACCTCTCCTCTCCCGCATCCCGGTTCGTGCAAAATCCCGGAATCCGCACCCTGTTCGTCAGCGTCGGCCGCGTGTCGCAGGACCTCTGCGAGCTGTCAAGCAGCGGCGTCGCGGGGATCGCCTGGACGGCGGGACCGAAAGCATCGTAACCAGTCGAGGCCAACGATCGGAGGACTCGCGCGATGGTCAACGTGATCCTGCAGCTCTATCCCGTGATCCCGGCCGAGGACGAGGAGGAGCGCCGGCGCCTCCGGCCGATCGGCCGAAACGTGCAGCGGTACCAGGAAACGCTCGCAGGCTGGCACGACATCGTCGCGGCCGCGGACGAGCTCGGCCTCTGGGGCGTCGCGACGATCGAGCACCACTTTCACTCCGAAGGCTACGAGGTCGGCCCGAACCCGGGCGTCCTGAACGCCTACTGGGCGGCGATGACGCGGCGAGTGCGCGTCGGACAGCTGGGCTACGTCATGAGCGCGCAGCACCCGATCCGTGTCGCGGAAGAGACCGCGATCCTCGACCATCTCGCCCGCGGCCGCTTCTTCGTCGGCTTCGCGCGGGGCTACCAGTCGCGCTGGACCGACGTCATCGGCCAGCACCTCGGCACCGTCGCGACGCTGTCGGACGGCTCCGAGGCCGACGCCCGGAACCGCCGCCTCTTCGAGGAGCAAGTCGACCTGGTGCTGCGGGCGTGGACGGAGGAGTCGATCGAGCACCGATCCGACCTGTGGCAGATCCCCTTCCCCCACGATTCGGGAGTGCGGGACTGGCCGATGGCGCGGTGGACGGCGGAGCTCGGCGCACATGGCGAGATCGGGCCGGACGGCGCCGTCCGCCGCGTGAGCGTGGTCCCGGCGCCCTACACGCAGCCGCACCCGCCGGTCTTCATCTCGAGCAACACGAGCCTCGCGACGATCGAATGGGCGGCGCGACGGGGGTTCATCCCGACCTACTTCTCGAGCATCGGCCGCGCCGCCAACTACGGACCGGCGTACGTCCGCGCGGCCGCCGAAGCGGGTCGCCGGGTGGCGCTCGGCGAGAAGCAGGCGATCGTGCGCTGGCCGCGGATCGGCGCGACGCGCTCCGAAGGCCTCGAGAAGCTCGCCCTCTACGACGGCGACATCTTCAAGCACTTCTACGAGCCCTTCCTGAACGCCGTCGGCAGCCACGTGTCGCTTCCACGGGATGCCACGCGCGAGGATACGGTCCAACCGATGCTCGCGACCGGGCTCTTCATCGCCGGCAGCGCCTCGGACGTGAGGGACGAGTTCGTCCGGCAGTGGCGGGAGCTACCCGCGGAGTACGTGGTGCTGATCTACCACTACGCCCAGCAGCCGAAGGAGAGCGTGATCGAGGATCTCCGGCTGTTCATGCGCGAGGTGAAGCCCGCGCTCGACGAGTGCGTGCGCTACCG
>JAXDLK010000278.1:0-15151 GCA_034666665.1 Candidatus Binatota bacterium
GGCAAGATCCGCGCGATCCCCGGCGTCACCCGTGCCGAGGTCGAGGTGGTGTGGGAGCCGACGTGGAACCCGCAGATGATGTCGGAAGCCGCGAAGCTCGACCTCGGGTTCCTGTAGACCTCACCCGTCAAGACCCTCACCCGCCCTTCGGGGGCACCCTCGCCCTCGCGCCAGACTCTCGGGGGCGCAAGAAGCTGCTGGCCGGCTCGCAGCGCGCCTCCTGGAAGGGAGAGGGACTGGCGCCGGATCCTCGCAGATTCCGGGCCCCCTGTGAGCCTCCATCCTTCCCCCTCTCCTATCCAGGGAGAGGGTTGGGGTGAGGGTCGAAGCGTGCGTCAGCCCTGATCGTACTTGCGGAACTCGAGGCGGGCGATCGCGCGCCTGTGAACCTCGTCAGGCCCGTCGGCCAGGCGGAGGGTCCGCATGTGCGCCCAGGAGCGGGCGAGTCCGAAGTCCTCGGTGACGCCACCGCCGCCGTGCGCCTGGATCGCGTCGTCGATCACCTTGAGCGCCATGTTCGGGGCCTTGACCTTGATCATCGCGATCTCGCCGCGCGCCGCCTTGTTGCCCGCCGTGTCCATCATCCACGCCGCCTTCAGCGTGAGCAGCCGCGCGCACTCGATCTCGATGCGCGCGTCCGCGACGCGCTCCTCCCACACCGAATGCTCGGCGATCTTCTTGCCGAACGCGGTACGCGACAGCAGCCGGCGGCACATCTTCTCGAGCGCGCGCTCGGCGACGCCGATCGAGCGCATGCAGTGATGGATGCGGCCGGGGCCGAGGCGGCCCTGTGCGATCTCGAAGCCGCGGCCCTCGCCGAGCAGCAGGTTCCGCGTCGGGACGCGGACCCCATCGAAGGTGACGTCGCCGTGGCCGTGAGGAGCGTCGTCGTAACCGAAGACCGGTAACCAGCGGTTGAGGGTGATTCCGGGTGTGTCACGCGGGACCAGGATCTGGCTCTGCTGACGATGGGGCTCCGCCTTCGGGTTCGTCTTTCCCATGAGGATGAGGATCTTGCATCGCGGATCGTGGATGCCGGACGTGAACCATTTCCGGCCGGTGATGACGTACTCGTCGCCCTCGCGACGGATCTCCGTCTCGATGTTCGTCGCGTCGGACGACGCGACCGCCGGCTCCGTCATCGCGAACGCGGAACGGATCTCGCCGGCGAGCAACGGCTCGAGCCACTGCTTCTTCTGCTCCTCGCTCCCATAGCGCTCGATCACCTCCATGTTGCCGGTGTCGGGTGCGGAGCAGTTGAAGACCTCGGCGGCGAAGCCGACCTTGCCCATCTCCTCGCAGAGAAACGCGTACTCGAGGTTCGTCAGGCCGGGCGACCGAGGGCTCTCCGGCAGGAAGAGGTTCCAGAGGCCTGCGGTGCGCGCCTTCTTCTTCAGCTCTTCGAGGAGCGGCGGGACCTGCCACCGGTCCCCGAGCGCCTCGTGCTGCCGATAGAACTCTTCCTCGTTCGGGTACACGTGCGAATCCATGAAGGCGGCGAGCTTGTCGAGGTACTGGCGGGTCTTCTGATTCGGCTCGAGATCCATCGTGCTCTCCTCGCGTGGCTTTGCGGCTTGCGGCCGCGTGCGTGAGTCACTTACGACAACGCATTTGCCGCGGCTAGGGCGCGGTCCGAGCTGGCGAGGACCATCTTGCGCCCGCGAGCTCTTTTGCGAGCGCGTTCGGAGGGGTGGAGGGTTGGCTAGGGCGCGGTCCGAGCTGGCGCGTCCAAGATGGGCCCGCTCCGAACCGGTGAGGAGCATCCTGGGTCCGCCGGCTCGCAACGGACGCATCTTGCGCCCGCGAGCTCTTCTGCGAGCGCGTTCGGAGTGGTGGGTGACGGAGGAGTGATCGCCACGGCGGGCGCCGAGACGGCGGGGCTACGCGTGCTGCCGCCGCGTAGCCCGCCGCTTCGGAATGGGCCGCGTAGGGATCGAACCTACGACCCGCTGATTAAGAGTCAGCTGCTCTACCAACTGAGCTAGCGGCCCGGAGGCGTGTGCCTCACCCTTATCGGGAAACCGGCGAGCACCTCAAGACGGGTGAGTGATGGGATTTGAACCCACAACCCCTGGAGCCACAGTCCAGTGCTCTGCCGTTGAGCTACACTCACCATGATCGCGGAATCCGTCGGCGAACCTGTTTATGCAGTCGGCTTCTCCCTGTCGAGACGCGCCAGGGGGGAATCGAACCCCCGACCCACGGCTTAGAAGGCCGTTGCTCTAGTCCACTGAGCTACTGGCGCCGAGAGTGAGGAATCGGGGTGAGAGGATTTGAACCTCCGACCCCCTGCGCCCAAGGCAGGTGCGCTACCAGGCTGCGCCACACCCCGCAAACGCGACTCGGCGGGCCTCACCGGTCGCGATCGTCTCGGTAACACAGCTCGCGCGCACGACTCAAGGTGGGAGACGTGCTCAGCGGCCGTGAGCACGGTCACCACGCCGCGCAGTGGATCGTGGTCGGAGAACGGACGGCTTTTCTTATCGGACGGCAGCGTTTAAATGGAACAGGCCGGCGAGAGTGGCGGAACGGCAAACGCACCAGACTTAGGATCTGGCCCCGAAAGGGTTGGGGGTTCGAATCCCCCCTCTCGCATCCGGGGTCCACGGCTCGCCGCCGAGAGGAACCCTGGCATGCAAGTGAGCGTCGAGGAGCTGAACCCGACCCAGCGGCGGATCGCGATCGAGGTGCCCGCCGAGGACGTCACCGCGGAGCTCGACCGGGCCTTCGGCCGGCTACGCGGTGAGGCCCGCATCAAGGGGTTCCGTCCCGGGCGGGTGCCGCGCCAGCTTCTCGAGCGCTACTACGGAGATCAGGTACGAGCCGACGTCCTCAGTCACCTGATCGAGCACTCGTACGCACAGGCGATTCAGGAATCCGGGATCGCCCCGATCGCGCCGCCGGAGATCGTCCCCGAGAGCCTCGAGATCGGCAAACCTCTCCGGTATAGCGCGACGGTCGAGATCCAGCCCCCGGTCGAGATCCAGGAATGGGAGGGGCTGCCCGGGAAGCGCCTCCGGCGGGCGGTGACGGATCAGGACGTGGAGCATGCACTCGAGCAGGTCCGCCAATCCCTCGCGGAGCTCCGCCCGGTCGAGGACCGAGACGAGGCTCGCGTCGGTGACTACGTCGCCGTCGACTACGTGGCGTCGATCGACGGGCGGGAGCTGCCGCAGTCGCGGCGCGAAAACCGTCTGCTGGAAGTCGGTGCCGGAGCGGTGAGTCCGGAGCTCGACCGGGCGCTCGACGGCATGCGCGTCGGCGAGCGACGATCGGTCGACGTGCCGTTCCCCGAGGATCACCCGGACGCCGCGCTCGCGGGGAAGAGCGCGAGCCTCGACGTCACCCTCCGCGGGATCCGCGAGAAGGTGGTTCCGCCGGTCGACGACGACCTCGCCCGCGAGCACGGCGATTGCGAGACGCTCGACGATCTCCGGGCGCTGCTCCGCCGGCGGATGGAGGAATCGATCGCGCGGGAGGCGGAGGAGCAACTTCGGGAAGAGCTCATCGGCGAGCTCATCTCGCGCAACCCCTTCGACGTGCCGCGTTCGTTCTGCGATCGCCAGACCGAGGCCGTGATCGACGACATTCTGGCCCGCAGCGGAACGCGCCGTGAGGACCTCGGTGCGGACGGCACCCGGCTCGAGGAGATCCGCCGGGAGGTGGCGCCGCGCGCGGAGCACCAGGTCCGTGCCGTCCTCGCGCTCGACGCGCTCGGAGCGCGCCTCGGTATCGCCGTCGACGACGGCGAGATGGAGCAACGGATCGAGGAGATGGCGGGCCGTGCCGGCGAGAACGCGGACAAGCTCCGCGCGGCGTATCGCGACGCCGGCGCTCGCGATGCGCTTCGGGCGCGGCTCGCGCGGGAGCATACGCTCGAGCGACTCGCGGCGGCGGCGCACGTGGAGGAGGTCGACGCACCACCGCCTTCGGAGTGATGCGTTGCCCGTGTCCGACAAACGGGTTAGAATTCCGTCGGTGGATGGGGACTTACAAGCGATGAACCTCGTTCCGATCGTCATCGAGCAGACCGGGCGCGGGGAACGTGCCTACGACATCTTCTCGCGGCTCCTGAAGGACCGGATCGTCTTCCTCGGCTCGCCGGTGGTCGACGACGTCGCCAACCTGATCACCGCCCAGTTCCTGTTCCTCGAGTCGGAGGATCCCGAAAAGGACATCCACTTCTACATCAATTCCCCTGGCGGCTCGGTGAGCGCCGGCCTCGCGATCTACGACACCATGCAGTACATCCGGCCGCAGGTGTCGACCCTCTGCCTCGGACAAGCAGCGAGCATGGCGGCGTGGCTGCTCGCAGCCGGATCCAAGGGCAAGCGCTACGCCCTGCCGCACTCCCGGATCATGATCCACCAGCCGCTCGGCGGCGTGCAGGGTCAGGCCTCCGACATCGACATCCAGGCGCGGGAGATCCTGCGCGTCCGCGAGCAGCTGAACAACATCCTCGTGAAGCACAGCGGTCAGGGCCTGCGCCGGATCGAGCGCGACACCGATCGCGACATGTTCATGACCGGCAAGCAGGCAGTCGAGTACGGCATCGTCGACGAGGTGATCGTCACGCGCCCGAACAAGAAGGTGTAGGAGCCGAGATCACGATGGCCAAGCACGGAGACGACCGCAGCGGCAACCTGGTCTGTTCCTTCTGTGGCAAGAGCCAGGACGAGGTCCGGAAGCTGATCGCCGGCCCGACCGTCTACATCTGTGACGAGTGCATCGACCTCTGCAACGACATCATCGCGGAGGAGTGCGACCAGGAAGAAGGCCTGAGCTCGACCTCGTCGGTGCCGAAGCCGAGCGAGATCAAGCGCGTCCTCGACCAGTATGTGATCGGCCAGGAGCGCGCGAAGAAGATCCTCTCGGTCGCGGTGCACAACCATTACAAACGCATCGATTCGCAGCTCGTGACCGGAGACGTCGAGCTGCAGAAGTCGAACATCCTGCTGATCGGCCCGACCGGATCCGGCAAGACGCTGCTGGCGCAAACGCTCGCGCGCTTCCTGCAGGTGCCCTTCACGATCGCCGACGCGACCAGCCTCACCGAAGCGGGCTACGTCGGCGAAGACGTCGAGAACATCATCCTGTCGCTGCTGCAGAACGCGGACTACGACGTCGAGAAAGCGCAGCGCGGGATCGTCTACATCGACGAGATCGACAAGATCGCGCGCAAGGGCGACAACCCGTCGATCACCCGGGACGTGTCCGGCGAGGGAGTGCAGCAGGCGCTGCTCAAGATCATCGAGGGGACGATTGCCAGCGTGCCGCCGAAGGGTGGCCGCAAACATCCGCAGCAGGAGTTCCTTCAGGTCGACACCACGAACATTCTGTTCATCTGTGGAGGCGCATTCGTCGGGCTCGAGGACATCGTGCGGCGCCGCATCGGCATGAAAGGCGTCGGCTTCGGGGCGGACATCCGCCACAAGGACGAGCGCACGGTGTCGGAGCTCCTCGCCGAGGTGCAGCCCGAGGATCTCCTCAAGTTCGGTATGATTCCGGAGTTCATCGGGCGCCTTCCGGTGGTGGCGACGCTCGAGGAGCTCGACGAGACGGCGCTCGTGCGCATCCTGAAGGAGCCCAAGAACGCGCTCACCCGCCAGTATCAGAAGCTGTTCGAGATGGAGAACGTGCACCTGCGCTTCGCCGAGGGCGCCCTGGTGGCGATCTCCAGTGAGGCGCTCAAGCGGAAGTCGGGGGCCCGGGGACTGAGAGCGATCATGGAGAACATCATGCTCGACGTGATGTTCGAGATTCCTTCTCAGCCTACGATCAAGGAGGTGGTCATCTCCGAGGAGGTGGTTCGCAACCGCGATCAGCCCATCATTGTTTACGAGAAGGCCCGAGAATCCGCCTGAGCGCCGGAACACCGAGGAACCCGCGAGTGTCCATGCTCTTTCGCAACGACAAAAAAGACCCCCCCGCTGCGTCGGGGATGAGGGTCCCGCTCCTCCCGCTCCGCGACATCATCGTCTTTCCGCACATGGTCGTGCCGCTCTTCGTCGGCCGGCCGAAGTCGATCCGCGCGCTCGAAGACGCGATGAACAAGCAGAAGTTCATCCTGCTCGCGGCGCAGAAGGATGCGAAGACCAACGATCCGAGCGAAGACGACATCTACCGCGTCGGCACGCTCGGGTCGGTCGTCCAGCTCCTGCGGCTCCCCGACGGTACGGTGAAGGTCCTGGTCGAGGGGAAAAAGCGCGCGCGCATCCTCCGCTACGTCGACCATGGAAGCTTCTTCCTGGTGGACGTCGAGGAGATCGATGCGCCGTCGGTTCGGACGCCGGAGATCGAAGCTCTCGTCCGGTCCGTGAACTCCACCTTCGAGAACTACGTCAAGCTGAACAAGAAGGTCCCGCCGGAAATGGTGATGTCGGTCGCGGGCATCGATGATCCCGCCCGACTCTCCGACACGATCGTCGCCCACCTCGGCATCAAGATCGAGGACAAGCAGACCTTGCTCGAAACTCTCGACGCCGCGGAGCGGCTCGAGAAAGTTCTCGGGCACATGCGCTCGGAGATCGAGATCCTCGAGGTCGAGAAGCGCATCCGTACTCGGGTCAAGAAGCAGATGGAGAAGACCCAGAAAGAGTACTACCTGAACGAGCAGATGCGCGCGATCCAGAAGGAGCTCGGCGAGAAGGACGAGTTCAAGAACGAGATTCAGGAGTTGGAAGAGAAGATCAAGCAGAAGAAGATGTCGCCGGAGGCGCGGGAGAAGGCCGAGAAAGAGCTGAAGAAGCTCAAGATGATGTCGCCGATGTCGGCCGAGGCGACGGTCGTACGCAACTACATCGACTGGCTGATCTCGCTCCCGTGGCACGAATATACCGAGGACAAGCTCGACATCGAGGACGCGGAGAAGATCCTGGAAGAGGATCACTACGGCCTCGAGAAGGTGAAGCAGCGAATCCTCGAATACCTGGCGGTTCAGTCGCTGGCCGGCCAGCTCAAGGGTCCGATCCTCTGCCTGGTCGGACCTCCCGGTGTCGGCAAGACTTCGCTCGGAAGATCGATCGCCCACGCGACGAACCGAAAGTTCGTGCGCGTGTCACTCGGTGGCGTGCGGGACGAGGCCGAGATCCGCGGCCATCGCCGCACCTACATCGGCGCTCTGCCGGGAAAGATCATCCAGAGCATGAAGAAGGCGGGATCGGGAAATCCGGTCTTCCTGCTCGACGAGGTCGACAAGATGTCGACCGACTTCCGCGGCGACCCTTCATCGGCTCTTCTCGAGGTGCTCGACCCGGAGCAGAACAACTCCTTCAACGATCACTATCTCGACGTCGACTACGACCTCTCGAAGGTGATGTTCATCACCACGGCGAACACGCTCGACCGCATTCCCCGGCCGCTCCAGGACCGGCTCGAGATCATTCGCATCCCCGGCTACATGGAGGTGGAGAAGCTCAACATCGCCAAGAAGTACTTGGTGAAGAAGCAGCGCGAGGCGAACGGGCTCGAAGAGCCGCACGTCGAGTTCTCCGACAACGCCATCCTCGACTTGATCCGCCACTACACCAAGGAAGCGGGCGTGCGAAACCTCGAGCGCGAGATCGCATCCATCTGTCGGAAGGTTGCGGTCGAGGTGGTGAAGAGGGACCGCCAGGCGCGGATCCAAGTCACCGCGAAGAACGTTCCCAAGTACCTGGGCCCGCCGAAGTTCCGCTACGGGCGGATCGACGAGCAGGCGCGCGTCGGCCTGGCCACCGGCCTCGCGTGGACAGAGCTCGGCGGCGAGCTCCTCGGAACCGAGGTCACGGTGATGGCCGGTAAGGGCAAGCTCATCATCACCGGCAAGCTCGGCGACGTCATGCAAGAGTCCGCACACGCGGCGATGAGCTACGTGCGATCCCGAGCCGACATCCTCGGCCTCGAGCGCGACTTCTACCAGAAGGTGGACATCCACATTCACGTCCCGGAGGGAGGGATCCCGAAGGACGGGCCATCCGCCGGAATCACGATGGCAACGGCGCTCGCGTCGGCGCTCACGCGCTACCCCGTACGCCACGACCTGGCGATGACCGGCGAGATCACGCTCCGCGGTCGCGTTCTGCCGATCGGCGGCCTCAAGGAAAAGGTATTGGCCGCTCATCGCGCCGGGGTGAAGACCGTGCTGATCCCCCTCGAGAACGAGAAGGACGTGCGTGAGATCCCACCTGCGATCCTGAAGTCGCTCCGGATCGAGCTCGTCGACCACATGGATCAGGTCCTGAAGAAGGCCCTGATCGTCGATCACCCGGAGACGTTCCTGCAGCGGGCGACGCCGCCGCTCGAAACCAAGCCGGGGGAGCCGCTCGTGAATCCCGAGACCGGCGCTTCGGACGTCGTCGCGCACTGATCCTGGCTCGTCCACGGAGGGGAAGATGACGAAAGCCGACCTCATCGAGCGGCTGGCGACGAAGGCGGATCTACCTCGCCCGCGCGCGGAAGAGATCCTGAACCACGTGCTCGACGACATCACGGACGGGCTCAAGCGAGGCGACAAGGTGAACATCTCCGGCTTCGGCACGTTCACGGTGTCGAACCGCAAGGCGCGCACGGGCCGGAACCCCAAGACCGGCGAGCCGATCGACATCCCCGCCACCCGATCCGCGAAGTTCCGCGCCGGCAAGAATCTCCGCGACTCCATGGTCGGCTCCTGAGCGCGCGTCCGGCGCTCTCCCCGTCAGCTCTCGTTGACCCGCCACCGGGGCGGTGGTAGGAGTCGCGATTCCGCCCGTCGGCTGGCGGTTTTCCGAATGATGGATCGAGCGCATCCGAATGCTCGGGCGGTTAGCTCAGCGGGAGAGCATCTGCCTTACACGCAGAGGGTCATCCGTTCGAATCGGATACCGCCCAGAGAGAGGAGCAGTCGGTCGCGGGTCGTAGCGGATCGAGTTCACGGGGTCGTAGTTCAGTCGGTTTAGAACGCCTGCCTGTCACGCAGGAGGTCGCGGGTTCGAGTCCCGTCGGCCCCGTTTCCACCGAGGACGAGCGGAGAATGAGTAAAAGAACCTTCGAGCTTTCGCGGGACAACGCGCTCGGCGCCCGCCGCTGGTACGTCGTCGACGCGGAGGGCGCGGTGCTCGGGCGACTCGCGACCCGAGTGGCGATGCTGCTCCGCGGGAAGGGCAAGCCTTCCTTCACTCCGTACCTCGATTGCGGGGATTTCGTGGTCGTCGTCAACGCCGAGAAGGTCCGCCTCACCGGCACGAAGGAAGAGGACAAGCAATACATCCGACACACCGGGTATCCCGGCGGCATTCGCCGCCTTCGCGCGCACGAGGTTCGTGCGCGCCACCCGGAACGGATGATCGAGCAAGCGGTCACCGGCATGCTGCCGAGGAACCGGCTCGGTCGAGCGCTCGCGACCAAGCTCAAGGTCTACGCAGGACCCGAGCACCCGCATGCGGCGCAGCGGCCGGAGTCGTTCGCGATCGGAGAGAGCTGAAATGGCGGAATCGATACCGGTCTACTGGGGGACGGGTCGCAGGAAATCCTCCGTGGCGCGCGTCCGGCTGATGTCCGGCGGCGGCCAGATCCGGGTGAACCGCAGGTTGCTCGATGATTATTTCCCGCGTCCTACCTCGCGCATGATCGTGCAGCAGCCGTTCGAGGTGACGAACACGATCGCAAGCTTCGACGTCGTGGCGCGCGTTCACGGCGGGGGAACGTCGGCGCAGGCGCAGGCGCTCCGGCTCGGCATCTCGCGTGCGCTCCTTCAGACCGCCGAGGACATCCGCGGCCCGCTCAAGAAGGCGGGATTTCTGACTCGCGATCCGCGCGAGGTCGAGCGCAAGAAGTACGGCCGGCACAAGGCGCGGAAGCGGCCTCAGTACTCGAAGCGCTGATCAGGGCTCTCGGTCGCGGCACCCCGAGCGATGGCCGGAACGATCCGAGTCGCGGTCGCGGGAGGCACGGGTTACGGCGGCGTCGAGCTCCTCCGTCTCCTCCTGCGGCACCCTCACGCAGCGGTCGTGCGTGCGACGTCCGAGCAGTACGCCGGCAAGCGCCTCGATCACGTCTACGCGTCGTTCCGCGGCCGAACGGACCTACTGCTCGAGCCGCTTCGTGCCGAGCGACTGGCGGACGGAGTGGACGTCGCGTTCACGGCCCTGCCGCACGGTGCCGCCGCGACCACGGTGGTCGCCGTGCTCGACGCGGGCGCACGTGTCGTCGACCTCAGCGCAGACTTCCGGCTGCGTGACGTCGAGACCTTCCGGCGATGGTACGGCGAGCATCCAGCGCCGGACCGGCTCGGCGACGCCGTGTACGGCATCCCCGAGTTCGCGCGCGAACGGATCCGCGGTGCGAGGCTGGTCGCGAACCCCGGCTGCTATCCCACCGGTGCTCTCTTCGCACTCGTGCCCTTCGCCCGCGCGGGTCTTCTCGGCTCCGGCCCGATCGTGGTCGATGCGAAATCCGGTGCCAGCGGCGCCGGCCGAGCGGCCAAGACGGACCTCCTCTTCTGCGAGGTCGAGGAGTCGATCCACCCATACGCCGTCGGCAGACATCGCCACACCCCCGAGATCGACCAGGAGCTGAGTCTCGCCGCCGGTGAGCGGCGGGCGGTGATCTTCGTTCCCCATCTGCTGCCGATTCGGCGCGGTATCCTGACCACGGCGTACGTCCCGCTCGCCTCCGACGTCGATCCTGAACCCCTGCTCCGCTCCGCCTACGACCACGAACGGTTCGTTCAGCTGCTCGGCGCCGAAACCTTTCCGGACGTCCGCGACGTTCGCGGCACGAACGACGTACACATCGGCTGGACGGTGCTCGCTCACGAGCGAACGGCCGTCGTGGTCACCGCGATCGACAACCTCGGACGGGGCGCCGCCGCCCAAGCGGTGCAGAGCATGAACGTGATGTTCGGGGTGGACGAGTCCGCGGGCTTGGACGACATCGCCGCCGTCCCTTGAGCTTCCGCCCTCCGCCACCCCGCCTCGCCGAACGCCCTAGCAGAAGAGCTCGCGGGCGCAGGATGGTCGCCAGCTCGGACCGCGCCCTACGCGTGCCCGAGGAGGAAGAACGCGCCGATCCCGGTGAAGATCGCGTTCGCCGACCAGGCGGCGAGCACGGGCGGCAGCGCTCCACTGTGGCCGAGCGAGACCGTGAGCGCGAGTACCACCCAGTAGCTGAAGCCGATCACCAGCCCGGTGCCGACGTTCGCCGCCAAGCTCGACGTGCGCAGGTTGCGGACACCGATCGGGATCGCGATCAGCGCCATCACCACCGAGATGAACGGCACCGCGAGCTTCAGGTGAAGGTCGACCCGGTACTCCGTCGCGTCGAGCCCCTTCTCCCGTAGGCTTGCGATCACGTTTCGCAGGGCGAAGCCGTTGAACTCCTCGGCCTCGCGGCGCGCGGCGAGAAGCTCCGTAGGGGTCTCGCGGAGACCGAGAACGCCTGCTCCGAGGGCCTCGGCCTCGATCTGACCATCCGGAGCGAAGCGGCGGCGGATTCCCTTCTCGAAGCTCCACTCGCGTCCGTCCCAGCGCGCGATCGGCACCTCCATCACTTCCTTCAGGTTGAACTCGCTGTCGAGCCGGTAGAGCGTCAGCCCGACGAGCGCACGGTTTGCGGGGTCGAGAGCCTTCACGTTGTAGAAGGCGTCCTTCCCGTGCGACCAGAGCTCGCTCGTGCCGAAGATCGTCGGCAGCTCCCGCTTCTTGATCTCGACGGTATTGATGTAGCGCGCGCGCCGATTGAAGTTCGGCACCACCGCCTCGTTCCAGGCGAGGGTCAAGACGCTGAGAGCGATGCAGGTCGCGAGCAGCGGCGCCACCACCTGGACGGTGCCGACGCCGCAGGCCTGCATCGCGGTCAGCTCGTTGTGACGTGAGAGCCCGCCGAGGCTCAGCAGCAGCGACGCCAGCACAGCGATCGGAGTGACCTGGGTGACGATCAACGGGACCTTGAAGACGAAGTACCGGAGGATCGCGCTGAGCGATGCCTGGTGCTTGAGGAAATCGTCGAACCGATCGAAGAAGTCGACGATCACGTAGAGGATGACGAACCCGGTGACCGACAGCGCCAGGATGCGCAGGAACTCGCCGACCAGGTACCGCGAAAGGATGGCGGGCGGCCGTACCGCCGCGACGGCACTCAGGATCATCGCGCCTCGCGCGCTGGCGGGCGGTCGAGCACCTGCGACCGCGCGCGCGTCCAGAGGAGCTCGAGCCGATGCAGCCCCAGCACCGGAGACTCCTGCGCCGCCCTCGAGAAGAGGAACAAGCCGACGGAGAAGAGGACGACGTTCGGCAGCCACAGCGCCAGGAACGGCGGTACGGGACCCTTCTCCGCGAGGGTCTGGCCGACCGTGAGCAGCACGTAATAGACGAAGATCACCACCAGGCTCACGGAGAATCCCCGCGACCGTACCGAGCGCGATGGTTGGATCCCGAGGGGCATGCCGACCAGCGCGAACACCACGCACGCGAACGGGATGGAGAATTTCCGGTAGAGCTCGAGGAGCTCCTCGTTTGCCGACTCACCCTCGCGCCGACGTTCGGCGATCCGTTCGCGCAGCTCGCCGAGCGTCATCTCCTTCGGGTCCTTGTCGCGACGGTGGAGGTCGGCGACGTTCAAGTTCACGTCGTAGACGTTGAAGTTCGTCTTTTGAAAATTCTGCGGGATGGCGCCGGTGCCGTACATCGTGCCGTCGAGGAGACGCAAGGTCACGGTCTTGGTGCGTTCGTTCGGTAGCAGCAGTCCGATCTTCGCCACCACGGTGCTCCGCTGCGTGGGGTTCCGTGTGTCGGCGATCATCAAGCCCTTCATGGTCCTGCCGCCGGTCTCGATCTCTTCGACGTAGACGACGAGGCCGGGAAAGTCATCGTTGAAGACCTTCTCGCGGAAGCCTGCCGTCGCGCGGTTTTTGGCGATCTCGTAGAGCTGCGCGCGCAGCGCGCCGTTGCTCCAGGGCCGGAGGAAGAGCGCGATCAAAAACGTGATCACGAAGGCCAGGGCGGTGAAGGCGGCGACCGGTGCCATCATCTGGTAGAGACTCACGCCGCTGGTCTTGAGGGCGACGACCTCGCTATCCGAGGAGAGCCGTCCGAATGCGAGCAGCAAAGCGAACAGCAAGGCCATGGGGACCGTGACTTCGAGGAAGGCCGGCAGGATCAGCGAGAAGAGCTTCATCATCTCGAGGAACGGTACCCCGCGGTTCACCACCATCTCGACCAGCTTCAGGATCCGGGCGATCAAGAGCACGGACGTGAAGACCCCGATTCCGAACGCAAACGGGATCAGGATCTCCAGAAAGAGATAGCGGTTGAGGATGCGCCCCATGGAAACGGCGAGTGTAACCAATGACCTGTGGCGTGCCAAATTCGGGATCCCGGGGGATCGTCGCGGGTGGAACGGATGAAGGATCGCGCGAGCGACGTCGAGGTTCTGGTCGGCGTGAATCCGGTGCTGGAACAGCTCCGCACCACGCCCGCGACCGTGCGGAGGATCTTCGTCGCGTCGACGGCTCACGGCGGTGCCCGGAAGGTCGTCGAGGCGGCGAACACGGCCCGCGTGCCGGTTGTGGTCGAAGAGCCGCGGCGTCTCGCGCGGCGGGCGGCAGGTCACGTTCACCAGGGCGTGGTCGCGGAGATCGAGCCATATCGCTACCTCGGCTGGTACGACCTACTCGACCTGCGGCCGGCTTGTGTGGCGGCGCTGGATCAGGTCACCGACCCCCGGAACCTCGGTGCCAT
Organism: Candidatus Binatota bacterium; assembly: GCA_034666665.1. Lineage (GTDB taxonomy): Bacteria > Desulfobacterota > Binatia > JACPRU01 > JACPRU01 > JAXDLK01. The sequence continues at coordinate 13,695 of JAXDLK010000278.1, forward strand.
TCTACGAGTCGCCGACGCCGCGGGGGTCGGCGCGCTGATCGTGCTGGAACACCGTGCCGCGGGTATCACTCCGGTCGCTGCCCGGGCCGCCGCGGGCGCTGCCGCGACGGTCCCCGTCGCCCGCGTGACGAATCTGACCCGCGCGCTCGTGGAGCTCCGGGACGCCGGCTACGGGATCGTCGGCCTCGACGCTGGAGGAGAGGAGAATCTGTTCGGGTTTCGCTTCCCGGACCCATGTGTCATCGTAGTCGGCAGTGAGGGGCGCGGCCTCCGCCCGCTGGTCCGGGGCACGTGCGATTTCCGTGTCGCGGTGCCGATGCAGGGCGCCGTCAGCTCGCTCAACGTCTCCGTCGCCGCCGCGGTGACCTTCTACGAGCGAATGCGGCAGCGTCAGATCGTTGACACGCCGTCAAGGGGGTGTTAACCATGCCGATTTGCAGTTGGTCCTTGGCGGATATCGCTAGCATCGCTCGGTGAGAGAGGCGGAGAAGTCTTCTTCATTTTCCCGGGGGTCGCTCCCCTTTCAATCACGGCCACGATTCGGGTGATCAGCGGCGCCTCCGATTCCTTCGTGAGGATCGGACCGGCTGTCTGCGGCGACGGAGGTCTTTGCTCATTCTGGAAAGGTGTCGAAGCAGAGGGCTTGCGGAACCCCAACGCACCGCGTTCGGGTCCCTCGGTATCCTCACGAGCCGTATGGCCGACGTAGCTCAGCTGGCAGAGCGGCTGACTTGTAATCAGCAGGTCGCCGGTTCGACTCCGGCCGTCGGCTCTCGCCTGGCGGTGACGGAGTCGCAGGAGCGAGCAGGTCGCGAGGTGTCTCGCCCGCCGAGGCGCTGCGCATTGCAGGGTCCCGGAAGCGTCGCGGGTGGGTCAGATCGGCACGCGCGCAGTGACGAGCGACGCAGGCGTACTTTTTCGGTACGTCGAGGAGCGAGGAGCGAGCATGTGGCGAGGTGGCCCGCCCCCGACGCTTCCGCATTGGAGAGGTGCCCGAGCGGCCAAAGGGAGCAGACTGTAAATCTGCCGGCGTACGCCTTCGGAGGTTCGAATCCTCCCCTCTCCATCGTCTTGCGCCGCGGCAGGCGGTACGGGTCTGCGGCCGCGGAACTCTGCGGGAATAGCTCAGGGGTAGAGCGCCAGCCTTCCAAGCTGGGGGTCGCGGGTTCGAATCCCGTTTCCCGCTTTGCGAGGAGCTTTACACGGCATCGGACCGACGTTCTCGCGGTCGCTGCCCAGGTAGCTCAGTTGGCAGAGCACGTCCTTGGTAAGGACGAGGTCGGCGGTTCAATCCCGCTCCTGGGCTCTTGATCGAAAGAGGAAGGACTCAATGGCGAAGGCGAAGTTCGAGCGGAAGAAGCCGCACGTGAACGTGGGAACGATCGGGCACGTGGATCACGGCAAGACGACGTTGACGGCGGCGATCACGAAGGTTCTGGCGAAGACGGGAGGGGCGA
>JAXDLK010000279.1:0-4483 GCA_034666665.1 Candidatus Binatota bacterium
CCCGCATCTTCATCAGGCCGAATCATAGACTCTCTCTCCCCGCGGAGCTGCGGGGAGAGGTGAAGGCGAGCGCGCCGGGGCAGCGCGAAGAGGCGTCGACGAGAACCCGACGGCCTCTTCCTCGAATGGGGATCGTGCCAGGCTACGCGCGCCGCGCGGGCTACGCTGCCTGACGGGCGGGTTCCTCACGATCCACCGTGCGGCGGCCGAGGCGGCGGACGATCAGCTCGACGAGGAAGAGCGCGATCGCCAGCGGCAGGAGCCAGGGTGCGAGCGGTGTCGAGCGCGGTGACGCCGCGGGCCCGTGCACGTCCGAGGGTGCGGGGTTCATGCGTCCGCCGGTCGCATCGGCGAGCTCTTGCAGGAGCGCCCAGTTGGGCTCGGAGCGCGGCCGTTCGGCGACGTCGCTCCGCGGCACGGTGAAGCCTAGCGCCGGATTTGTCAGCACGCCGCGAGGTCCGGAGACGACGATCCGGTAGTCACCCGCCGTGCGCGTCGGCAACGTGCCGCGAAAGCTCCCCGGCGCCGTTCGCTCGAGCACCAGCTCGCCGCCGGCGTTCTCCGGGCCGGAGACGCGGGCGACGATCGGGCCGGGAGGATCCGCGTCGTAGCGGACGTACTCGACGGTGAGTCCTCCGTCGCCGTAGGCGACGCGGAAATCCGCCTTGCCCCCCTCCACCGGCGGCAGGAGCCAGGCCGCGATGCCCGACCAGATGCGGCTCCACTCGCGCCAGCGCACCCAACGGTCGGACCAGCGCCCGTAGGCATCGGTGGTGAACGCGACGGCGCGCCCGCTGCCGTAGGTCCACGATGCGATCACCGGCTCGCCTTCCGCCCCGCGAGCGCCGACGTCGAGCTCGGCACCCGGCTTGAGCTCCGTCTCCACGAGCCCGAGGATCGGCGGCCATCGCGGATCGGCGCGCGCGATCTCTCCGACGATCGGAGACCCGGAATCCGCGCGGACCGAGGTCTCCTCCTCGCGCATGGTCTTCTCGCGAGTCGGCCCCTGGAACTCTCCGAGCACGAGCTCCGGCAGGGTCGAAGGATCGAGCGTCTGGTGGAAAGCGCCCCGGCCGTATCCCGCGATCCGCTCGAGGAAGCGGGCGTCGGCAGAGCCGCCGAGCGCGATCGTCGAGATCGTCACGCCCTGCTCGTGAAGCGCGAGCGCGAGGTCGTAGTAGCGGCGCTGTCCGCGGGCCGTGTCGGCGTCCTCCGAGAGGCCGTCGGAGAGCACGATGATGTGACGCCGGCGCCCGACGGCGTCGGCCAGCGCCCGGCGCGCCTCGATCAGCGCCGGGTAGAGCCGGGTGCCCCCTTCGGGGCGGATGCGGCTGATTCGGCGCTCGAAGTCCGAGCGGATGTCGCCGACCTCACGGAGCGGGACGACCACGAATGCCTCGCGATCGAAGCCGACCACCATCAGCCGGTCGCGCGGATCGAGATGATCGACGAGCTGGCGTGCCGCCTCCTGCGCGTAGCTCATCCGGCCCTCCTCGCGCATGCTCCCGGACTTGTCGACGACGAGCGCCACCGCGAGACGCGGCTCCTGCCGCGCGCGCGGCTTCATGCGCACCGGCAGCGCGTCCTCGATCGCCGAGCCGAGATAGCCGCCGAGGCCGAAGCTCGACGGCCCTCCGGTCATGACCAGACCTCCCCCGCGCCGCACGTAGTCTTGGATCGCCTCGTCGCCGCCGCGGCCGAGCGCGGAGATGGGTACGTCGTTCAGGACGACCGCGCCGATGCCGTCGAGCGAGGGTAAGAAGCCGGCATCGACGCTGCGGACGGGGATGCCGCGCGCCTCGAGCGCTCGTTCGACGTAGCGGCCGGTGCCGCGGTTCCGGCCGACGATCAGGACCGCCGGCCGGCCGCCCGCCGAGATCCAGGCGCGCGCGACGTCGTCGTCGGTGACGGCATTTCGCTCCCGCCGCACGCCTTCGATCGCGGCGGAGAATCCGAGCAGGCCAGAGCCGTCGATCAGGATCGAGCGGGTGATCAGGTTGTCGCCCGGCGAAAGCCGCACCGGCTCGGCGGCGAGCGTGCGGTCGCCGCGTCGGATCACGACCCGGCCGGTGACCGCCTCGCGGTTCCGGTTGTGGAGGAGGACCGCGGCGCGGACGGTGTTCCCTGCCTGGGCCTCGGCCGGCAGCGACAGCCGCGCGACCTCGACGTTCGCCGTCGGCGGTTCCGCCACGGGCACCGGGTAGACGCGCACGCTGCGGTCGACGAGCAGCCCGACGGCGCTCCGTGCGGCGCCGCGCGTCTCCCATCCGTCGGTGAGGAGCAGCAAGGCCGCGCCGGGCGGCGCGTCGAGCGCTGCCGCGGCGAGGGCGGACTCGATGTTCGTCCCGGCGGGCCCGACCCGCGAAACCACGCCCTCCAGGCCGGCGATCGTGGTGGCGGCCGTCTTCTCGGCGAACGCCTTCACCGAGGAAGGCGCGAACTTGCGGCGGAGCTCGGCGGTCTTCGCCGCGCGCACCGGCGCCGGCACGCTCGCGGACACGTCGACGAGCAAGACCGGCGGCAGGTGTTCGGCCGGTGCCGTCCAGCTCGGATCGACGGCGGCGAGCCCGACGATCGCCAGGACGGCGACGCGGAGGATCACCGCGAATGGAGAAAAGCCGCCGCGGCGCGCGAACTGGAGCACCGCCTCGAGCAGCAACAGCGCGATCGCGGCGAACGAGAGCGTGCGCCAGAGCGGCCTCACCGTGCGCTCGGACGCGACCGGGGCGAACTCCCCGGGCGCCGGCAGCTCGGGCGCGCTCTCCAGGGAGGATTCCCTGGCCGACAGCAAGGCGCGGGCGACCGGCTCGCGCCGATCGGGGTACTCGATCCAGTAGAGCCCCTGCCGATCCGCACGTACGGCACCACGCGCCGGCTCGACGACCGTGCCGTCCGGCAGACGCACGCGTAGCGCGCCTTCTCCCGGATGGAGCGGCGTTCCCGTCGGTGCGACGCTGGCGCCTCCGCCGGGAGCGAGCCACGAGAGGAGGTCGAGGAGCAGGATCGAGGCGGGGCGGTTCCGGTCGGCGACGAACGGCAGCAAGTCGATGCCGCTGACGACCGCGCGTACGGGCCGCTCGGTGACCAGCAGCGCGGCGCCGGCGCCGGAGACCACCAGCGGATTCCAGCCCGGGGCGCGGTCGAAGAGCAGCGCCCGCCGCGGAGCCAGCGCTCCGGCGGCCACGTAGCGAACCGCCGGATGGGTCGGCTCGGCCAGGCCGAGCGCCGGGTGGTCGGCGCTGCGGGTCGGCGCAGGCAGGAACGACGCCGGCGGCGGCAGCAGGTAGAGAGCCGGCACGGCGATCGGTTCCGTCGGCGCGGCGAGGTGGAAGATCACCAGGTCGCGGCGGGCGGCGTCCTCGACCCGGAAGCTCCCCGGCGCCACGGTATCGATCCTGAGGCCGAGCGGTTTCTTCAGGGCGTCGAGACCCGCGAGCCCCCCGTCGGACACGACCAGCAGGCTCCGCTCGCGCGTCACCAGCGGGAGAGCGATCTCGTCGTCGAGCGGGAAGACATCGCGCGGCTCGAGGTGCACCCGGTAGGTGGCGCCGCCGGCGAGGCTCACCGTCACGCTCCGCGAGCCACGCGCCGCCACGCCGATCGGGCGCGAGGCGATCACCCGGCCGCCGGTCTCCTCGAACACCACGTTGCGAGTCACCGGCGAAGCCGAGAAGTTCCCGATCACGACCTCGACGGATCCACCGGCGACGGTCACGGCGGTGATGCCGGCGTTCGCCGCCGGCTCGCTGACGTCCACCACCTCGAGCCGTGGTCCGGTCGCCGGGTGGAACGCCCCGACGACGTGGATCGTTCCGTAGCCGCGACGCGCCAGCCCCTCGAGGAATGTGCGGAGCGTGGCCGCGTCGGGATGCGGGGCGTCGCTCGCGCGGAGGCCGGACGCCCGCTCGCGTGCCTCCTCCGCGGTCAGGCCTGCGCCGAGCGCACGCGGTGCCGGCGACAGCGCGAAGACGTCCCAGATCCGGGCGGGGTCGGCGGCGATCGCTTCGAGTGCGGCGCGGCGCGCGCGGTCGAGTCGCGTACCGCCGTCCGCGACCGGCGCCTGCATGCTCGCCGAGTCGTCGAGCACGAGCGCTCCGCGGGTCGTGCTCGCCGTCAGCGCCGGCCGTGCGATCGCCACCGCGAGGAGCGCGAGCAGCAGGAGCTGCAGCCAGAAGAGGGGCTCGAGCCGTGGCACGCCGAAGAGCCGGAGCCGGCGAGTGCGGGCGATCCCTTCGTAGAGGAAGAGCGCGGGCACCAGGCGGCGTCGCGTCCGCTCGCGTAAGAGATAGGGAACCAGCAGCAGCGGCAGGGCGGCGAGCCAGACCAGTCCGCCGGGGTTCAGGAAGTCCATCGCTGACTAACCGAGGAGCCCGAGCGCCGGCAGCTCCGTCAGCACGAACTCCTGTACGCCTCGCCGGAGGTCGAAGAAGGCGTAGGGTACGCCCGCTCGGTGGCAGAGGCTCCGTACCTCGCGGCGATGGCG
>JAXDLK010000280.1:0-2712 GCA_034666665.1 Candidatus Binatota bacterium
GACTCTGCTTCGCGTGCTCCCGTCAAAGACGGGGCGACAGTCTCGGGTGCCAGGCGACGTCCAGGTCAGACTCTCCCACGAGCTCGCAGCATCAAGGTGAAACGACCATTCAGCCCTCCGCGTTCCATCCGCGTTCTACCGACACTCCGATCCATTTTCATCGTCTCAGGGCGAGCCGCAGGCTCATGAAGACTCTCCCCGCAGGAGCGGGGAGAGGTGGGGAGCGAAGCTCTCGGGTGAGGGGTTCATTTCGAATTCTTCGTGCGTTTCCTTGCCGGCGGCAACCGGAGGCCGCGCTCCCAGAGGAGCTCCTCGTCTCCGGTCGCCTTGGCCGTCCAACGGGCGAGCACGAAGAGGAGATCCGACAGGCGATTGACGTAGCGAATCGCCATCGGGTTCACGGCCTCCAGACGCGAGAGACGAAGGCACTCGATCTCGGCTCTGCGGCAAACGGTGCGCGCCTGATGCAGGAAGGCGCCGAGCACGCCGCCGCCCGGCAAGATGAACGAGCGGAGGGGCTCGAGCCGCTCCTGACAGTCGTCGATCGTCCGCTCGAGCGCCTCGACCTCCGCCGCACCCACCTTCCACATGCCTTCGTACTCGGCGTCGGCGGGAGTGGCGAGCTCGCTGCCGAGATCGAAGAGCTCGTTCTGCAGGCGCTGGAGAATCTCGACGAGGTGGGCGAGGTCTCGGGTCTGCTCGCGCGCGGCCGCGAATGCGCGGACGACTCCGATCACCGAGTTCAGCTCGTCGATCGCACCGTAGGCGACGATCCGCGGAGTGTCCTTGGCGACGCGCGCGCCGCCGACGAGCGCCGTATCTCCCGCGTCGCCGGTCCGCGTGTAGACCCGGGTGATCCGGATCGGCAATCCGGCTACCCCCGGTGCGGCAGGGAAGAAGGCTCGGGCGTGGAAGACGGCTCGCGCGCCTTCAACGGACCGGCGGCGTTCTCCGTCTCCGGAGCGGCGGTCCGCTTGAGCGCGTCGAGCAGGATCGTCCTCAGCCGCGCCGTATCGATCGGCTTCTTGAAGATCACCTGCTCCAGCCCCTCGATCCGCGAACGTTTGATGACGTGGTCCTTGTCGAAATAGTACGCGGTCATCAGCACCACGGGCAGCCCGGGAAGACGGTTCTTCAGCTCCATGTAGAGGTCGTAGCCGTCCATGTCCGGCATGACGACGTCGGAGAGCACGACGTCGACGGGGTGCTCCTCGATGACCCGCAACGCCTCGAGCCCTCCATTGGCGGTGAGGACGATCGCGCTTTCCTCCTTCAGGATGTCGCGGATCGAGTGGCAGACGCCGGCGTCGTCGTCGACGATGAGGATACGGACGCCCTGCAGTGGACCGCCGCGTGTCTCGGCGCTCATCGCCGTCTTTCGATCCGTGAATCGGCGGTCGAACGTCTTCGCCTCTTCGATGCTCTCTGCCGCCCGTGCCGCCGCCTCGGGGCCGAGGTCGGTCATCAGGCGTCCGGGCAGGTACTCGCGCGTACCGTACTTGCCGCCCGTTACCACGCCTTGAATTCGACGCAGCGTGTTCTGGATCTTCTGCAGGTCCCGCTGGATCGCCTCCAGCCGCTCGCCCTCGACGACGAACTCCTCGTCGGAGCACTTGCTCGCGACGAGGCGCGCCATCAGCTCGAGGTTGTTGCCGATCGCTTCGAGCGGGTTGTTGATCTCGTGCGCGAGGCTGACCGCCAGCTCGCCGAGCGTCGCCAGCTGATCGCGGCTGCGGATCTGCCGGAGGTCTTTCGCGAAGCCGATCGAGCCGGTCACCCGTCCCTGCTCGTCCGCGATGATGCTGCCGGAGATCGCCACCGGGATGCGCTCACCGGACTTGGTGGTCAACTCGGTCTCGAAGTTCTTCACCTTCCCCGACTCGCCCGGCGCGGGAGAGCGCATCGCCGCCATCACCCTTCGAGCCTCCTCGAGGGTCGGGTAGAGCGCGGTCACGTGTTGGCCGAGCAGCTCCTCGGATGCGTAGCCGAGCGTCTCCTCGGCGCCGTCGTTGTAGAAGACGATGCGTCCTGCCCGATCCGCCGCGATGATGATGTCGGGCGACATGTCGACCAGCCGCTCGAAGTAAGTCTTCGGAAGACCTGCCATCGTGTGTCTTGGACCCGCTCTCGACCGTGAGGTTACCAGATGATCGGCAGGAAGTTGACCTTTCCCGGAATTCTTGAACCCATGTCCCGGTGCGACGGTTCCGGCTCCTCCTCGCGATCTGGTACGCGCTGGCCGCACTGGACGGATGTTACTGGCGCCGGTACGCCGAGCTGGTCACCACTCACGTCGAGCTGCTCACTGCCATGGCGGGAAAGATGGAGGACCTCTTCGCGCGTCCTCGGCCCGCCCAGGATGCCACCATGAGCGAGTTTCGCTACCCCCTCGAGCGGGCGCGCGATTTCGCCCGCATCGTCCGCGAGCGCCGGGGCGACCGGGAATCCTACCGGCGCTTCGAAGCGTTCCTGCGGGATTATCAGGGACTCGTCGACGACGCCGATCGTCTGCGGCTCGAGCCGTCACCCGGGGCTGACCGGATCGAGCGGTTTCACCAGCGGGTCGCGGAGCTCCGGCAGAAGGCGACGGCGGTGCGGGAGGCCGTGAAGCAGGAAGGCTGAATACGGGGACGTTTCACACATTGAGCACATTCCGTTCGGGGCGAGCTGTGACCCGGGTCTAGAGGCCCTCGCCCGGTCGCGGGGTTCGAA
>JAXDLK010000281.1:0-25211 GCA_034666665.1 Candidatus Binatota bacterium
GGAAGCCGAGCGGCTGCGAGCGCTTGCGTCGCTCGCGCGCCGAGGTCACTCGCTCGCGAAGCTCACCGGGCTCGCCGGGCCGAAGGCGCAGGGAGACCGCGGTGATGACGAACCCGGGCGGCAGCTCGAGGCGGCGGTAGGCGAAGGCGAGCTCGGCCCGATCGAGGCGAGCGAGACGGCCGTCCGCGTGCACCCCTTCGAGAACCTCGACGACCCGCCCGATCTCCCCACCGAAGGCGCCTGCGTTCATGGTCAATCCGCCGCCCACGGACCCCGGGATTCCCTCGCCGAACTCGAGCCCGGAGAGCCCGCGCTCGACCGCGGCGGTGACGAGCTTCTTGAACGGCACCGCGGCGCCGGCGCGGACGAGCGCGTCGCTGCCGGTGACCGTCCATTCGACGCCGCCGAAGCCGGCGCCGAGCGTCGCCACGACGCCACGAACCCCGCGGTCGGAGACGAGCACGTTGGTGCCGCTGCCGAGCAGGAACACCGGCACGCCGAGCGCTCCCGTGCGGCGCAGGAGGTCCGAAAGCTCGAGCGGGCTCTCGACGTCGATCCAGGCATCCGCCGGTCCGCCGATGCGAAAGGACGTATGCCGCGCCAGCGGCTCGCCCAGGCGGACGCGCCCGCCGAAGCGTTCCCGGAGCGCCGCTCGCCAGTCCATCGCGTCGGCGAAGCCCGTATCGGCCGCCACGTTCATACGGCGCGGAGTCCCACGCCACGCGCGCGTAGCGTCTGCACGAGCTCCTCGCCCGTGCGGTAGATGTCGCCGGCGCCGAGCACGACGACCAGGTCGCCCGGCCGAATCACGTCGAGCAGCGCGGCGGCGAGGCGTTCCCGCGCCGGCACCCATTCGACGTCGAGATGGCCGCGCTTGCGGAGCGCGTGGAAGAGCCCCTCTCCGGAAACGCCGTCGAGCTTCTCCTCGCCCGCGGCATAGATCTCGGTCAGGAACAGGCGGTCGGCGTCGTCGAAGGCGGAGAGGAACTCCGGAAAGAGATCGCGCGTCCGCGTATAGCGGTGCGGCTGGAACGCGGCGATGATCCGGCGGCCGAAGCCTTCGCGCGCCGCGCGCAGGGTCGCGCGGATCTCCTCGGGGTGATGCGCGTAATCGTCGACCACGAGCACGTTGCCGAGCTCTCCGAGCACCTCGAAGCGGCGATGGATGCCGCCGAACTGCGCGAGCGCCTGGCACACGGTCGCGAACGGCACGCCGAGCTCGTGCGCGGCGATTCCGGCGGCGAGTGCGTTCAGCGCGTAGTGACGGCCGGGCATCTGCAGCTCGACGCGGCCGTAGCTCGTGTCGCCGTGGCGGACGTCGAAGCGAGTGGTCAACCCTTCGACCGCGACGTTGCTCGCCACCCAGTCCGCGTCCGGGCTCGTACCGTAGGTGACGTACGGCTTTCGCAGGCGAGGCAGGCACGCTCGCAGCCGCGGGTGGTCGATGCAGAGGATCACCCGCCCGTAGAACGGAACGCGATGGACGAACTCGAGGAACGCTTCCTCGACGCGCTCCATGGTGCCGAAGTGGTCGAGGTGCTCGGGGTCGATGTTCGTCACCACGGCGATCGTCGGCGACAGCAGCAGGAAGCTGCCGTCGCTCTCGTCGGCCTCGGCGACCAGCACCTTTCCCTGGCCGAGGCGCGCGTTCGAGCCGAGCGCCCGTAGCTTGCCGCCGATCACCACCGTCGGATCGAGGCCCGCGTGCGCCAGCACCTCGGCGATGAAGGAGGTCGTCGTCGTCTTGCCGTGCGTGCCCGCCACCGCGATGCCGGTCTTCATGCGCATCAGCTCCGCGAGCATCTCGGCGCGCGGAATCACCGGGATCGACTGCTCGCGGGCGCGAACGACTTCCGGGTTCGAGGTCTTCACCGCGGACGAGATCACCACCACGTCGGTCGCGGGATCGAGGTGCGCCGGGTCGTGGCCGGCGAACACCGTCGCGCCGAGTCGTACGAGCCGGCGGGTCGTCTCCGACGCGGACACGTCGGAGCCGGTGACGCGGTAGCCCATGTTCAGCAGGACCTCGGCGATGCCGCTCATGCCGATGCCGCCGATGCCGACGAAGTGCACGTGATGCTTCTTCTCGAACATCCTACCTCCCCCCGTCCCCCGCGAGCTCCAGACAGACGTCGACGACATGCTCCGCCGCCGCGGGACGGCCGAGCGCTGCGGCTGCATGCGCCATCGCCGCCAGCGCTGCGCGATCACCCTCGAGACGCGCGATCTCCGCGACCAGCCGCCCGGCGTCGAGGTCCCGATCCAGTATCATCAACGCCGCGCCGCGCGCGACCAGCGCCTCGGCGTTCTTCCGCTGATGGTCGTCCGCGGCATACGGATACGGCACCAGCACCGCCGGCTTGCCGAGCGCGGTCAGCTCCGCGAGGGTGGTGGCGCCGGCACGGCAAACGATCAGATCCGCCGCCGCGTACGCGGCCGGCATGTCCTCGATGAAGATCCGCACGTCGGCGTCGATGCCGGCCTCGCGGTAGCGATGCGTCACGCGCTCGGCGTCGTGCGCCCCCGTCTGGTGCGTGATCCGCGGGAGCTTGCCGGCCGCGCGCAGCCGCGCCGCCGCCTCGACGACGACCTCGTTCAAGCGATGCGCGCCCGCGCTACCGCCAAACACGAGCAGCGAGAACGTTCCGTCTCGCTTCGGCGCCGCTGCCGCGGGCAGGCGTACGGGATTCCCCGTCACCACCGTGCGCGCCGCCGGGAAGTACCCGGCGCTCTCGGGGAAGGAGACGCAGATCCGGTCCGCGACCCGGCCGAGAAGGCGGTTCGTCAGCCCCGGCACCGCATTCTGCTCGAGCAACACCGTCGGCCGGCGCCGCAACCACGCAGCGACGACCGTCGGCGCCGACGCGTAGCCGCCGACCCCGACCACGATCCGCGGCCGGATCTCCGAGAGGAAGCGCCAGGCGGCGACGAGACTCTTCGGCAGCGCCGCAGCAGCGGCGAGGAGCTCCGGGAACCGCTGTCCGCGAAGGGCGCGGACCGGCAGCGTGCGCAGCGGAAACCCGGTCTGCGGAACGACGCGAGCCTCGATGCCGCGAGCGCTGCCGACGAAGAACACGCGGGCGCCGGCACGAGCGCGCAGACGCTCGGCGACCGCCAGCCCGGGAAAGAGGTGCCCTCCCGTTCCGCCACCCGCGATGATCACCCGAAGCGCTCCATCGTCCGCCGATCCCGCTTCCGCCGATCCTGCTCCCATCGATCCTGCATCATCTCCATCGATCCGTCAGGACTCAGGTCTCAGGCACCGGCTCACCGACCCCACGGCCCGGAACGCTCATCGGCGGTCCACCCCACGGCGCCGATGCCTGAGACCTCAACCCTGTCGCTGGAGGGCCGAGCGCCGGAAACGGATTCCAGACGCGACTCGCGCGCGATCGACAAGAGACAACCCATCTCGAGCATGCTGAACACGAGCGCCGAGCCGCCATAGCTCACGAACGGCAGCGGAATGCCCTTCGTCGGCAGCAGTCCGACCGTCACCGCCATGTTCACCGCGGCCTGCAGCACGAGCAGAGACGTGAGCCCGAACGCGAGCTGCGCGGCGTACGGGTCGGCACGGCGCCAGGCGAGACGGTAGCCACCGAAGGCGACGAGGCCGAAGAGCGCGACGACGCCGAGCGTGCCGACGAGCCCGAGCTCCTCGCCGATCACCGAGAAGATGAAGTCGGTGTGCGCGCCCGGCAGGTAGAACATCTTCTGCCGGCCGGCGCCGAGGCCGACGCCGGAGAGACCGCCGGAGCCGAACGCGACCAGCGACTGCACCAGCTGAAAGCCGCTCCGCCGAGCGTCCTGCCACGGGTGCAGGAAGCTCGTGAGCCGCGCCCAGCGATAGTCGGCGCTGGTCGCACCCCAGATCACCACGGGCAGCGCGAGCGCCGCGGCGCCGGCGAGGTGTGTGAGGCGGGCGCCGCCGGACATCAACATGACGAACAGGATGACGCCGACGAGCACGGCGGTGCCGTAATCGGGTTCGAGCACCACCAGACCGGCGATCGCGCCGCAGACGACGACGTGGGGCAGGAACCCCGTGGCGAAACGGCGAACCCGCTCTCCCTTCTTGGTGATCGAGTGCGCGAGGTAGAGGACGACCGCGAGCTTGGCGAGCTCGGACGGCTGGAAGTTGAAGCCCCCGAGGTCGAACCACCGCCGCGCGCCGCCGTTCGCGACGCCGATCCCCGGATGGAGCACGGTCGCGAGCGCCGCGGCGGCGACGGCGAGGAGCGGATAGGTGAGCGGCCGCAGCCATCGACTCGGCATCCGCCAGGCGACGCCGAGCGCCGCGCCGCCGGTGACCAGAGCGATCAAGTGCTTGCGCGTGAAGAGGTACGCGTCGCCGAAGCGATCCTGGGCGTAGAAGTAGCTGGTGTTGAACACCATCACCGTACCGAGGCCGAGGAGGATCAACACCGAGGCGGTGAGCACGACGTCGCCTCGTGGCGGGGCGGGAAGGATCGGCCGCCGCCGCGTCTCGAACGCCGAGGGGAGTGATCCGTTCACAGGGCCTCCACGAGCGCCCGGAAGCGCTCGCCGCGCTCCGCGTAGTCGCGGAACATGTCGAAGCTCGCGCACGCCGGGGAGAGCAGCACCGTGTCGCCGGCGCGCGCCACCTCGGCGGCGCAGCGGACGGCGTCTTCGAGGTCCACCGCGATCACCGCGTCGGTGTCGTGGCCGAGCTCCTGCAGCAGCGTCTGACGCGCTTCGCCGAACAGCACCAAGCGCTTCACGCGATCACGAACCAGCGGCCGGAGCGGATCGTAGCTGCCGCCTTTCTCCACGCCGCCGGCGAGCAGGATCACCGGCCCGCGGATCGACGCCAGGGACTTGACGACGGCGCCGACGTTCGTGCCCTTCGAGTCGTCGACCCAGCGGACTCCGTCCTTTTCGCGCACGAGCTCGAGACGGTGCGGCAACCCGGGAAAGGCGTCGATCGTCTCCTGCACCGCGGCCGCCGGAGCCCCGGCGAGGCGGGCGACGAGCGCCGCCGCCATCACGTTCTCGAGATTGTGCAGCCCCGACAGCCTCGTCCGCTCGAGCGAGAACGTCTCCTCGCCGTTGCCTCCGTCCGGCAGCCGCACGATCACGCGGTCGTCGCGAACGAACGCGCCGAGCTCCACCGGATCGAACCCGAAGGAGACGACTCGGCTCCGTACGCCGTGACGCCGCTCCCACACCCATGGGTCCTCCCGCGAGAGCACCGCCCAGTCCTCGGCTGTCTGGCGCGCGAAGAGCCTCGTCTTCGCCTCGCCGTACTCCTCCCGCGACGCGTAGCGGTCGAGGTGATCGTCGGTGAGGTTCAGGAACGCCGCGACCGCGGGCCGAAACTGCTCCGTCCATTCGAGCTGGAAGCTCGACACCTCGACCACCGCCGCGTCGAGCGGGCGGCCGACGGCTTCCACCAGCGGCGTCCCCAAGTTGCCGCCGACGAACGTCCGCAGGCCGGCCCGCCTGAGCATGTCACCGACGAGCTCGGTCGTGGTGCTCTTGCCGTTGGTTCCGGTGATCGCGTGGATCGGCACGGAAAGGAACCGGGACGCGAGCTCGATCTCGGAAAGGATCGGGATGCCGCGACGCTTCGCGGCGGTCAGCAGCGCGCCGGTGGGCGGCACGCCGGGGCTCGGAACCACGGCGTCGATTCCGTCGAGGAGCTCCTCCCCTCCGCCGCCGAGGCGCCACTCCACTGCCAGCGTCGCGAGCGCGCGCCGCTCCGCGTCGAAGCCGCCGGCCTCCTGGTCGGCGAGCCGCACGCGCGCACCTTCGACGGCCAGGAAACGCGCCGTCGCCATGCCGGTGCGCTTCGCACCGATGACCAGGAAGTGCCGCCCGGCGAGAAGGATGCTCATCGCAGCTTCAACGTGGAGAGCGCCGACAGTGCGCAGAGGATCGAGAGGATCCAGAAGCGGACGATGATCTGCGGCTCCGGCCACCCGAGCAGCTCGAAGTGGTGGTGAATCGGCGCCATGCGGAAGATCCGCCGACGCCGGAGCTTGTACGACGCGACCTGGAGGATCACCGACATCGCCTCGGCGACGAACACGCCGCCGGCGATCACCAGCGCCACCTCCTGACGCGAGATCACCGCCAGCAGGCCGAGCGCCGCACCGAGGGAGAGCGAGCCGACGTCTCCCATGAACATCTGCGCCGGATACGCATTGAACCAGAGGAAACCGAGACCGGCGGCGAGCAGCGCGCCGCAGAAGACGGCGAGCTCGCCGGCACCGGGTACGTACGGCACCTGCAGATACTCCGACCACTTGACGTTTCCGGCGACGTAGCAGAACACGAGATACACGGCGGCGACGGTCATCACGGGTCCGATCGCCAGGCCGTCGAGCCCGTCGGTGAGGTTCACCGCGTTCGACGCGCCGACGATCACCAGCGCGGCGAACGGTACGTAGAGCCATCCGAGGTCCGGCCTCAGGTGCTTCAGGAACGGCATCGTCAGCGTGGAATCGAAGCCGGTCCACCAGAAGAGGATCGTCGCAGCCGCGAGCGCGAGCGCGAACTGCGCCGCGAGCTTCTGTCGTCCCGTGAGCCCGAGCGATTGTTGCTTGCGGAGCTTCGCCCAGTCGTCGAAGAAGCCGATCACCCCGAAGCCGGCGGTCGCCACCACCGTGAGCCAGACGTAGAAGTTCCTCAGGTCCGCGAGCAGCAGCGTCGACAGGATCAGCGACGAGAGGATGAGCATTCCTCCCATCGTCGGCGTTCCCGCCTTGGCCACGTGATGCGCCGGACCGTCGGGTCGGATGTGCTGTCCCACCTGCGCGGCGGAGAGCCAACGAATGAGCGCGGGACCGAACAGGAATGCGATCAGGAACGCGACCATCGCCGCGACCAGCGTGCGAAACGAGATGTACTTCATCACGTTGAACGCCGAGTACGCGCCGTGAAGGGGGTAGAGGAGGTGGTACAGCAATCAGTGCGCCTCCTCGAGACCCCGGATGACGTCTTCCATGCGCGACACGCGCGACCCTTTGACCAGCACGAGGTCGCCCTCGCCGAGCTCGCCCGCGAGGAGCGCCGCGGCGGCGGTCGCCGACTCTGCGACGTGCACGCGTTCGGCGGAAAGGCCGGCGGAAATCGCCCCTGCAGCGGTGTCTTCCGCGAACTGGCCGACGAGCACGAGCATGTCGATCCCGCTGCGCGCGGCGGCCTCGCCAGTGTCGCGATGCCACCGTGCGGCTTCGGCGCCGAGCTCCCGCATCTCGCCGAGCACCGCGATCCGCCGGGCCGCGCGCTCGCCGGCGAGCGCGACGAAGGCGGCCGCCATCGACCCGGGATTCGCATTGTAGGCGTCGTTCCACAGCCGCGCGCCACTCGGCAGCCGCACGCGAGAGAGACGCATTGGCGGCGGCTCGAACGCCTCGAGCCCGGCGGCGATCATCTCGGGAGAGGCCCCGAGCGCGCATGCCGCCGCCGCCGCGAGCGCGGCGTTCGTCGCGTTGTGCGCGCCGACCGCACGCAGCCGCGCGACCACCGCCCGCTCGCCGATGCCGATCACCAGGCGCTGGCCTTCGTCGCCGAGCGGCTCGGCGGAAAGCAGGCGGACGAGACCCTCGGTCGCGGAGACCAGCAGCCGCCGGCCGTGGAAGCCTTCGGCGACGAGCACGAGCCGAGGATCGTCGCCGTTGACGACCAGGGTCGCGGCGGAAGCGAGCGCCAGCGCGAGCTCGCCCTTCGCCGCCGCCACGTTGTCGAGCGTGCCGAGCCCCTCGAGGTGCGCCGGGCCGACGTTGGTGATCACGCCGACGTCCGGGCGCGCGATCTCCGCGAGCCGCCAGATCTCGCCGGCGTGGTTCATGCCCATCTCGAGGACCACGAAGCTCTCGCTGCCGTCGAGGCGGAGCAGCGTCATCGGCAGCCCGATCAGGTTGTTCTCCGTGCCTCGGGTACGCGCGACCGGCGCGCCGGACGCGGCCAGGATCGATGCGATCATCTCCTTGGTGGTGGTCTTGCCGTTGCTCCCGGTGATCGCGACGACCCGCGCCGCCAGGCGCCGCCGCCGGTACGCTGCGAGGTCGCCGAGCGCGCGCAGCCCGTCGCGCACGCGGATCCACGCGACGCCGAGCGGCGGCGCCTCCACGTCGCGCGCGACCACGATCGCGGTCGCTCCTGCGGCGATCGCGGCGGCGACGTGATCGTGACCGTCGTGAGTCGCTCCCGCGAGCGCGACGAACACCGACCCCTCGCTCGGCTGACGCGAATCGGTCGACACGCCGGCGAACGGGCCCGGGCCCCACTGCTCGAGCCGGCCCGCGGTCGCGCTCAGGATGTCGGCGAGCGTCCAGCTCACGCCGGCAGTACCTCCTCGAGCGACCGGCGCGCCTCGACGCGGTCGTCGAACGGGCGCTTCTCCGTACCGAGGATCTGATACGGCTCGTGTCCCTTGCCGGCAATCAGCACGACGTCACCCGGACGTGCGAGGTCGATCGCGAGCCGGATCGCGCGCGTGCGGTCCGCCAGGACGACGTAGCCGCGCTCCGAGTCCCGCGCCGAGGCTTCGTCGATCGGTTCGAGGCCGCCCTGCCGGACCCCCTGCTCGATCGCCCGTAGGATCTCCGCGGGTTCTTCGGTCCGGGGGTTGTCCGACGTCAGGACGACCAGGTCGGAGATCCGTGCCGCCGCCTCTCCCATGATCGGCCGCTTGCCGCGATCCCGATCCCCGCCACAGCCGAAGACGACCACGAGTCGTCCCGATGTGAGCTCGCGCAGAGCCAAGAGAGCGCGTTCGAGCGCGTCCGGCGTGTGTGCGTAGTCGACGAGCACGGCGAACGGGGCGCCGCCGTCCACGCGCTCCATGCGTCCGGGGACCGAGCGACAGCGAGCAATCCCCTCGCGGATCGCTTCCGGGCCGATCGATTGCGCGACCGCGGTCGCGGTCGCCGCGAGCAGGTTCTGCAGGTGGGCGTCGCCGACGAGCGGAGAGTCGATGTCGAGCCGCTCGCGGCCGACGCGAATGCCGCCGCGAAGGCCGGAGATCGAGCTCTCGACCCCGACCGGCGCCACGTCCGCATCGTCGCCGCGACCGAACGTCACCACCCGGGTGCGCACGCGCTCGACGAGCCTCGCGCCGAAGGGATCGTCGCGATGGATCACCGCGAACGGCTCCGGCTTCGTGGAGCTCGGCAGCACGTCGGTGAACAGGCGGGCCTTGGCCTCGAAGTAGCTTTCCATGTCGGCGTGGAAGTCGAGATGGTCGCGCGTCAGGTTCGTGAACACGGCACCGTCGAAGTCACAGTCGCGGACCCGATCGAGCGCGAGCGCGTGCGACGAGACTTCCATGGCGACGTCGGTTGCGCCGCCGCCGACCATCTGGGCCAGCAGTCCTTGGAGATCCACCGGCTGCGGAGTGGTCAGCGCCGCCGGCCACTCGCGATCGCCGATGCGATAGTTGATCGTGCCGATCACCCCGGGCACCCGCCCCGCCGCGCGCCAGATCGACTCCAGGACGTACGTCGTCGTCGTCTTGCCGTTCGTTCCGGTCACTCCGACGAGAGAGAGCCGCCGGCTCGGACGACCGTGAAAGCGCGCGGCGATCTCGCTCATCGCGCGATGAATCCGCGGGATCTCGATCACGGTGATCCCCGCCGCGACGTCCACCGCCGCCGGCACCACCACCGCCACGGCGCCTGCCGCGGCCGCCGCGGCGACGAAGCGCTCGCCGTGCGTCCTCGTTCCAGGAAGCGCGAAGAACAGCGTCCCCGGGACGACGGCGCGCGAATCGTACGCCAGCGAACGGACGTCGACGTCGAGATCGCCGCGGATCGCGACCGGCGGCTCGTCGAGGCCTTCGATGAGCTCCCGGAGCGTCACCGCGTGCGCGCCTCGCCGTTGCCGAGCGCGAGGCGCAGGACCCTGGCCTCGCCAGGTGCGAAGCCGGCGGGCGGATCCTGTGACACGACGTACCCGCTCCCCGAGAGCTCGACGGCGAGACCCTGATGGCGGGCGCGGCCCAAGGCCTCGCGCAGGCTCAGCCCCACGTAGCTGGTGTCGCTTTCGAGGTTGGCGCCGGCCTCGACGGGGACCGAGGCCGCGGCCTCGATCACACGGCCTTCCGCGAGCGCACCCTCGGGAGCCACGATGTGGAACCGCTCGACTGCCGCGAGCGCGACCTCGCGAAACAGAGGAGCGGCAACCAGGCCGCCGTAGACTTCCGTCCGCGGCTCGTCAAGCACGGCGAGGATGACCACCCGGGGGCGTTCGACCGGGAAATAGCCGACGAACGACGCGATCCTGCCGTTCGTATAGCCGCCGTGCTCGACGTCCACCTTCTGCGCCGTCCCCGTCTTCCCCGCGACCCTGAGACCGCGGATCGCCGCCCTCTCGCCGGTGCCGTCCGCGCTCACCACTCCCTCGAGGATCGAGGTCACCGTGTGCGCGGTCTCTTCGCTGAGCACGCGACGCACCGTCACCGGTCGATTCTGAACTAGAGTGCGGCCGGACTCGCTGGTCACGCGGCTCACGACGTACGGCCGTAGCAGCAGGCCGCCGTTCGCGACCGCCGCATATGCCGTCGCCAGCTGGAGCGGTGTGACGGCGACTCCGTGACCGAAGCTCGCGGTCGCCAGATCGATCGCACGCCACTCTGCCGCCCGCCGGAGCATTCCCGGCTGCTCGCCGGGAAGATCGATCCCCGTCCGCGTGCCGAAGCCGAAGGCCCGCAGGTACTTCTCGTAGCGTTCGGCGCCGAGGCGCTCGCCGATCTTCGCTGCGCCGATGTTGCTCGAGACCTGGAAGACCCGCGGCAGCGACAGCAGACCGTAGGGATGATGATCGTGGATGGTTCGCCGGCCGACGTGGTAGCGCCCCTCCTCGCAGAAGATGCTCTCGCGGATCGAGACCACGCCCTCTTCGATGGCGGCGGCGGCGAGCATGCCTTTCATCGTTGATCCGGGCTCGAACGCATCCGCGACCGCGCGCAGGCGACGCTCCGCCGGAGCCGCACTTCCGGGACGGTTCGGATCGAAGGAGGGGCTCTGCGCGAGTGTCAGGACCTCACCGGTCCAGGGATCGAGTGCGAGCACCAGTCCGCCGAGGGCACGCGTCTCCTCGACCTGTCGCTCGAGCTCGCGCTCGGCGACGTACTGCAGCGGCAAATCGAGGGTCAGCTCGACGTCGGCACCCCGCGGAGGACCGTCACCGTTCGCCCGCGCGATCCGGCGGCCGAGGGCGTCCCGCTCCACGCCGACGATCCGTGGCTCGCCTCGAAGGTACGCGTCGTAGACGAGCTCCACACCCTCGAGACCCTGCGAGTCGATCCCGGCGAGCCCGACGACGGGCGCGGCGATTCGCCGTTGCGGGTACAGGCGCCGCCGTTCCGGAACCGTACCTACCCCCGGCAGTGCGAGGTCGCGGAGCGCCGCGAGGTCTCGCGGATCGGCGTGGCGCTTGATCCACACGAACGGCGATCGGCTGGCGAGCTTTCGCCCCCATTGATCGGAGGAAAGTCCGAGGGCGCGCGCCAGCACCAGGCCGCGTGCGTCGGCGGCGAACTCGCGAGGACGAAGGAAGATCGAGTCCGCCCCGATCGAGATCGCCAGTGGCTCGCCGCCGCGGTCGAAGATCGCCCCGCGGACCGGCATCAGCTCTTCCTGCTTCAGGTGTTGGCGGTGCGCGATCTCCGTCAGGCGGTCGCCGTCGACGAGCGCCAGCTGGCACAGGCGTGCCGCGATGATCCCGAGGGCGGCCACCACCGCCGCCATCGAAACCGCGAGGCGGAACGAGCGAGAGCGAGCGGTCATGGCATTCCCACCATTTGTCCCTCGGCGGGAGCTCGGAGGCCGTAGCGAGCGCGCGCCAAGCGGTCGAGTGACCGGGGCGAGGTGAGCGTCGCGATCTCGACGTCGAGCTCGGTTCGCTCCTGCGCCAGTCGCTGCGTCAATTGGCGAAGCGTCGCGAGCTCGTAGCCGAGCGTACGCGCCTGGAGGTTCAGCCATACGTGAAGCGCGGCGAGAGCGAGGATCGCCGCCAGCCAGCGAGTCGCCGTACGCAGCACCGCCCGCCGCGAGGCGGCGGTCTCCGGGCGCTTCCGCGGCGTCACGCGGCGATCCTTTCGACGGCGCGGAGCCGCGCGCTCCGCGAGCGCGGGTTCGCGGCGGTCTCGGCGGGAGAAGGGCGGACCGCGCGCGTCGTCAGCAGGCGCGCCTTGCGGGTCCAGCCGCAGCGGCAAACCGGAGCCGAGCGCGGACAGAGACACGAGCGCGCCCACAGGCGGAACGCGTGCTTCACCAACCGGTCCTCGAGCGAATGGTACGCCAGGATCACCAATCGTCCCCCGGGCCGGAGCCACCGGTACGCGTCCCGGAGGAAGCGTTCGAGCTCGCCGAGCTCGTCGTTGACGGCGATGCGGAGCGCCTGGAACGTGCGCGTCGCCGGGTGATGGGTCGTCGAACGGCCTACGACTCGTCCGACCACGCCGACGAGGGCGAGCGTATCGGTCAGCTCGCCCCGTCGCTCGGCGGCGAGGATCGCGTTCGCGATCCGGCGCGCCCGAGGCTCCTCCCCGTACGCGCGGAGCACGCGCACCAACTCGCCTTCCGTGGTCTCGCGCAGCCACCGTGCCGCGTCCCGTGTCCGATCGCGGTCCATGCGCATGTCGAGCGGACCACGGCGGGAGAAGCTGAAGCCGCGTTCGGGATCGTCGAGCTGCTGCGACGAGACTCCGAGGTCGACGAGAATGCCGTCGGCTCCGTCCCATCCGAGAGAATCGACGAACTGCCCGAGGTCCGCATAGGAGGCCGCTTCGATGCGCGCGCGATCCCCGAACCGCGCGAGACGCGACCGCGCGCGCGCTCGCGCATCTCCGTCCCAATCGAGGCCGAGCAGCCGACCGCTCGGTGAAGAGGTCTCCAGGACCGCCTCCGCGTGGCCCCCGTCGCCGAGCGTCCCGTCGACGTAGCGGCCCGTGCTGGTCGGCTGTAGCAACTCGAGCGTCTCCCGTAGGAGCACGGGAACGTGCGGCGGCGGAGGCCTGTGGTCCTGGGCCGCCATCATCAGAAGCTCAGCCGCCCGAGAGCGTCGGGCTGGTTCTGGAACTCGGCCTCGGCTTGCGTCTGGCTCGCCGACCACGCGTCCTTGCTCCAGAGGCGGAAGCGATCGAGCGCGCCACTGAACACGACGTCCTTGCTGAGACCCGCCCAGTCACGCAGCGCGGGCGGAACGAGGATTCTCCCTTGAGTGTCGATCTCACAGGTGTGAGCGTTGCCGAAGTAAAGATCCTCGAACTGCTTGACGACGCGGTCGAAACGGCGCTGAAAACCGTTCCGTGCGAGATATTCCTCCTCGAAGCGACGCCACTCCTCGATGGGATACGCCTCGAGACACGGGGGCGGGTTGATCGGGCTCCGGGTGATCACTACCTCGGCCCGGCCACTCGCCTGCACGAGCTCACGGAACCGGGCGGGGATGCTGATCCGTCCCTTGGCGTCGATGAGATGTTCGAAGGTGCCGCGAAACAAGAGTTATCCCACTTCAGACCACTTTATCCCACCTTTCTCCGCTTATACGAGCGCCAATTCTTCGAAGTCAAGGAATAACCGTTTTCTATCAGCGGCTTCGGTTGGCCTCGCGTGAGCGCGGAGGTGCCGAGGGTGGCATCGACAACCTGGCGAAGATACAGCGAATACTCCGCCGGCATCGTCGCCGATGCGGACACAAACGATCTTTCAAAATGATCGAGAGGGTGTCGGTAAGCCGGATTCTGTCCCCTCGCCTAAGGTGCGAGGGCAACGGCCATTCCTCTGGTCCCGCCGTTGCCGGCGAGATCGATGCGACCTGACCCGAGGGTCCTCCGGGAAGGACCGCCCGGCCGATGGCCGGAGCCATCGGGCGAACCCTCCTATTCGGTCTTGCTCCGGATGGGGTTTACCGCGCGCGACGCTCTCGCGCCGCGCGAGCGAGCTCTTGCCTCGCCATTTCACCCTTGCCGATCCCGAAGGATCGGCGGTCTCTTTTCTGTGGCACTTTCCCCCGATGTCTCGGGGCCGCCGTTAGCGGCCATCCCGTCCTTGGGAGTCCGGACTTTCCTCCCCCCGACGATGTCGGAGAGCGGCCGTTTGACACCCTCTCGATCGCTTCACCGTTAGCCATGCCGAGGAGCGGAGTCCAGCCGCTTCGCGACCCTGGCCATGCGGACGCTGCGGCTCACGGCGGGGCGCCGGCGGCATCGTCGAAGGCTCGCGAGCGCTCCGCCTCCTGTTTTTCGATCGCATCGGCTTTGCGGCGGACTCCTTCGAGGGTGTCACGCGGCTTCGCCGCCTCGGGCGTCGAACCCTGGAAAGCGCGGAGGTAGAGCACCACGAGCGCAGCGATGACCAGGAGCGAAAGCACCAGGCTCACGATCGACGCGAAGCCGCTGGCGCTTCGCGATGCGGGGTGGTGATCCGGCGGCCTCACGCGTCCGCCGTGGCGGGCGGGCGGGCCGGCCGCAGGCGCTCGCTGAGCGCGACCTTGAGATGCGACCGTACGTCGTGCGGCTGGGCGAAGAACTCACCGAGAAATCGCTGCACGAGCGCGCCGTTCAGCGATGCCATGATCAGCGCGGCCTCCGCCTTGGGGTCCAGATCCCGGCGGAAAACCCCTTTCTGGCGCCCACTCTCGAGGATGTCGCCGAGCAGGTTCCGGTATAGATGAAAGAGCTCGGCGATGCGGGCGACGGGGTCGTCCGGCTGCTTCTCCTCCCGCAAGATGAGGCTCAGAACGAAGCGGATCGACTGGGTATGCTCCTGAACGAAGTCGTAATAGAGGTCGATCAACTTCAGCATCTGCTGGAGCTCGTCGATGCCCTCGAGAGCATCCACGACGTTGATGAAGTAGGGCTCGAGCGATCGCTGGAGCGCGCTCCGGAAGAGCTGCTCCTTGTTCTCGAAGTGCCAGAAGATGAGGGCCTTGCTGACGTTGGCTTCCTTGGCCACCTGCGACAGCGACGTGCTGCCGTATCCAAGGCTCGAGAACAGCCGAGTGGCGGTTTCGAGGATCTTCTCCCGCGCTTCCATGGTGCGATGACCGGGGCGAGACCTAGGGGCTCGACCGCAGGTCGGGGGGTTGCCCACCCCCGGGGGCGATGGTAGAGGACACCGTTCTTCCAGCAGACCCGCGTCTCCGCTCGCGATGAAACCATTCATCCGCCTCGCTACCCTGCTGCTCCTCGTGGGGTTCCCGCTCGCCGGCCGCGTGCTGCAACGACTGCGCCCGATCGACGTCGTCTATCCCTTCCGCGCCGCGGTGACCGTCGATCGGCTGAAGGAGCGGGGAACGCTCCGACTCGCGGTCGAGAAGAACACGCTCTCCTACTTCATCCATCGCGGGGTTGCCCGCGGATTTGAGTACGACCTCCTCGGCGAATTCGCAAGCGAGCTCGGCGTCGACGTGCTGCCGCGGGTGGTCGCATCCGCCGGCGAGGCTGCGGACATGCTCCGTTCCGGCGTTGCCGATGCGGCAGTGCTCCCCTGGTCGCGCGAGCCGAAGGTGGAGGGCGGGGTGCGCCTCGATCCCTACATCCGGGAGCGTTGGACGCACGTCGCCGACCACGATTTCCCCCAGACCGGCGCCATCTTCGTCCGCGAGGACAGTCCGGCCCTCGTCCACGCGCTGAACGGGTACCTGGCGCGCACGGCGGCGAACGGCGTCGGCAAGGAGCTCTGGGAACGCTACTTCGTCTACAGTGCGGACTTGGGGATCGTCCGCGATCGGGGCAGGGTCGTCGGCCGGGATCGTCGGATCTCCCGCTACGATCACTTGATCGCCAAGCACGCGCAGCAGGCGGGCTTCGACTGGCGGCTGGTCGCGGCGGTCATCTTCCGCGAATCCCGGTTCGACCCACATGCCGTGAGCCGCCGAGGCGCTCGCGGCCTCATGCAGGTCATGCCGGGGACCGCGACCGATGTCGGGGTCCCGAACGCCCGGAGCGCGGAAGCAAGCATTCAGGCCGGGGTGGCGTATCTCCGCAGGCTGTCCGAGACGTTTCAGGAAAGTGGAGGGGACGACCATCTCGCGATCGTCCTGGCCGCGTACCTCCTCGGTCCCGGGCACGTGTCCGATGCGCAGCAGATCGCGCACTCGCTCGACCTGCACACGAACCTGTGGTGGGGCGGCTTGAAACACGTGCTGCCGTTGCTGGAGAAGCCGGCCTTCTACAACCACACCAAGTTCGGCTTCGCTTCCGGGCATCACGCGATTCGCTACGTCGAGCAGATCTTCAAGCGCTACAATCTCTACCGCCGCCACGCGGACGAGCAGCCCGTCGAGTCCGCGAAGACGTCACGCAAGGACGAAGGCTCCGCGTAGCCGAAGGACTCGTAACCGCCGCGACTATCGGGCCGGTGCGGGGGGCGCGCGGCTCGCTGGAGAGCACGCCGACTCCTGCGACCAGTGTCCACCACCGTCTGCATCGCCGCCCGAACGAGCCAGTACCCCACCGGGGGCGGCCATCTCTGGGTGTACCTGAATTGGGCGCTCGGGCTGCGCTCGCTCGGGTGCCGCGTGATCTGGCTCGAGCGTATGGGCTGCGACGAGGACGCTCCCGAGCCAGCACGGCTGGCGGTGGAAGCGCTGCACGGGCGGCTCGCGCGCTACGGTCTCGGTGACGCCCTCGCGCTCGCGTCCTGGACCGGTGAACGCCTGCCGGCGGCGGTCTCGGGTCCGTGCCTCGACCTCGATGCGGCGACGGAGGCCGACCTCCTCCTGGACATGGAGTACGAGACCCCGTCGGACGTGATTCGTCGTTTCCGCCGCTCGGCGCACGTCGACACCGACCCCGGGCTGCTACAGTTCTGGATGGCTCGTGGAGCGATTCGCCTGGCACCGCACGACCTCTACTTCACGACCGGAGAGACGGTGGGGCGGCCGGAGGCGCGGTTTCCAGACGGCGGCGTCTTCTGGCACTACGCGCCGCCGTGCATCGCGCTCGATTGGTGGCCGCCCCATGCGGCGCCGAGCGATGCGCCGTTCACCACGGTCTCACACTGGTACATGGATCAATGGGTCGTGGAGAACGACGACTCGTACTACGCGAACGACAAGCGTGACGGCTTCCTGCCGTTCCTCGACCTTCCTCGGCGAACGTCGATGCCTCTCGAGCTGGCCTTGAACCTCGGCGGCGACCCGGTGGAGAAGGCGGCCCTCGAAGCCCGCGGCTGGCGGATCCGCGAGAGCCGCGACGTCGCCGGCACACCATGGGACTATCAGCGCTACGTTCACGAATCGCGCGGCGAGTTCAGCTGCGTGAAGCCGCACTGCATCCGGCTGCAGAACGCCTGGATCAGCGACCGGACGCTCTGTTACCTGGCGAGCGCGAAGCCCGCCGTGGTTCAGAACACCGGGCCGAGTCGCTTCTTACCCGACGCTGCCGGTCTCTTCCGCTTCTCCACCATCGAGGAAGCGGCGCGAAGCCTCGAGACCGTCTGCCGCGACTACGAGGCGCAGTGCCGGCTCGCGCGCACGCTCGCCGAGGAGCACTTCGATGCCCGCAAGGTGACGGCTGCGGTGCTGGAGCGAGCGCTCGCATGAAGCCGGCAGCGATCGGTAACGGCGACGACGCCAGGGACGTGGGCGACGATCCCTCGACGCCACGGCTGGCGATCCTCGCGTACCACAAGGTCGGCGATCCTCCGGGCGGCTGGGACACCTGGTTCTACGTGTCGCCGGAAACGTTCGTCGAGCACATGGAATATCTCCGGCGCGCCGGCTGGCGGGTGATCGACCTGGCGACGTTCCTGGCCGGCCTGGCGAACCCGGAGCTGCTTCCCGATCGGGCCGTGCTGCTCACGTTCGACGACGCGTACCGATCGCTTCGCGAGGTGGTTCTGCCGTCGCTCCTGCGGTTCGAGCTGCCCGCCGTGGTGTTCGTGCCGACGGACTTCATCGGCGGCAGCAACTCCTTCGACTGGGGGAACGAGCCCGAGGAGCCGATCTGCGATTGGGTCGACCTTCGCGAGCTCGCGGACCGCGGCGTCTCGGTCCAATCGCACGGAGCATCCCACCGCCCGTTGTCCGCGCTCGGCCCCGAGGAGCAGGCGGTGGAGATCCTTCGCTCGAAGAAGGTGCTCGAGGACGGTCTCGGCGGCACGGTCTCGATGTTCGCGTATCCATACGGGGATCCCGCGGACGCCGCACCGGCAGTGATCGATGCGCTCCGCACCGCAGGGTACCGAGCGGGCTGCCTCTACGGCGGCGGATTGACCGGCTGCCCGCCCGCGGACCCGTACGTGCTTCCGCGCATCCCGATCGGCGCGGACACGGATCTCCGGGACGTGCTCCCGGAGAGGAGCCGCGGCTGAAGGCCGCGTTCGCACTGACGAGAGCCGAGGCGTACGCCTGCTCAAGCCGCTTCGGAGAGCGGCGAGACTTCGAATTCCAGCTTGCCGCCCCGCGCGCCCACCACCACGCGCGAGCCGTCCGGCACCTCACCCGCGAGGATCTTCCGCGCCAGATTGGTCTCGATCTCCCGCTGCAGGAGTCGCTTCAGCGGACGAGCTCCGTAGACCGGGTCGTACCCCGCGGCCGCGAAGTAGTCCTTCGCGCCGTCGGAGAGCTCGAGATCGATGTGGCGCTCCAGCAAGCGCTGGCGCAAGCGCTCCAGTTGGATGTCGACGATCTGCCGGAGATCCTCGCGCGTCAGCCCGCGGAACACCACGACGTCGTCGACCCGGTTCAAGAACTCGGGCCGGAACTGTTCGCGTAGCGATTCCAGCACCTCGGACTTCATCCGCTCGTACGCGTCCTCGTCGGCCCCGCCACGGTGCGCCAGGATGATCTGGCTGCCGATGTTGGACGTCATGATCACGATCGTGTTCTTGAAGTCGATCGTCCGTCCGTGACCGTCCGTCAGGCGCCCGTCGTCGAGGATCTGCAGCAGCACGTTGAAGACGTCGTGGTGCGCCTTCTCGATCTCGTCGAAGAGGATGACGCAGTACGGCTTCCGCCGCACCGCCTCCGTCAGCTGGCCTCCCTCGTCGTAGCCGACGTAGCCGGGGGGAGCGCCGATCAGCCGCGCCACCGTGTGCTTCTCCATGTACTCCGACATGTCGATGCGGATCATGTTGCTCTCGTCGTCGAAGAGCGTGTGGGCGAGGGCGCGCGCGACCTCGGTCTTGCCGACGCCGGTCGGCCCGAGAAAGATGAACGAGCCGATCGGGCGGTTCGGATCCTTCAGTCCGGCGCGCGCGCGCAGGACCGCGTCGGCGACGGCGCGGATCGCCTCGTCTTGACCGACGACGCGTTCGTGGAGGTGCTCCTCGAGCGCGAGCAGCTTCTGCTTCTCGCCTTCCATCAGCCGGGACACGGGGATGCTCGTCCAGCGGGCGACCACCTCGGCGATGTCCTGCTCCGTCACCTCCTCCTGATGCAGGACGGCGCCCTGCTGCCGGAGCCGCTCCTCGGCTTCGTGGAGCCGCTTCTCCGCCTCGACGAGCTTCCCGTACTTGATCTCGGCGACTCGGTTGAGATCGTACTCGCGCTCCGCCTTCTCCATCTCGACCTTGAGCTCCTCCATCTGCCGCCGGAGGTCGCGGATCTCGGTCACCGCCGTCTTCTCCCGCTCCCACTGCGCGCGCAGGCGGATCGCTTCCTCCTTCAGCTCGGCGAGCTCCTTCTCGAGCTTTGCGAGCCGCTCCTTCGATGCGGCGTCGGTCTCCTTCTTGAGGGCCTCACGCTCGATCTCGAGCTGCATCACCTTGCGCGAGACCTCGTCGAGCTCGCTCGGCATCGAGTCCATCTCGGTCCGGAGCTTGGCCGCTGCCTCGTCCACGAGGTCGATCGCCTTGTCGGGAAGGAAGCGGTCACTGATGTAGCGGTGCGAGAGCACGGCCGCCGCGACCAGGGCCGCGTCCTTGATCCGCACTCCGTGGTGAACCTCGTACCGTTCCCGGAGACCACGCAGGATCGAGATCGTCTCCTCGACGGTCGGCTCGTCGACCAGCACCGGCTGGAACCGACGCTCGAGCGCGGCGTCCTTCTCGATGTGCTTGCGGTACTCGTCGAGAGTCGTCGCACCGATGCAATGGAGCTCGCCCCGCGCGAGCATCGGCTTCAGGAGGTTCGAGGCATCCATCGCGCCTTCGGCGGCGCCCGCACCGACGACCGTGTGCAGCTCGTCGATGAAGAGGATCACCTGGCCCTCGGACTCCTGGACCTCCTTCAGCACGGCCTTCAGCCGTTCCTCGAACTCGCCGCGGAACTTCGCGCCGGCAATGAGGGATCCCATGTCGAGCGTGACGACCCGTTTGCCTTTGAGGCCCTCCGGGACGTCGCCGCGGACGATGCGCTGCGCGAGGCCCTCGACGATCGCCGTCTTGCCGACGCCCGGCTCGCCGATCAGCACGGGGTTGTTCTTCGTGCGACGGGAGAGCACCTGAATGATCCGACGGATCTCTTCGTCCCGGCCGATGACGGGATCGACCTTACCCTGCTCGGCGAGCTTGGTGAGGTCGCGCCCGTATTTCTCGAGCGCCTGATACGTTCCCTCGGGCGTCGGGCTGGTGACGCGCTGGTGGCCGCGCACCTTCTGCATCGCGGCCATGAACTTCTCGCGGTTGAGACCCACCTGTCGAAACGCTTTGCCGGTGGCGCCCTGGTCGTC
The DNA here is from genome assembly GCA_034666665.1 of Candidatus Binatota bacterium. GTDB lineage: Bacteria > Desulfobacterota > Binatia > JACPRU01 > JACPRU01 > JAXDLK01. Next base: position 20,591 of record JAXDLK010000281.1, read on the forward strand.
GAGCATTCCGAGCAGCAAGTGCTCGACGCTGACGTACTCGTCCTTGAGCTTCTTGGCCTCGTCCTCCGCCTGCTCGAGGAGCTTGCGAAGCCGCGGGGTGACGTAAGGCTCGGCCGAGGATCCTGATACCTGGGGCAGCCGCGCGAGCTCGGCTTCGATCGTTCGTCCGACCTGCGGCGCCGAGACCCCTGCTGCGGAGAGCATCGCGGGGGCGATGCCGTCTTGCTTGGCGAGCAGCGCCGCCAGCAGATGCTCGACGTCGACGCCCTGATGGTTCCGGCGCTGCGCGATCGACTGGGCGTCGCGAAGCGCATCCTGGGAGCTCTCGGTGAATCGGTTCAGGTTCATCGTGATCCCGCCTTTCTCGACCGGCACGACGCGGCGTCCGCCGGCGGCTGCGGCGTAGGCGTCCAGGATAAGCCCCCTTCCCCACACCGCAAGCGGGGAGGCCTCGTGCCGGCCGGCCGACGACATCGGCAGACCCGGGATTCCGCGACGGAGCCGGCGGCGAGCTGCCGTCAGGCGGGCTCTGCGCCGCTCTGCACCGCGCGAGCCTCGTCCACGTCGGGCACGAGGTCACTGTGGCAGGCGTGCTTCTCGCCCACCCGCGGCAGCGCGGCGGCCCGCTTCTCGAGAAGGGTGCGGCCCTCGACGCTCGGTCCCGGGCTCTTCGCCGAGCGGCGGACGGGCTGGAATTCGGCGTCCTTTCCGCTGGCGAACGCCTCGATCTCCTTGGAGATCCGCATGCTGCACCAGTCGTGGCCGCACATCGCGCAGAAGTCGGTATCGACCTCGAGGTCCTCGTCGTGGAGGGCACGCGCGGTCTCGCCGTCGAAGGCGAGCTCGAACTGGCGCGGCCAGTTGAGCGCTGCGCGCGCGCGGGAAAGGTCGTCGTCCCATCTCCGCGCGCCCGGGATGCCGCGCGCGACGTCGCCGGCATGCGCGGCGATCTTGTACGCGATGCAGCCCGCCTTCACGTCGTCCGCCTTCGGCAAGCCGACGTGCTCCTTCGGAGTCACGTAGCAGAGCATCGCAGCGCCATGACGGGCCGCCTCGGCGGCGCCGATCGCGCTGGTGATGTGGTCGTACCCGGGAAAGGCGTCCGTCACCAGCGGACCGAGCACGTAGAAGGGCGCGTCGTCGCAGATCTCCTGCTCGAGCCGCATGTTCTCGCCGATCTGATCGAGCGGTACGTGGCCCGGCCCCTCGACCATCGCCTGCACGCCGGCCGCGCGGGCGCGTTCGACGAGCTCGCCGAGCGTCCTCAGCTCCGCGAGCTGCGCGGCATCGGTCGCGTCGGCGAGGCAGCCCGGGCGGAGACCGTCGCCGAGGGAGTACGTCACGTCGTACTCCCGCATGATCGCGCTGATCTCGTCGAAGAGCTCGTACATCGGGTTCTGCTTGCCGTGCACGATCATCCATTTCGCGAGCAGCGAGCCGCCGCGAGAGACGATGCCGGTGACGCGGTTCGCCACCAGAGGCAGGTGCTCCCGGAGAACCCCGGCGTGGATCGTGAAGTAGTCGACGCCTTGCCGCGCCTGACGCTCGACCTCCTTCAGGATCACGTCGTACGTGAGGTCCTCGATGCTCCGGCCGACGATCATGCCGTAGATCGGCACGGTGCCGATCGGAATCGTCGCGTGATCGATGATCGCCTGCCGGCACTCGTCGAGGTTCCCGCCGGTCGACAGATCCATCAGCGTATCGGCGCCGTAGCGTTGTGCCCATTCGAGCTTCTCGACTTCCGCGCGCGTGGAGCTCGCCACCGGCGAGGCGCCGATGTTGGCGTTGATCTTGGTGGTGATGCGCCGGCCGATGCCCGTCGGATCGAGCCGCCGCGGGGCGCGCTCGCCGGTCAGGCGAGACCCGTCACCGATCGCAGCGGCTCGCTGGGCGACGGTCTGGTTCACCCAGAAGCGCGCGTCGTCCGGAGCGCCGGGGTGGCCGCTCTCCGGCTCGACCGCGTGCTCCGCCGGGGACGCCGCCGGCGGACTGCCGCCGCTGCCGGCGAGATGTCGCTTGTTCGCCGGGATCACCAGCGCCCCGCGGGCGACCTCGTCGCGCACGAACTCCGGCGTGACGTTCTCCCGTGCCGCGACCCGACGCATCTCCGGCGTCACCACGTTCCGCCGCGCCGACTCGAGCTGGGTGTGGTTTTCGGGCATCCCCGCCATTCAACCGCCGGGCCGTTGGGGAGTCAACTCGTCCATCTCGCAGTTTCCGGACGCGGCGGCGGCGCCAGCGCTCGGCCGGCGACGATGCCGCAGAGGAACCCGCCGATGTGCGCCCACCAGGCGACCCCGCCCATCTCGGCGCCCTGCATGCCGAGCGACGCCGCTCCGTAGGCGAGCTGCATGACGAACCAGAAGACCAGGAAGACCACCGCCGGGATCTGCACCAGCTCGGCGTAGAAGAAGATCGGCACGATCGTCAGGATGCGGGCGTGACGGAAGAACACGAAGTACGCTCCGGTCACTCCGGCGATCGCGCCACTGGCTCCCACCATCGGCAGCCGCGACCCGGGCGCGAGCAGCACCTGCCCGAGCGCGGCGGCCACGCCGCAGAGAAGATAGAAGAAGAGAAACCGGAGATGCCCGAGCCGGTCCTCGACGTTGTCGCCGAAGATGTGCAGGTAGAGCATGTTGCCGAGCAGATGAAGCAGCCCGCCGTGGAGGAACATGCTGGTGAAGACCGGGATCCAGCGCTCGGCGCCGTGTGCGGCACGAAAGTGCACCGGCACCAGCCCGAAGTCGTGGATGAAGGATTCGAGATCGCCGCCGAGCTGCGTCTCGTAGAAGAAGATGAGCACGTTGGCGGCGATCACCGCGTAGGTGACGACGGGCGGCCGCCGCGATGGAATGTCGTCACGCAGAGGAAACACGGCGACCCCCGTTGATGAACTGAACGGCTCGCGATGGTATAGGGCCCGGCTCTCGCCGCGACAAGGCGATCGGAGACGCACGATGCCCAACGACGAAAAGGACCGCTTCGGGGAAAAGCTCCGCGAGAAGGAGCGCGCGGAGGAGGATCGCTTCTTCGCTCAGCGCGATCGCGACCTTCTGGAGAAGCTCCGCCGGTCGAGCTCCGAGCAGGAAGAGTCTACGATCCAGGAGCTCGCCCGTAGCCGCTGTCCCCGCTGCGGCACGCGTCTCGTCGCCAAGCAGGTGGACGGCGTCGAGATCGACGAGTGCCCCTCCTGCTCCGGGGTATGGCTCGACAAGGGCGAGCTCGAGGCGCTCTCCCGGCGCGACTCGAAGACTTGGCTGGCGCGTGTGCTGGGGGTCGCGGACTGACGTCCGCGCGGGCCGCCATGCCTTCGCAGGGCTAGCCCAGCTTGTTTTCCGGCATCGTCGAGTCGGTCGGAACCATCGCCGAAGTCGACGCCTCCGCGGGCGGCGGACGTCGCCTGACGATCGACACCGGCTTCGCCGACCTGTCGATCGGCGAGAGCGTCTGCGTGAACGGCGCCTGTCTGACGGTCACGCAGTCGGACCGGGGGCGCTTCGATACGGACGTCTCGGCTGAGACGGTGCGGCGGACGACCCTCGGACGGCTCGCGCGAGGGACGTCGGCAAACCTCGAGCGAAGCCTTCGGCTCGGCGACCGGCTGAGCGGCCATCTGGTGTTCGGGCATGTCGACGCGGTCGGAAGCGTGCTCGCGATCGATCGCGAGGGAGAATCCTTCCTCTACCGCTTCGAGGCTCCGCCCGAGGTGGCGGGATATCTCGTCGACAAGGGCTCGGTCGCGGTCGACGGCGTGAGCCTGACGGTCTTCGGGGTGAGCGGCGCCGCGTTCACCGTCGCCGTGATCCCGCACACCGCCGCGGTCACCACCCTCGGCCGGATGCGCGCCGGCGATCCAGTGAACCTCGAGGCCGACATGATCGCCAAGTACGTCGAGAAGCTCTGCCCGCCGCGGCCCACCTCATGAATCGTTGCCACCGTCCCGGAAGGGTCTATACTCGAACCGTGAAGGCGGTCGGCAAGCTCTCCGCCTGGGTGTTCGGCATCGCGATCGGCACGCTCGCCGCGGCGGTCGTCGCGCTGGCCCTGGGGTCCGCGTACCGCGAGGGGGAGATCGTGACCGCGATCATTCCGCTCGCGCTCCCGCCGACGGTGCTGTTCGTCGTCTACTCGGGCTCCGACAAGCGGTCGAACTTCTGCTTCGCGGCCATGGCCCTCGGCGGCGTGCTCGCGGCGCTCGCCTCATTCGGCGGCGTCGAGCAGTCCGGTGTTTCTCTGCTCTCGATCACGATCGCGGCGCTGGTGGTGCCGCTCGCGGTGGATCTCGGCTTCGTCGATCGCGGCAAACCTCTGCGCTTCGATCCGGCGATGGCGCGGGCGAGTGCCGCGGCCTTCGGAGTGGCCCTCCTGCCGGCGGCAGCGTGGGCGCTGTCCCAGGCGCACGCCGCCATTCTTCGCGAGGACGCATTGCTCGTGAAGGCGCTCGCCGCGCGGATCACGCCACGGGGCAATGCGCTGGTGGTCGAGCCGCTGGACACGAACCTCCAGGAGCGCGCCCGCGCGCGGGTCTCGATCCGCTCGGGCGACCGGCGGTACGACCTCTCGGACGCAGAGGTCGAATCGGTCTTCGAGGAGCGCACCGTGCTCAAGCGCACGA